>NZ_CP018064.1:0-365084 GCF_001886355.1 Rhodococcus sp. 2G | reverse complement strand
CCGATCATTGTTTGCTAAGGCCACCGGCGTTGACATGCTCAAATTCCCGACCACGAAGGGTCGTCCGCTGGGATGAACTATCGTCGATAGATTCGGGTTTCCTTCTCTCAACGCCATGACAATGGGATGACAACGTGCATCATCAGGAAAAGCGACAAACCAATTGGTTTTGCCCCCGAGCGCTGGAAACAAGGTCGATCCCCCCCAGAGCGAACTTCCAAGGGCGGCACACTCTTCCAGGCCCATCAGGCCCGGATGGGTGCCGTCCCACCAAGACAACGTCAATCCTCGCGCAAAAATGCTATCGGCAACGCATAGCTCCCCCTCGAAGCCAAAGCTGATCTCATCCGCGAGCCAACGGTCGCTGCGCACAACCGCAGAAGGGTATTCATACATCAACCCGTGACTGCTGACTGGCTGTCCCAAACCTTGTACTGCGCAGCCAGTATGGCACAGCCCGAGGGTAAACCGACCATGATTTGAAAACATTTCCAAAGAACGTTCTTAGGTTCGGTCAAGTTGTTCGAGGTGATGCCCTGCGGGATCCGCACGAACTTGAGCCTAGTGCCGCACCCGTGAACCTTCGCCCGTTCTGGCCGACACGCCGACCGGTTGCGGCGTGTCGGCCACGGGATCGGTCAGCCTGGTCGAGTGGCAGAACGAGTACGCGTGCGAGAGATCGATGACGACGAAGGCAGACGGCTGGTACGGATCATCCGCCGCGGCACCGGATCGGTGGTGACCTGGCGGCGCGCCCAGATGGTCCTGCTCTCGGCCCAGGGCATGCCGGTACCGAAGATCGCCGAGGTCAGCTTCACCAGCGCCGACCGGGTCCGTGATGTCATCCACAACTTTGGGCGCCGACGGATTCGACTCGCTGTACCCGAAGTACGCCGGCGGCCGGCCGAAAAAGTTCACCCTGCCGGAGCGCCGGGAGATCAAGAAGATCGCCAAGTCCGCCCCCGCCGAGCACGATCTGCCGTTCTCGACCTGGAGTCTGACCAAACTCGCCGAGTTCCTGGTCGCCGAGGGGGTGGTCGACGACATCAGCCACGAGGGTCTGTGCGTGCTGCTCCGCGAGGAGGGTGTCTCCTTTCAAAAAGTGAAGACCTGGAAGAGATCTCGGGACCCCGATTACGCGGTGAAGAAGGCTCGGGTCGAACACCTGTATGCCATCGCCGATGGCGATGTCGTGTCCGATCCCGATGAGCCACAGGCGATCTTCTGTCTCGACGAGTTCGGTCCCTTGAATCTGCAGCCGCATCCGGGCCGGCAGTGGGCGCAGCGTGGCGGCAGGCACAAGGACCCGGACCGGGAGCCGCGGCGCCGGCGGCGGGCGACCTACACCCGTCCGAACGGGGTGCGGCATCTGTTCGCCGCGTACGACCTGGGCAAGGACAAGCTGTACGGGCACGTCAAGACGACGAAGAACCGCTCCACGTTCCTCGAGTTCTGCCGTTACCTGCGCACTCTTTACCCGGCGGAGGTTCGTATCGCGATCGTGTGCGACAACTTCTCGCCGCACCTGACCACGAGGAAGTGCCAACGGGTCGGTCTGTGGGCAGAGGCGAACAACGTCGAGATCGCGTACACCCCGACGAACAGTTCGTGGCTCAACCGGATCGAGGCGCAGTTCACCGCGCTGCGGTACTTCGCGCTCGATGGCACCGACCACGGCAGTCATCGGGAGCAAGCGTCGATGATCCGTCGCTACATCATCTGGCGCAACAAGCACGCCGAGGATCAACAGCTACGGGAGATCGTCGACAGGGCAAACGTTGCGTGATGCGGCACTAGTCAGTACAAGAAAGACGAGCGTAAAGACGGCGACGGCAAGGACGACAGACTTGAGGACGCGATAGAAGGGCCGCTCCTCGGATAGCTTCGCTTCGCCGACCTGCACCGCGGGTAGCCCAAGTTGGCTCATTTCGTTGGACGATATGGCGGGCTGGGCTGACGCGCCGGTCTGCAGTGGCAAAACGGTTGCCACCAACACCGCGGGTTGATTCCAAGCTCAGAACGGTAGAACAACATAGCCCGTCTCCGCCGGACACCTGTGCCTCTCAGGCGGCGGGACCAGATGGGGCCCAGTCTCCAGTGCGTCTTTGAGAGCGGCATCGCCAGCACCGAACCATTCGCGAATCCCTTCTGACCTGTCACGGACAGGTTTGACGGAGTAGATATCACATCAGACGTAGCGGCCATCCGCGCCGTATCTCAGTCCGGCGTCCCCGTGTGCTCCCCACAGGCCTGCCGGACCTTCTCGATCGCGCAGCGCCGGTCTGGCACCACGATGCCCGCCAGCAGGAACTGCCACATCTGA
Organism: Rhodococcus sp. 2G; assembly: GCF_001886355.1. NCBI lineage: Bacteria > Bacillati > Actinomycetota > Actinomycetes > Mycobacteriales > Nocardiaceae > Rhodococcus > Rhodococcus sp. 2G. The sequence continues at coordinate 362,761 of NZ_CP018064.1, read as the reverse complement.
TCGATCCGCTGTTCGAGATCGCTGCGCCCATCGAGAACATTCGAGACCATCTGGACCCCGGTGAACGCCGAGACCACGAACCGGGCCAGCTCCGGCGCGTCGATCGTGTCGAACACATCACCCTCGACGATCGCGGTCTCCGCGAGTTGCCGACACGCATCGATCCAGTCCTGGTAGGGGCGTGCCGATCCCCCAGACCCTCCCCCACACCGGACTCGAGTGTCAATCGGATTCCCGCTCGCACGACCGAATCCTCGACGATCCGACGTCCCATCTGATGGCAGAGCATCACGATCTGCTCGAGCGCCGTCACCCCGGTGGCGGCGACGGCCTCAACGACATCGATGAAGATCTCGTGCTGTTGTTCCACCACGGCGTGCGCGAGTTCTTCCTTCGACTTGAAATGGAAGTACAAAGCGCCCTTGCTCAGGCCCTGACCAGCGGCGACGATGTCCCCGAGGCTGGCACCGACGAACCCCAGCCGGTCGAACGCCGCCGCAGCCGCCGCCACGAGGTGCTGCCGGGTCGCTACCGCTCGGGCTGTTTGACCACACCCGTGTCCTTCTCTCGATGACCTACCGACAAGCATGGCGTAACGTACCCAGAGGTCCGTTTCCCACGGATCCTCGGCCGGCGGCTGGCCCTCGGTCGACACAACCGGCCCCGCAACCGCAAGACGAAGGTGGGCTTCGATTATGTGCACTCGCTCGTCGACGATGATTCCCGGCTCGCGTACTCGGAGATCCTCCCGGACGAAAAGGGTTCCACCTGTGGAGATTTCCTGATCCGTGCGATCGACTACTTCGCCGGCCACAGCATCACCACGATCGAACGGTTGATGACCGACGACGCTTGGGCCTACCGGTACTCGCTGCGCACCGTGTGCGCCGAATTCGGGATTCGGCAGAAGTTCATCAAACCGCATTGCCCGTGGCAGAACGGCAAGGTCGAACGCCTGAACCGCACCTTGCAGACCGAGTGGGCCTACCGGCAGGTGTTCACCAGCAACGCCGAACGAGCTGATGCTCTTGCACCCTGGCTCGCGTACTACAACACTCGACGGCGTCACAGCGCACTCGGAGGACTTCCACGGTCAGCCGGCTGGCACCAACCTGATGGCCGGGTACATCTGATATGTAGAGAAGTTTGTCAAGAGGGCAAGGTGAGGCGCCGTCGGGGAGCGACCCTGACGGCGCCTCGTTGCTTCGCCCTCGAGTCTGCGTGGTGAGCGTGTCGACAATACGACGCGCGGTCAGACTGATATACGCGGGTTGGCTACCGCAGAACGGAATTTCGGCTGGATCGCATCCGCATCTCTAGCATCGAGCGTCGACCCCGGAAGATCTGCTCATAGGTGTGCCGCGGGTCGATCCACGCGCTGCCACCACCGACCCTATGGGACGAAGCAGTCCGTCAGGCCGGCTTCAACAATCCATCACCGCCAGCGACCAGCACCAGCCCGCCAACTCCCGCGCGATCGCCACATTCGCCACCACCGGCCGTTTGCGACGTTCGAGGAACCCGACCCACCGCCCGTGCAACCGGCGGTTGCCCTCGTCGCCCCGGGCGCGGGCCGCGGCCGGAGCTCGATCCCACCGCGACCGCATCACCGGGCCGACGTGATAGCGGGCGCGGTGATGCCAGGCCGCTTCCACCAGCAGCCGACGCGCATGAGAATTTCCAGTCTTGGTGATCGACCCCTGTGTCCGCGACGATCCCGAGGAATACTCCGAGGGCACCAGCCCGACGAACGATCCGATGGTGTTGCCGGTGAACCGAGTCCAGTCCCCGATCTCCACCGCCAGACCGAACCCGGTCAAGGTGGACACCCCGCGCAGACAGCACATCCGGCGCACCACCGGAGTGAACTCACTGACCGCGGCCATCTCCTCGATCGCCGCATCGAGCCGTCGGCGCCGGGCCTGCATGGTGAGCACATGGTCGTAGTCGGCGTCGAACGCCATCCGCGTCGCCGGTGAGGACAGCTGAGACGCGGCTTCGGTGCGCAACCACCGGTCGTGCGCACCGGACCACGCCTGCCCGCCGTAGTAGACGATGCCGTGCCGCAACAGCAACTTCGACAACCGATGCCTCGCCCGCATCAGATCTCCGCGGCAGTCCTCCCGGGCCCAGACCAGATCCCGGGCCGCTTCCTGCCCGGCGCTGGGAATGGACACCGAGGTGACCTCGTCCAGGCGCAGCAACCGGGCCCGATGCAGCGCATCGCGAGTGTCGGTCTTGATCCGATCCCCGGCGGGTTTCTGCAGCTTGGAGGGAGCTGCGACCTCGCACCGGATTCCGGCTGCCGTCAAGGACCGATACAATCCGAAGCCGGTCGGTCCGGCCTCGTATGCCACCGCTACCGGACGTGGTAGCTCCGCGATCCAGGACCGGATGTGTTCGAAGGACGGCGTCAGTTTGGTTTGGAACACTTCGCCGGTGACGCTGTCGATGGCTGCTGCCGTGACCGAACGTGCGTGCACGTCCAGTCCAACGCTCGTACGCTCGGTAAACACCGGGGCCTCCCACCACTGTCGGATAGACCGGGCAGGAGGCTTCCTGCTCGGTAACCCACGAACATGGGTGAGAGGGGCCCCGGCCCGCAACCCCTGACTCAGCGTCGGGGCTGCTCATACCGTCTAGCCCGCGGCTCAGTTGAACTGGAACGTGCGGTACGACGAGCGTACGTTGAATCGACGTCCGTCCTTCCGGCGCTGCAGGAATCCAGCGATGGTGTCGACGTCGTCGCCGCGCATGCCGAGCTCGCGGCACTTCGCGCGCACCTGCTCGACAGTGACGGTCGCCCAGCGATCCGGCCGGTTCATCATGTCGGCCTTGAGCTTGTCCTCCTCGTTCCACTTGAGGCCGGTGGAGTAGCCCGCTGCGATCCCGGCGACGTGCTCGAGGATCTCGTCGATGCCGTTCGGCAGCGGCTCCACGGTGACGCGCTCCGACGCCGTGGGCTCGATCGTCTGTCCCGGCAGAAGCTGGATCGGGTTCACGTCCTTGATCCACTCCGCGGTCTCCTTCGTGCTCCATTCGATGACGGCGATCGCGTCCGCTTCGACGTTCCACACCTCGTTCAGGTGCTTCCGGTCGGGCCACGCGTACAGCACCCGCTGGCCATCGAAGTACCCGCCGGAGAACCCTCGCCAGGCGTGGTGCTGCACCTGGGGTCGGGCGATCAGTCGGTTAATGATCTCGCTCGGCACCGCACGCCTCGGTGTCACGACGACCACCGGGCCTCCAGGTTGCGCGAGAAGCCACCTCACGGCGCGGGCGTTCTGCGCTTCGCGCGAGTCGTCCTCGCCGAGCCGCGACACCGCGACGGGAACTTCAGACATGCCAGACCTCCTCGGACCGTGGATCTGCCATCACGCTACCGACGAGGTCTGACATTGGTGCCCGGAAGTTTTTGGGGCCGATCGAGAGTGGGACGCCGAAGTGTTAACCGCCGGTTGCGGGTCCGACGCCGGAAACCGATTCAACGAGACCCACAGCGGAGATCAGTTCTCGACCGGGGGTCGGTGGTTTCAGGTCCGGGTCGTTGTACTGGAACCTAGGGACGGGGATGGCAGGCACAAGGGTTCTTTCTCTAGAGGTCAGTGGGTCGCGGCAACTACCTCGGTGGCCCCGAGGAGGTCGCGGGTGAGTTCGTGTACGGATGTGGCGTAATCAAGTACTTCGTCGGTGTGGGAGATCAGGATTGGGGAAGCGAACAGTTCTCCGATGGTTTCGACGATGGCTCGACGGCCTTCGTCGTCGAGGTACTGGGTGATCTCATCGCCGAAGATTTGGTCTGGCAATCCCCCGTCCGTGACTTGCATGGAGATGCCGAGACGGAACGCGAGTCCAGCACGGGCCTTTTCTCCTCCAGAGAGCAGCTTCAACTTGCGGCGACGTCCGTCGATCAGCTCCACGTGGGGAACAAAGTCAGAGTCGAGGTGGAAGGCGACGTGTTCCCCACCGAACCGCTGTAGTAGCTCGGTTGCCGATTCGGAAATTTGCTGCGCGTAGTCGGCGAGCAGGTCCTGCCGTAGTGCGGTGAGCGAGTCGGCGATACCGCGTGCGACTTCCGCCTCTCGGAGGGCCACGCGCTTGCGTCGCCAGTGCTCGCGTGCCAGGTCTGCGTCGTCGCTGACCTGCAGGAGTCCGGTCTGCGCGGCTGCGAGCATCGCGCGTGCATCGCTGGCCTCGCGGTCGAGGTCATCGAGGTGGGTGCGGGCTTCGGTCGCTGCGGATTCAGCTGCGGTCACCGCAGCGGGGTCGGGCGCATTGACGACGGCAGCCTGCGCTTCGCGCAGTGTGTGTGTTGCGTCTGCGAGTTCCGCCTCGGCGGCAGCTCGGTCGAGGAGTAGTTGGCGAGATGCCTGCAGGAGTTGGCCGCGCTCGTTCACCGATGCGAGTGCGGTCCGGGCGATGTCCAAGCATGTCTGCGCTGTTACGTCGCTGGGCAGGGGTGGCAGCAGGTCGGCGTCGAGGCTGCGCAGCACCGCCACCAGCTCGTCCAGTCCCCTACTCCGGGCGGTACGGGCGGTATGGAGCCGCTGCTGCGTCTGTTCGATGTGCCGCTGGGCTTGCTCGGCGTATTGCAGCAACCGCTGCGCCTCAGATGCAGCGGTGTCGGCGGCGCGGCGCTGGGCAGTCATGTTTGTGACGGTCGCAGCGGCATCCTGTGCGGCGCGATCCGCTGCACTTCGCTGCCGGTCGAGATCTGTGACGAGATCATCGAGGTCGTCGATCGACTGTCGGCAGGTCGGGCAGTGCGCCTCGCCAGCGGAGTCGCGGAGCACGTGGATTGCCTTGGCGAGCTTGCTTGCTTCGCTACGGGCGGTGGCCTGCTGTCGATCGGCGGCTCGCAATGCTTCTTCTGCTCGCTGCCGATCTGTCTGTGCCGTCGTCAGCTGGGCCTGCACTCGGGTGACATCGATGGAGGCTGCGGAGCGCTCCGCAGCGGCTGCTTCTCGTTCAGCGGCCTCGAGTGTGTTCTCGGCTGCGGAAAGGTTCGCACCAGCAGTCGTGATGGCGTGGGCAGCCTCGCGAAGGTCGGTGATCCGGTCCTCGAGGTCTTCGGGGCGAGCATCTGCCAGTCCCTGGTCGGCTATCAACGTGTGGAGCTCTGCCAGACGCCGCTCTGCTGCATCGGCAACAGCGGAGGCGGCTACAACGGACTCGCGTGCTTGTCTCGCGCAGCGTTCCTGGTCACGTAGATCCCTGACCTTGGCGTTTAGCTGTTCCCAGTCGGCGCGGGCTCGGGCCGCTTTCGCATTAGCAGCCGATGCATCAGCTTCAGCGTCGGAGTGCGCCTTTTCAGCTTCGCGTTCGCGCAGCTCAGCTTGGGCGACAGCGTCGGGTGATCCGAGAGCAGCGTCGGCGATTGCTTGCTTGTCGCCGGCGTCCTTACGTGCCCGGTCGCGCAGCTTGGTGATATGGGAGACGCCCGGTGTGCTCTTCCACCAGCGCGGTGACCTCGGTCGGTGTAGCGGTTAGCCAAAGTGTCGACTTCGCCTTGGGCGATCATGTTGGCGCCGCGGAATGCGCGGCCGGACATTCCCAGGATTCTGGTGACCTCGGCTGTCATCAGGGTGGGGCGTCATGTGTTCGATCTCGACGCCGTTGTGCCACATGCGCGCGGTGGTCTTCTCTATGGGCTTGCCGCCACGTACGCCGCGCCTCATTTCCCGCACGGTCCGGTAGGTGTCTTGTCCCTGACGCCAGGTGATGTCCGCTCCAGCTGGCGCTTTGGTGTCGGCGTTGTCGTTTCGTAGGTCGATCAGATCGATGCCGGGTCCGGGGTCGCCGTACAGGCGAATCCGATTGCTCCGAGGAACGACGATTTACCAGAACCGGGGGCGCCGATGAGTGCGTGGATGCCGTCGGCTCGAAGTCGAGGGTCAAGTCCTCGATCGAGCGGTAGTTGTAGATGTGTCCGGTGATGATCTGCATGTTCGTCCTCTGCGCTGCCCGCCGGGTGTGCGGGAGGGGTGTGTGTTGGATGCGACGGTAGGAACGGGCGTCGCATCGTGCGGCACGCTGGATCAGCGCGGATCGGTGGGGTGTCAGTTCGTGCAGCATCTGCTGGGTGCGGGCGATGACGGGCTTTCTTATGTCCTCGGCCATGCTCGGAGGATGGCTGCGATCCTGCCCTGGTCGAGACGCTCGGTGAAGGCGTGGGCTAGGTCGAGACTGCGGGGTCGGGATTCGTTGTTGTGCTGCCGGGGGTGCGTTCAAGGGCAGAGGATCCGTGGTTGTTCGGCAGGGGATCTTCCCAAGCGAAGGCCCAGTAGGCGGCGCGGCCGGCGGCTACTGCCCACTCCGCCGCAAGAAGCTCGGATGCCGTGGCGTTGCGCGTTCGTGGTGTGCGCGATCTTCTGTCGGAGGATGTAGCCGCCGTCGCCTGTGAGTTCCGCAGATTCGTCGTCCCACCAGTCCTGTGAGGCGAGCCGTTCTCTCACAATCAGGTTAATGTCGTCGATGGTCTTTCCTCGGGCGTCGATGACGTCAAAGTCGATCTGGGGGCGTCGCCATACGTAGCGAGGTGTGACGGTGACGCGGCCGTCCTCGGTTAGTTCCATCAGGAGCCAGCCGCGGTCGCAAATATCGTCGGAGAAGCCTCGGCCGATCAGCGAACCGGTCATCCAAACCTGGCCACGTTCGCGGCCGTCGGCAGGTCCGAAACCTGGGATTGGTCCTGGGGTGTGATAGTCCGACAGGATCGTCTGGTCCCAGCCGCGGTCGGCCCACTCTTCGGGCACGAGACGTTCGGCGCCGTGCCGGTCGTCGGCTCCGAACAGGCGACCATCCGCGGAGAAGATTCCGTGGGAGACGAGGATGTTGACTCCGCCGCTGATGGGGCGGGGGTCAAATCTCTATGCCTCGTTCCTGTAGTCGAGGGTCGAGCCCGCTGTGGGACACCACGTGAAGGAACAAGGGCACTTCGGGTACAGGCTGGTGCACTTCGTAGTAGCCGGGCACGGGCCCGAACATGTCGTCGTCGGGGCGCGCTGGGTCGACGAAGACGGCACAGCGCCCTAGTTCGGGTTGATGTAGCAGCGCCGCTGCGGAGACGGAAGTTCCGGCGCCGCCGTCGTGGTTGCCGGTGTTGGCGATGGCGGGAATGCCAGCGGTGATCCGCAGTGCATCGATGCGTCGTTCGGCGTTGACTGCGCGTACGGGCGGGTGGTGGACGTGAAAGGTGTCTCCGCCGTTGACCTGGAAGTTAACTTCTGAGGCGATCATGTCGCGCTGTACGAGTTCATAGGTGACGTAGCCGTCCACCTCTCGGATGTTCAGGCCGGAAGGGTGCTTGCGGGCCATCCCGCGCATTCCGTATCCGGCGTGGGTGCATCCGAAGAATCCTGCCTTGAGGACCACGTTGTTGTTCATGGCAGGAGTGTTGCGATCACTGTTCCGGGGTGCGGCACGCTGCGGGTCTGTTGAGGTCAGCGGACCAAACGACGGTGGTGGAAGGCGGTGATCTTTGCCATATCCCGGAGTAGGGACTGGATTGTCGCGCTCTGGATTCGCGCGAGACGCCAGTGACGTGCTAGTTTCACATTATCGGAGAACAACAGGCAGTACTTCTACAACCACACAGATTCAGGACAAGCGATGACTATCGATCCCTCCCTCCGGCGGGCACCGGTGCCAGCGGTACCTACGTCCCCGCTGCCGAACGCACCGCGTAACGTCAACCGCGAACTCGAACGGCTTCGCGCCCGGTCAGCTCTTCAGGCCGCGCACCTGCGGCGTACAGGACGTCCGCCGGCGTCGCCCGCGACCAGTCGCGCGACGAGGCAATGCCTGGCGGCAAGCCGCGACCCGCGTGGCGAAAGCTCCTATCTGCAAGGACAATCCAGAAGCATTCGCTTTGCCGGATCAGCCGGATCTCTCGGTCACCAAATCCGGTGCGCTTCCGGCGGCTACCTTCGCGGAACTGGCTGCGGAGCGACGCTACGTGCAAGCTCGGGGTCCGAGTTGCGAAGGTCGCGATCAACATGTGTGAGCGTTGCCCGATTCTCGCTCAGTGCCGCAGCAACGTTCTGGCTGATATCGACGCTGGTAGCCGCCCGATCGACACGGTCGTTGCTGGTGTGGCATGGACGTCGAAGGGATTACCGGATCCGCATGTGCACGACCGGGTCACTGCTACTGAACAGGACCAGTACACCCTTGATTTGATGACCGACGGGCCAAGCACCAGAACGGATCCGGCCACCAGCTGGATTCCTGCAGGACTCGAGCCACTCCCCGCTATCGACGAGATCCTCATCGAGGAGGTGCTCTCGGACCGCAACATTTTTGATGCCACAAATGGTCATCAGAAGTGGATCGCCCAGTCGCAGCTGGATCAGCCGGGTGGCCGCGAAAGTGAAGGCCGGGAGGTCATCCCGTATGCCGAGGAAGCTGAGATCGCACGGCGCGCGGTCGCCCGAGACATGGCACCTAATCATCTTGCCGCGGTCCTCGGATGTGGATGGGAGCGTGCAGCCGACCTGATGTACGGATTCGGGGCGGAGCTGCCCAACATCAACCCCAGTGCAACTGCATCGCGTCAACGCGCTGTCTGGCTGGCCCGCACTCGACATGCCGAGCAGAAGAAGGCTCGTCTGGCGCAGGCCTCAGCGCAGTTGAAGCACGCCACCTCTGCCTAACATCGCATAGTCCGCGAATCGTCAAGAAGGGGCCCACGCCAGGGGTATTGGCGTGGGCCCATTCTTGCATGAATCATGCAGACAACAAGCCGCGGACTTCATCCAGGACATCCTGTGCAGCACCGAGATGTTCCTCCGCAAGAGCACGAGCGTCGCTGGCCGGCAAAATTTCCAGTACTCCCCGCAACTTGCTCAAGGCAGCTCCCGCGTTTTCGATGTCCTCCTGCGTCGGAGTTCCCTTCCCGATCGCCGCGACGGCTTTCGCGTTGGTCTTGAGCGCATCGATGAAGGGCTTCGTTGCGTCGCTGATGAGTTTGGGTTCTCCCACCTTCTGGAAGGCGGCCTTCTCGTCTTCGCTGAGAACCAGCAGGGTTTGAGTCCTGATCTGCGCCACGGCGCTTCTCCTTCACATGGGTGATCAACGTGTCGCCAGTGTAGGAACACCCGTTCCGGCGTTCCCTCCCTTCGACGGCGTTCAGAACGAAGACATCCATAGGCATTGCGCAGTGATCGGAAACTAACCCTCACACCGGTGGGCTCTGTGCAGTCGTCCGCGGCGTCTTCTATGCCGACCGTCTGGTCGTGACGGTCCGCTGCTTCCGTTTCGGGGCCGGCAGCGCCGGTAGGAACGGATGTTCGCCTCGTGTGCCGTGAAAACTGCCGTCTAGGACTGCGCCGATCCGCACTCCCCATCGGAGCGTCCGAGCCTGCTCTAGAATTAGAACATACGTTCGAAGGAGAGTAAGGATGAGTGCGCAGCCACACGAGGAGGCCAGGGACGAGCTGGACGACTGGACAGAACAGTTTCCCGAGAACGCAATCCTTCGACGAGTGTCGCCACCTCGACCAGTGACGGTGGATATGGGCCGCGTTTTCCCTGGTGAACCCGGACTGGCATGCGCTGACGGACTGCCCCTACGTGTCCGGGCCGGCGGCATTCGACTCGAGCAGATGATGCGTGGAACTTTGCGTGCCTGGCTCCGCTGCTCGGACGGTCGGTGGCTCGCGCAGGTATGCGTGCCGGTCAACTCAGCGAACGGCTACAGCCATCTGAACTTGCGGCTATGGGTAGAGGCGGCAACGATCAGCCCCCTTTCGGCGACCGACTGACCATTCCCGAACAGCACATATGGCAGGTCCCCTGGTGCGCCACGGGACGCTCGCGCCCATCGCAGCGACGTTCCACCCGGTGACAACGCGGACACACCGTGCGCCCGAAACGCGGACGCTATTGGCGGAGCACCCATTCCGAAGTTGGAGACACGTATCGGACAGAGTCCACACCTCCCGCATCGCTGCATCTCTGCGGTGCCGCACTACCGGAACTGTCTTGGTTACTGTGTGCCCGTCGGAGATCGCTAATTCCGCAGGGCTCACACCCTGCATGTGGCAGTGCTGGCCTTGCGCTCGAGACTGCCCACCACGAGAAAGGAGGCGGGCGCTTCTGCGCGCCCGATCGCCCATGGCTTCATACAAAGGAACTCACCGGCGGGTCACCACACGTCAGCGTGCTCTCGCCACCGCCGCTGCGGTCAGCACAATCTCACTGTTGGGTCTGCCGGCGGTTGCCCACGCTGCACCGCAGGGCGGCGTGACCACTCCTGGCACCGCTGGCGGCGACCAGGGCGGAGTGACCACACCCGGCACAGGTGCAGGGAACCAGGGTGGTGTGACGACACCCCGGCCGGACCCGGCACCGCAGCCGCCGTCGGAACGCCAGTACTGGGGTCGCTCCGTCACCGCAGTCGCAGCAGGCTCCGTCACGACCCATCCCGACGTACAACGAACAGTCGTCGTATTCACCTCCGCTGTATCAGCAGCAGTTCCGCGCCCCGGTCCCTGTCGAACCTGTCGCGCCGATCGAAGCTCCGGTCGACGAGCAGGGCAAGAAGATGCTCCGTATTGGCGATCGCATTGCGGAACAGCCGAACTGGATGACCGACGATGTCCTCGAGCGCACCAACAACACAGCCGCGGGTTGGGAAGCCGACGCGTCCACGTTCTGGCGTTCTGTCGGTGTTGACGACAATCGAGCTGATCGAGTGGCCGCATCCATGGTCACCGGCGGTCTGGTCGGCGGAGCAGTCGTAGGTACAACCGCTGCGGTGGCGTGTGGTGCAGCGGGCGCTGCACTCGGCGCCCCCTACGGGGCCGTGATCTCGCAGGCGATCTTCCCGTACGCGCCGATTATCTCGACCGTGCCGGGTGTAACGGTCGGTTCGACTGCCGGAGCTGCAGCAGGAGCGGCTCTCTGCGGTCCGGTCGGTGTCGCCGTCGGTGCAACGGGAGGTGCCCTCGTCGGTGCGGCGATCGGCGGTGGCGAAGCCACCGACGAGGAACTCGTCCCCACCGAGCTTCCTCAGCTGCCCGATCCCGATCCGGTCCAGATCGAAAAGGACGTCGAAGAGCAGGCAACGGTTCTCGCAGCGGATCCGGTTGGCGCGGCCGCCATCCAGACCGTCGCCGACGTACCGCAGATCATCGAGGACACCAACACCCAGGTGCGTCAGGCAGTCGCCGATGCGGGTGGCCAGCACATCGTCGATGCCGTCGACCAGGCCGCGGAGGCCCATGCCGAAGCAATGGCTCCAGTAAACGAGATGCTTGCTCCGTTCAATGACCGCATCAACACTGCCGTGGGTGCCTTCCACGACGGAATCAACGCAGTGGTGAACCCGCAGTAGTCAGCTGCGCCGCGCATTACGGGTTGTCGGATCCCGGCCCTGGTCACCACCGCTGAACCAGGGCCCGGATCCGCCCCCATGCAGCGATGAGAACAACGACGTCGGCAGCGAAGTGACTCGACTGCTTCGCCCGACCCGATCACGACCGGAAGGTGAAGCACAGTGAACGATTGGGATCCACGCCACCCGACGGATGACGACTACATCGACCCTGCGGATGCGGTCGCCTCGAACAAAAACCATTCACCGAACCCGAAGGATGACCTCGCTTCGGCGCCAGCCCCACAGCCTCCGCTGTTCACACCCCCCGTCGAACGATGAACTGTTCACCGGCACCGAGGGTCCAGTCCCCCACGACTCGAACGACGTGGCCGCGGCGACTCCTCTCGTCCCACCTCCGAACGACACCTTGTTCCGGCGTCCACCGCGACGTTCGGATGTTTCTGCGGTCAAGACTGCAGAAGCTCCGCTGGTCGGGGCGAAACCCGACACCGGGAAGCAGCAACGTGATCGAAAAACGGTTAAGGCCGTCGCAATCCTGGCAGGTGTAGTCACCATGATGGGCGCCGGCGCGATCTTCGCCGTAGCAAGCGCACTCAGCGACGATGACGACGTCCCTCTGGCCGAGGCGTTCCCTGCGACGACGACCAGCAAGGCACCCACGACCACTACTCCCCCTGCACCGCCGTTCTGCACTGATCCGAATCCAGACGATGCCGTGGTTGTGACGAACGAGCCCGGTGATCGCAACTCAGCCGTCGGGGTGATCACGGCCTTCGAGTACCGCTACTACGCCGACCGTGACGCCGTCAAAGTCGTCGAAACATACGATCCGGCTTTGCAGATGGACCCCGCCGGCATTCAACCGTTCATCGACAAGGTGCCGCTGGGGAGCAAGCATTGCATGACGATTGAGCCGTCGGACAAGCCGAACGAGTTCAGGGTTACTGGTGAGCTGAAGAGCCCCAACTCTGCTCTGACCGAACCGATCGACATGTTGCTGTTCACCACAGCTCCCAGCCCGAACGGATGGATGATCACCTCGGTGCTCGATCCGGAATCCGTCGCGGCGTGAGCAATGCATGTCCGGACGCGGCGATTGCGTGCGTGAGGCAGGTAGGCAGTTCCTGAATCAGTAGTCGAGCGCACCGTATCTGCCGGCACGGAAATGGCGTGAATACGATAGCCAGAACAACTTTGACGTGCATCAACGTATTTTTCTTATCCAGGTAGTCGAGTGCTGCTCTGTTACCCTTTGACCATCGGAGAAGCAGGTAATTGCTGCACACGGGCACTGTCTTGTGCCTCTGGCGCACTCCTGTCGGCACGGCACAACAAGGGGTATCAATGAATCGACAGTCGCGCAGGCACCTTGCACGCGTGGTCGCCGCCGGAGCTGCGGCCTCGCTAGTTACGGTCGGTACCGCCACCAGCGTATCGGCGCAACCACCAGCCGACATCACGGCCGCAACCCTGTCGGCACTTCCCGACCTCGGCGAGCTCGCACAGACCGTGGACTGGAATGCGTTGGAATCCGCCGCAAACGGAGCATCGCTGCGAGCACCGTCGACCGCCTCCGTCCCGAATATCAACGGTGATGCTGCGGCCGTCCGCGGAGCGGCGAGCATGATTGCCGGTGCGTTGCCGGCCAACGCCATCGTCCCAGGATCTACCGGTACCGATGGCATCTTCCCCGGCTCCACCCAACCACGATGCGCACCGACCGTGATCACGGCTGTCCCCGGAACCTTCGAGACCGGGCCGGCAGCGGATCCTACGGTGCCTGTCGGTCTTTTGGCGCAGGTCACCGAACCCCTCGTCCAGTCCATGGGTGATGCGGTGACGGCAACGTTCATTCCCTACGCATCCGATGCCTCGGTCAACGGAACGAGCTACTTACGTAGCGTGGCGATGGGAGTCCAGGCGACGCTCGCGACCATGGAAGATGTCGCCAGCCGCTGCCCTGAGTCTCGGCAGATCCTCACCGGCTTCTCCCAGGGCGCCGAAATCGCTGGAGATGTTGCCACCGCGATCGGGCAGCGACGAACAACCGTCGATCCGGACAGTGTGGTGGCTGTAGCGCTGTTCTCCGACCCGAAGCGACGTGACACGTCGAACTTGCTCGTCGACACCACCCAGACGCAGCCGGATCTTCCGCTCACGGTGCAGGAGACAGTGAAGAAGGTAGTCGAGTCACCTTCGTTCGCCCAGCTTCAGATGCAACTGTCCGATGGATTCCGGTCGCTAGTGCACCAGGTAGCTACCCAGGTCAGCGAGGCGAGCCGCACCGTGGCGGACGCAACTGCACCCACCTCTTCGGTCACAACGACGACGTCTGCGCAGTCTCCTGTTTCCCCTGATCGCCCAGACGAGGACACGAGTACTGATAGCTCGACACCGGCCTCCACGACTGGTTCAGAGCCGGCGCGCGCCGGAGCATCCTCCTCCTCGGAATCGGCCTCGACCGCACCGTCGAGCGTTCGTGCGGCCGCCGGTGCCAGCCGGTCCAGCAGCACCGCGGAGACCACGCCGACAACGACAGCGGCTGCCAACTCAGAGCTGGATCCATACCGCAACGATCCGCTGATGCAGCCGCTCGACGACGGCACCGACCGTGTTGATGGAAGCAACCTCACCCCGGCGCCGAGTCGGGCAACAACGACGACACCGGCACAGCAGGAGACGTCGACTCCCGAACGCGCAGGTGCATCCAGTTCCGACACTGACGGTGGTCTAGCCAGAAGCTATGCCAAGGCACTCGCCGGAAACACCGGCGAAGCCGAGCCGCAGATGGAAGTCAAGGTGAACGCCAACAGAAAGGTCGACGTTGAGCCGGTCACGATCAACGCGATCTCCGGGGGTGGACTGTCAGGACAGCGTGAGTCTGACTTCGGGGCGCTGACTGGGGTGGTCGCCGAGATCTGCGTACCTGGCGACGTAGTGTGCTCCCTGCCGGAGAACTCGGAGCTCGCTCGTCAGTTGGTGCAGGTTGGCAAGAACATCTCGGGCAACCTCGGTGAGCTGACCAGTGTTGAGGGCGCACACAGGATGGTGGGGTTGCTGTCCGTGCAAGCTGTGAACACCGTCGCTGACGTCACCGGCCTTCCCCGCACCAAGTTCTCCGCGGACACGTTGCAAGCGTTCATCGAGCTGATCGCCGGTGTGGCCATGACAAACATGGGCAATCCCGCTGGTTCAGCATTGATCGCCAAGAGCGTTGCAGCTCTCCCCAACGCGATTCCTGAACTGGCGGCGCAGTTGGCGGATATTCCGCAGATCCTGGCTCAGTTGCCGCATGCAGGTGACACGGCGATGCGCAATCTGGGCTTGGATAAGGTCGTGGAGCGGATCTCTCAGGCATTCGCCGAGGCTGGCATGACCAGCCCTACTCAGCTGGAGAAGCTTCCTGAAGCTATCCCGCATGTCTTGCAGGCACTCGCCGAGGACAATCAGGGACTGCTGCAGCTTGCGACAAATCCGGCCGTGTACTCCGGAAACGTCGAGCATGTCGCGTTCGACACCATTCAGATCGCAGGGAATCAGAACCCCTACCAGTGGGTGGATGAGTGGTTCCGGAAGGTATCTGTCACTGTCTGAACTTGACGGCAAACTGATGTGGCCCAACCCTGGTGGGGTTGGGCCACATCGCTTTACGGACTTAACATCCGGTCAGAGCTTTCGTTTCGATCAAGTTC
Source organism: Rhodococcus sp. 2G (assembly GCF_001886355.1). Lineage (NCBI taxonomy): Bacteria > Bacillati > Actinomycetota > Actinomycetes > Mycobacteriales > Nocardiaceae > Rhodococcus > Rhodococcus sp. 2G. The sequence goes on along the minus strand of NZ_CP018064.1, from coordinate 347,728 downwards.
ATCAGTGTCTTGACGCTGCTGGCTTTGAGATCGCTGTCTCCGACAACACGTAGGCCCCGTACGAGCTCGAGGAGGTCGACGTCGTCGAGGTCACTGACGTTATCGAGGTCGAGCACATGGACCGGACCATCGGCGATGACCTTGCCGTTCTGGATAACCACGAGAGGCATCACGTCGCTGTCAGCGTCCTTCTTGGGTCGGCGGGTGGACTTCGACGTGCGCTTCGTGCTCGGCTTGCGCTGGTCTGACTGCGCCTCCGGTTCGGGAGCCACGTCAGGTTCGGGCTCTGGATCAGAAGCGTCACTGTCGGAAGGTGGATCGTTCGGCGTGGGGCGAGGTGAATGCTGCTCGGGCGCTGAGTGCTCCACGTGAGTGTCGTCCGTGGTTGGTTCGTTCGGCGCCTGCTTAGTGGCGGTCTGCTCCGGCCTCAGAGCTTCCGGTGCGCCCTGATCGGCAGTCTGCGCAGCGTCGCTGGCGGAGGTTGTCGTTGCGTGATCGAGGTCGGAGGTGGGCGTCGGCTCGGCCGCGTGTGGGGACTGCGAGGTTGCTACCGGTACCGGGCCGCGGGGGCGGCCGAATCGGTTGGCGCCGGCGCGAGCGAATGCGGGAGTCGTCATGAGGGTCCTTCCCTCGCAGCATCATGGCTGCGGCGTTGGTGTGGTTTCTCCGATACCACGAGTTCTAACAGTGGAGACTGACACCGTGCGGCACGCCGCCTGTACCGGGCGCCAAGAGCCAGATCCTCGAGAAGGCAGTGTGGGCCTTCGTCAGCGAGCCCCGTTTTTATGCACACCCTCTCAGGCGCTCGTTCACCTTCGCGAGTTGACGCAGCAGCTCCAACGAGTCCCCCACACCTTCGGAGATCTGTTGCTGCAGAGCAACTTGTCGCTGTAGCAGTCGTCGCCGCAACAGTCTGGGGATGGTGTCCTCGATGTCAGCGATCGTCGGTGCCTCCGTGAATGCGATCTGCCAGAGCGCCGGATAGTGCTCGGGTTCAACGACATCGGTCATCACTGTGGACCATAGGTCTGCGTCCTCGCCTTCCTTTGGTCGCCCGTCCGGGAACATCGTCGTGGACATGTCGACCAACTCGGCCACCGCGCCCGGGAGAAGCCCGTAAGCGTCGGTGCCGTGCTGCTGTAGAAGGCGAGCGGCCTGTGTGGGGTGCGAGATGAGAAAGGCTGCGACTGTTGCTTCGGCATCCGCTAGCTGATGCGCGGGTTCGGTCGAGTCGTGGGTTCGGGGCATCGATATCGTCGCCGGGAACCGGATGTCACCGTCGTCGACACCGATGCGATCTGCGGCCCACCGTTGGTATTCACGTCGCAGCACGGATGAGTGCACCGCGGCGAGACGATTCTCCACGCGCCGTGTGGCCTCGACCTTGCCTTCTGGGGTGCTCAGATCGCATCCCGCTATGTCCGCGTCCAGGAGTAGTTGCAGGACCGGTCGACGGGTTTCGGAAGCTTCGAGAAGGGCCGCATCACCGCTGGTTGTCCGCACATCGCATGGGTCTGCCTTGGCGCCGTAGCCAGCGAGGTCGATTGCCGTGATGTGCGTGGTGAAGCGTTGGCAGGCATGAAACAGTGCCCAGGTAGCCTTTCTTCCGGCCTCGTCATTGTCGAATGCAACGACGATTTGGCCACCGTCACCGATCCGGCTCGCCAACAGATCAGCCTGCGCTGTGGTGAACGCCGTGCCGGATGCTGCGACGGTATTGGTCATCCCTGCTGCTGACATCGCCATCACATCCGTCTGCCCTTCGACAACAAACACCTGGCGTGTGCTCAACATGGCTTGGCGTGCCTTGTCGAAGCCGTACAGCAATGCGCCCTTGTGGAACAGGTCTGTGGTGCCGGTGTTGAGGTACTTGGCATGCGCGCGTCCGCTCAGGTCACGGCCGGTGAATCCGACGAGGCGGCCTTGCGGATCGTGGACCGGCCACACCAGACGCCCACGGAACGCGTCGTACGTGCGGTGCTCGCTCTGCTTTGCCGTCCCGGCCGCCAGTTGGCGTTCGAGGGGGTGGCCGGCTTCGATCAGGGCATTGATCAGTGCATTCCCATTCGGCGGGTTGTAGCCGATCCCCCAATGAGCGGCGTGATCAGCTGTAAAGTTCCGGGACCGCAGGAAGTCACGGGCAGTGCGTGCAGCGGGATGTGTGAAAAGCCATTGGTGGAGGATGGACTGGGCTGCGTCTAATGTGGCGCGGATCTGCTGTCGCTTGGGGTAGTCATCGGTGGTGCTGGCGCTGTCCGGGAGAGATAGACCGGCACGGTGCGCGAGATCGGTGACCGCTTCGACGAAGCTGATCCCGTCGACCTGCATCAGGAAGTCGATGGCGTCGCCGTCGGCGCCGCAGCCGAAGCAGTGGAAGCGCCCCCACGCGATATTGATCGTGAAGGAGGGTGTGCGTTCCGAGTGCAGGGGGCATAACGCTTTGATGCGGCCCGCTCCCGCAGGTTTTAGGTCGAGGTAGCCCTCGGCGAGCTGCTCGAGCCGTACCCGCGTACGTAGTTCGTCGAGGAACTCACCGGGGAATCGGTGGGTAGGTTGTGTTGGTGACTCCACGCCTGGGCTCCTGATCTGCGGGCGGTTATCGCCTGATCAGGGTAGGAAGCGTGATTAGACCGTGCGGCGTCCGTCTGTCGGCAACGCGGAGTCGTAGACCTACGTCACTGCCGACGGTTGCGGTCCTTCAGAGCGGCCTGATGTTTCTTGAACCATGCCTTCTGTTTCTCTTGCCACTGGTCTTCCTTCTCTTGCCAGGGGCCACGGGACGTTTCCTCTCGTTCTCCGAGCAAGTCGAGATCGAGCGGACCGTCTCGGAGGACTTTGATGACGGCATCGTCGGTTCCACCGGCGGCACGCACCTTCTTGTGGAACTCTTTCGGGATCCAGGCTGGACAGCCGTATTTGCGGAGCTCGTTGGTTGCGCTTTGGTTGTCGTCGAACCAGGCGACGAGACGATGATCGGCGTCGTAGTTGTCGTACCAGGACCACCAGTGTCGGACTTTGACTTCGTTCTCGGGGCGGGGTCCGTCCTTGATGAAGTGCCTGAACATGACGGGGCCTAGTGGGAAGTTGTTTCTGTCGATCCAGTTCCAGGTGGCGCGGGCGAACTGTTCGGGGCGGGTTGTGGAGTATGCGATGCCGACATTGACGGCTTGCAGGGACTCGATGAGTTTGCGGCCCGACCGAATGGGTTTGGCGAAGCCGTACGAACGGTGAAAGGTATGCCAGTCACGGTCGCGGGAACGCTCGGTCTTGATGAGGTGCTCGTATTTTTCCATCGAGGCGATTACCCCATCGATGTCGATGATGGCGAAGTCCCCTGTGCGGCGTGGCGGGTTTTTCCAGGGGGTGGGCCTGGTACGCGTATCACGTCGCCGTGGGGTGAGTGCCATAGATCCGGTGCTCCAGGGGTGCAGGGGTGTGTCGTGTGCGCTGCACCGGGCGCACCGGCGCAATTGTTGTACGGCGTCACACTAGCGCGCCCACAGAAAGGATTCCCTGCTAGGGCGGGTCTGAGCGGGAGTTGCGGAGGCTCTAGAGACGGCTGTGTCGCCCCCGTTCTTGGGGGCGCCACAGCCGTTGCTGGAGGTTTTGCAGTGTCAGTCGGTGAGAGCTGCGAGGAGCTGTTCCCGCTGACGAATGCCTAAGCCTCGGACCTTCTTGTTGTCTGCGATCTGGAGCTTCTCCATCAGTGTCAGTGCTCCCTGCCGGCCTCGGCCGGGGAGGGACTCGATCAGGTGGATCACGCGCATCTTGCCGACGAGATCGTCGGTGTCTGCGCGGTCGAGAACTTCCTTGAGGCCGATCTCATTGGCTTTGATCTTGGCTTTGAGAGCGGCCCGGTCCTTACGCACCTGGGCGGCCTTCTCCAGGCTCGCGGCGCGCTGTTCAGCAGTGAGGGCGGGAAGCGTCATTACTGCTGTCTCCCTTACGGATTGTCGACGGAAGTGCACCGTCGGAGTGTGAGGTGGCGTCGAACGCCGTGGACGTGTTGTTTCTAGCAATCCCGATTCGGGGATGCGGCACACGCGATCACAGTGGCTGGGGCACACGCCCGATGGTCACTGCGATGGTGTCGTTGCAGATCAGGAACAGCTGCGCCATGGACTCGTACGGCGTGTAGCCGCGGAGGGTTACCCGACGGGCTCCGAGCCGCGTCGCTGTGGCGATCAGTTGTCGCAGCTGTGACAGCGTCACGTCAACTTCGGCTTCATCGATGCTGGTCGTGGTCACGGAAGCGAGCTGTGTTCCTCGGTAGGACTGACCTGCGGCGATCAGCTGACTACCGAGTCTTGCGACCATGTCGATGGGGTGGGTGCGGCCGTCTTCATCGCTATGGTTGCGGATCTGCACGAAGGCGTAGTCGTCGCTGAATGATCGGGGCAGTGTCGACAGGAAGTCCACGATGGGTGCAATGTCCGTGATCTCGAGGTCCCAGTAGCGAACGCCCTTGGGTGGGGTGAAGTGAGCCTCGAAGTTCGGGATCTTTGCGGTCGGGGTGACTACGGTGATTGCGGTGGCACCGTCTGTAATCGTGACCTGATCGGATGTCTCACCAGCGATCAGCGTGACGGTCCAGCGTTCAGCGGACTGGTTGAGAAGTCGCAGCGCTTGCAGCCACACTTCGATCCGGGTGTGAGCGTGGCAGTCGGCGGTGGGAGTGATAGTCCCTACGGTTTTGATGCGGGTGGTGGCGGCTGAGTAGTCGCCGACGACGGACACTTTGACCTGACCGTGCCGGGTAAGTGTCAGTCGAGTGTGGCCCTCGTTGCGGGGCTGAACGGCGCGTTTACTCGGCTCCACTGCTGCGAGGGCTTGCGCGAATGATGCCGGGTCGACGTGCACTGAAGCGTGCGCATTCGGTTGGTCCACCCGAGTGGTAACAGGCGTGCTGGCGGTGGCGGGCAGCGTCAGGAGGTCGCCGCAGCGGAGCATGCCGTCATGGAATGTGAGAGTGCGCCGAATGGCCCGACGCGGGATCGACATTCCGCTCAGGTCCTTCTCGGCGACATGCGCGGTGAACGCGGGGGTGGTGTCCTGTGCGTGGCCGAAGGTGGGCGCGACAACGAAGCATGTGGTGCCCATGCGATCCTGCGCAGAGAAACTGATCGTTCCGTTGCCGGATGTGATCGTCACTCCGTCGTTGCCGGCTGGAAGTGTCTGCACGACATCGAGTGCATCGATGACCGTCCTGAGGTCGATGGTGCGCGTCTTGGCCACGATGGTCCCCTTAGTGGGTTGTAGTGATCTCCGATGCTGCGAGCATCGCACATGCGCTCGCGGAGTCGCGGTACGCGCCCGAGTAAGCAGGCTTCGCCGGAACGCCGATTTCTAGGGTCTGCCCTATGTGCAGAAGTCGTAAGCAGTGCGAGGGTGGGCGGCGGTGCCCGAGCCATACCAATCCGGTGCTCCGCCGTTTGGCGTCGGCGGTACAACGTATGTCCCGGTGGGAGCGACGCGCAGCAGCAGCGGAAGAGGCCGGGGACCAAACCGCGCTGGACAAGGCCCTCTCACTGTTCGAGTCCGCGGTCGAGGATGTGGCGGAGCGGTCGGAGTGGGATCCCCAGTGGAAGGCGGTGCCCCCACCGTCGAGAGCTGCGGAGTTCACCGAGGAATTTTTGGCGGCGCAGGCTGACGACGAGCTGGAACGATTCTGGAACGAACTTCATGTCGATCCTCGCGCACAACGGCTGATCGAGGCCGAGTGGGATCGGCGTGCGGCCGCGGAGGAGTTGCGGCGCGAGCAGGAGGACGCAGAGCTTCGTGAAGTGTGGGAAGAGACGCTCGCACCGGACTGCATCCGCGGACTCGACGAGGAACAGCTGCAGGATATGTGGGGGCAGCTGCATGAACACCGCGATCTGCAGGAGAAGATCGAAGGCGAGTGGGATCGGCGGGCGTCAACGGCCGGCGATCAGGTCAGCCAGCTCACCTCGAAAGACATCGAAGAACTCGAGTGGGCGTACAACCATCTTTCCCCTGCCCAGTATCAGGAAGTCGAACGCCGCATCCTGACGGACCCAAGCTTGTGGTCGAGCGGAAGCCGAACAGAGATCGGGAAGGTCACGGCGAAGGAAGCCCAGGAGCGGGAGTCTCAGGCCTACCACGAGTACCAGTTCGAACGGTACATCGAGGCTGAGGCGCGTTGCCGTGGCCATATGTTGAACAAGCGCGGCGAAGCCCTGGGGGTCGATCCGCAGTCTTTGATGTTCGGCAACTCCAAACGGATGAATGCGTACGCGTCCGACGAGTTCAAAGCTGCGATCGGAGCCACCGGTGGCCACATGAGCTTCGCGCGTTTCCGGGCGCTGCACGCCCCTCGGACAGGCACTTCGGCCTACGGGGCTTACAACGCCGAAACCTTCGCGGATGTGGCACATGTCTGAACAGCGGCGCTACGAACAGGTATCCAGGTCGGGCTATCCAGCGTCTTTCGTCGACATCGTCAAAGCCCAAACCGAAGGGGCTACCGCCTTGATGTCCAACGCACCGTTGAGTGCGTGCCCATACCTGGCGGACAGGTCTGAACGAGGCCGCTTTCTGGCAATCATGTGGCAACGCGGGTGGCGAGCCAAGCAGCAACAGGCAGCGCGCCTACCTGCGGAATAACCCGTCCGAAGCCAATCACCTGGGCCGCTGTTTGGCCCACCAGCTGGTATGGACTTCTACGCTGGTGTGAGAAACCTCGAGGAAGGACCATCCCCATTGGAACTCGGAACACCCCTGTTGATGATCGATACCGAGGGAACCCGAGACCGTGACGACGCTTTCACAGTGCACATCCTTTCCTCCGGTGGTTGGCGCTTCGAGGTACACATCGCCGCAGTTGCCGACGTGGTGCCGGTCGGCTCTGTGGTGGACCGGCGAGCGTTCGAGCGCATCACGACGCGTTACAAGCCAGACCGCACCTTCCCGATGCTCGGTACCGCCACGGAGCAGACTGCGACGCTGACAACAGCGGAGGATCGCCCGAGTCTGTGTATCGCGGGCACGATCACCGAGTCAGGGTTGGTCGAGGATGTTGACCTCTCTCGTTCGGTGGTGCGAGCAGGTCGCTGTGCCGAGGTCAGTTACCGCGAAGTGGCGTCGATCCTGACAGACCCGACGACGCCATTGCACGAGACGTTGTGTGCCGCCAACGACGCGGCGCAAGCATTGCTGGCAGCTCGGCGCTCCAACGACGCATTCGTCTACTACGACCTGGCCGGTGGATTGGTGGCAACTGAAGAGGGCACCCTCGTACGGTTGGCGGAGGAACTACGCACCAACGCCTATGTCATCGTGCAGGAAATGATGATCGCCGCAAACGAGGCTGTGGCCTCATGGAGCATTCGTCAGGGCCTTCCCATTCTGTACCGCAACCACCGTGCAAACCCCGTCATTGGTGATGGCGGGGAGCTCGTCGCAGAGCTTGAAGCTGCGCGCGGTGACCTACAGATGACCGAACGGATCCGACGGCGGCTGGTGACGGGTCTGAGGCCCGCAACGTACGACGCGACGGTCCATGGGCATCACGGTCTGCGGGTAGCGGCGTACACGCATGCAACGTCACCATTGAGACGGGTGGCGGATCTGATCACCCAGCGCATTGTCTTTGCTGCCCTCGACGACAGTGCTTACCCCTATACGCCCGAGCAGATCGCGGCTCTCGGCGCCGACCTCAACAGACGGATTCAGCAGGCACGGGAGGAGAAGTCGGCGTTCTTCAAGGACGCTGATCAGCGAGAAACCGCGCGAGCTGCCGGTGGGGACTTGTCCATGCTCGACACCAAGCGGTTCCGCAAACTCATCAAGTGCGCAGCGACCGGTCCGTTGGAGGCGCGCCTCGATGCAGAGCTTCGGCGTCGTCTTGCCGCGGACATCTTGGACGCTGCGGATGTGGCCGCGGTGCTGATGGCGGCGGATAGGACGTGGCAACCGCTGCAGACGGACCTATGCTCGCGCTGGTCAGCGGAACATCGCGATGGTGCGCCGAGTGTGCTGTCCATGTGGTGCCAGCAGCAGCCTGAGGTGTCTCCCGCCGAGATCGACTGGGAGCAGCGCGGCCCGTCTCATGCGCCGTTGTTTGCGGTACGTGTCCGATTCAACGAGGTGGTCGGGCCGTGGGTGGTGGGGTCGGTGAAGAAGACAACGGAACAGGAAGCGATGTGGGCGATGCTCGACGCACGCAGTCGGGGAATCGAGCATCACGACGACGAAATCCCGTGGCCGGCCTCTTCACCGGAAGCTGCGCAGAAGCCAGCGAAGGTCACGACGACACCGCCGGTGATACTGCATTCAGCGCCACCTGCCCCGCAGATTGAGCCAGCAGTGCCAGCATGCAATACGAAACTGGTGAAGGCGTTGAAGAACCCTGTCGCGTGGGTTACCAGTTTCGCGCAGACTCGGGGCTTGGAGGCACCGCGATGGGACGTCGAACAAGCTGGGCCGTCACATGCTCCGACCTTCACCGTGAAGGTTGAATGTGCGGGGTTACGGGCGTCTGCGGTCGAGAACTCCAAGTCCGCGGCCAGGACAGCCGCTGCTGCCAATCTAGTTCATGAAATCTTCTCTGCAGCAGTCATTTAGCGTGCATATCTTGCGGTGCCGCATGCCCAAACTGGGGTAGCCACGATAGGTGGGTCAGTTCCCAAGTTCCCGCTCGGCGTTCGCACCGCCGAGCGGGAGCACGACCCGCAGATTGGATGCTCACGATGTCGCATACTCACGCTACAACCCAACGGTGGTTGACCGGCGCCTGCACCCGCACCGCGACCGCCTTGGTTATGTCCCGTCGCGACCCCATCACAGTTGCGGACGATTTCCACGACGAGATCGACGCCATCGACGCCGGCCATGTTGTGTTCCCCCAGGTAGACCGAGGCCCTGTTCCCTCCCCACGGTTTCCTTGGGGAGCGGCCGGTATCGCAGCGCTGGCGGTGGGATTCCTCGGCAGTTCTGGTGTGCTGAGCGTGGACTGGTCAGCCTTCTCGCTCTCCTGACTGCGCTACGTCAGTTCACGTATGTGCGCCGCCCCGCGACCGCGGGGCGGCGCACCTCTCATCGGTCCTATGCTGGGACAGGCCTCCGTGTCCCAGACGCGTCGGCGCTACCCAACACCGGAAGGCCAGAGACGACACCGGCAGCAAGGCGCGACTGTCACAAATCCGTGTCGGTCGCACCCCCAGATTCGCCCTACCGCCTGATAGAACCGGTATGTGTCGCCTCACGGTGGCGGTCAGTGTTGCGAGTCCCGCTCCGCAACATGACCACGATGATGGCGCTCTTTGATCCTGCTCAGACCTGCTCACCGAAAGTGCTCACCCGTGTGGCTCCGCCGATGAGGGCGGGTCTCCTTCGATGCTGGTGGTCTCTGACCACGCACCAGCACCCCGAAGGAGACCGCTTTCTCATGTTGACATGGGAGGAAGACGTGGAGATCCACGCACTGCACAAACGAGGCTGGACGATCTCGGCGATCGCCCGGCACACCGGCCGAAACCGGCGCACGATCCGCAACTATCTGAACGGCACCACCACCCCCGGCATCCGTAAACCCGCTGGTGAGGATCCGTTCGAACCGTTCGTCGACTACGTCACCGCTCGTCTGACCGAGGATCCGCATCTGTGGGCACGGACCTTGTGCGACGAACTCGAAGACCTCGGCTACACCGCCTCGTATCAGACGCTGACCCGCCAGATCCGGCAACGCAAGCTCCGGCCCGTCTGCCAAGCCTGCGCGTGCGCGACCGACCGCCCCAACGCGGTCATCGACCATCCGGCGGGGGCGGAAACCCAGTGGGACTGGGTCGAGCTGCCGAACCCACCCGCCTCGTGGGGCTGGGGTAAGACCGCATATCTGCTGGTCGGATCGCTCGCGCATTCGGGTCGGTGGCGCGGGGTGCTCGCCCCGGCCATGACCCAGCCGCATCTGATCGACGGCCTCGACCGGATCTGCCGAAAACTCGGCGGCCTGACCCACACCTGGCGATTCGATCGAATGTCGACGGTCTGTTACCCCGACAGCGGAAAAGTCACTGCCTCCTTCGCCGGGGTCGCCAAGTATTACGGCGTGTTGGTGGCGATCTGCCCACCGCGGTCCGGCAATCGCAAGGGTGTCGTCGAGAAGTCCAATCACACTGCGGCCCAGCGATGGTGGCGCACCGTGGCGGACGAGCTCACCGTCGAGCAGGCCCAGGCGAGCGTGGACAAATTCTGTAGTCGACGCGCCGATGCCCGGATGCGGGCCACCGCCGACGGCAAGGCCCCGGTGCGCACCGTCGCCGACCGGGAACCGTTGACGTCGATGCCGAGCAGTCCGTATCCGGTGGTGCTCAGCGAACCGCGCACCGTCTCGAGGCAGGCGTTGGTGGCCTACCGCGGCAACCGCTACTCGGTGCCCCCGGAACTGGCCGCAGCGCAGGTCACCGTCACCCGGCAGCTCGGCGACGAGGTGATCGACATCGTCACCGCCTCGCAGATCACCGTCGCCCGCCACCGGTTGGCGCCGGACGGGGCCGGCGCCGTGGTGCGCGATCACGGCCACGTTCACGCCCTTGAACAGGCCGCGATGGCCGGTGCCGCGGCCGGAGGCCGACCGCACCGCCGCAAAGAACGCATCCCACCCGGACCCGAGGCGCTCACTGCGGCAGCAGCATTGCGCACCAACACCACGGACCGCCACCCACCGTCGACGACACCGCGATCGACGGTGGTCGACCTGGCCGCCTACGAGCGCGCAGCCCGCGGAAGGAACACCCTCGTATGACCACCACCCCCGACACCACCGCGACCTCGGCAAGTCTTTATCAGCGTCTGCGAGGACACTTGGCGACGCTCAAGTTGCACGACGCTGCCGAAGCGCTGCCGTCGGTGCTCGACCGAGCCCAGAAGGACGGTCTGTCGATGACCGCAGCGCTCGAACAGCTGCTGTCGATCGAGGTCGACGCCACCGAAGCCCGCCGCCTCGCCGGGCGGTTGCGGTTCGCGTGCCTGCCCACCCCGGCCTGTCTCGAGGACTTCGACTTCGACGCCGCCCCCGGCCTCGATCGGGCATTGATCGCCGAGTTGGGCACCTGCCGGTTCCTCGAAACCGCGACGAACGTCCTGCTCATCGGGCCGCCGGGGGTCGGAAAGACCCACCTGTCGGTGGGCTTGGCGCGGGCGGCCGCGCATGCCGGTTATCGCACCTACTTCACCACCGCCGCCGATCTGGCCGCCCGCTGCCATCGCGCTGCGATCGAAGGCCGGTGGGCGACGACGATGCGGTTCTACGCCGGCCCGACGCTGCTGGTGATCGACGAACTCGGCTACCTACCCCTGCCCGGCGAGGCCGCCTCCGCACTGTTTCAGGTTGTCGCGCAACGCTATCTGAAGACCTCGATCATCATCACCACCAACCGGGGTGTCGGAGAGTGGGGTGAGGTCCTCGGCGATACGACCGTCGCCGCCGCGATGCTCGACCGGCTTCTGCACCGATCGGTGGTACTCAACCTCGACGGGGATTCCTACCGGCTGCGTGATCACCACGCCCGGTCGGAAAAGCTCCGTCAAGCCACCACCGGCACCCGGCAACCGCTACAGTGAACCCGCCCACGAGTGGGCACTTTCGACGAGCACAAGCGAGCACCTTCGCTGAGCCTCATCAACGATTCGCCCGGTCGCGATAGGAGAAATCAGTGACCTTCCCTGACGTCGACATACTGCTGTTCCGGCTCGACTACAGCAATGAGCAGGCATGGAACAACGTCCTGCGCGCAGCTCTCGGTGAGGAGTCCGAACGCACCGATCCACTGACCATCGTCGACGACCCCGAGTTCGACGGCATCGACATCGATGAACTCCTCGCCCACCTCAACGAAGACGACCCGGGATACCGATTCCTCGTCGTCGCCGATGCGGCCACCCTTACCGAGACGGACCACCCGTTCACCCTCGTCACCGCCACCAGTCCTCCGCACAGACTGCCGATCGCAGTGCACACGGTCTCGGACGTGGTCGCCAACCTGTGGATCAGCAACCTCGATATCGAGGACTACCTCGCTGGGGCCGACCCGGACGGGGTCTACCGAGCAACCCTTCCGCAGCGCACCGAGACGCAGAGGCGCACCATCCAGGTCGAGGAGATCTTCGACGCGATGGGCGATGGTCCGTGGCCGGGATCGCTCGAAGAATTCCGCCGGGCCTGCTCGAGTACCGCGCCCGGGCGGGATTTCGCGTGTTCGCCACCCTCACCGATACCCAAAGCGTCTACACGAGCAAATCGCAGCCTCCCATTTCGGCGTACCTGAAGTACTGGGATGTGTACGGCCACGACAGCTACGAGGATTTCTTCGCCACGCACGGTAAGGAAGGCCAGGTACTGGACTTCCGATTCTCTCTGATGAGCGGCGATCCGGACAACCACTGGAGTGCGATCCTCGATCCATCCACCCTGCGGGTCCTCGCAGCGGAACGGTGGATCAAGCGTTCCGCCTAGTAGGACTTTGTTAGGTTCACCACTTCTTGTTGCGGGGCCTCGAGTTTAGGTGAGGTTTCCGAGACGATGGCCGGGTGGATTCCGCTGCCCTGACCGATATCGGTGAACGTCTCGATGCGTTCGTCGACGAGGTGTTCTCCTCGCTCAAACGCAAGGATCAGCGGGCGACGGCCGGGGTATATGCGCGGGGGTTGATGCTCGACGGGCGCCGCAAGTCGATGCAGCCGATGGCCGACCGGCTCGGAGTCGATCACCAACGCCTGCAGCAGTTCGTCACCACCTCACCGTGGGATCCGGTTCCGGTCCGGAAAACACTGTCCCGCAAAGCGTGTGATCTGATCTCACCGGAGGCGTGGGTCATCGACGACACCGGATTCGCCAAGGACGGTGACGCCTCCCCGTGCGTGGCCCGGCAGTATTCCGGCACCTTGGGCAAGGTCGGGAACTGCCAGGTCGCGGTCAGCGTGCACGCCGCCACCGACTCCGCGTCCGCACCCCTGGATTGGCGGCTGTACCTACCCGAGAGCTGGGACGATCAGCGGTGCGACGATCCGGCGACGGCCGCGGCGATCACCGCTCGACGGCGACGCAACGCGATTCCCGACGAGGAGCGGTATCGCTCGAAGGCGGCGATGGCTCTCGAGATGCTCGACCAACTCGCCTCGTGGGGCCGGACCCCACCGGTGATCGTCGCCGACGCCGGCTACGGCGATTCGGCCACCTTCCGGCAGGGTCTGACCGATCGCGATCTGGTCTACGTCGTGGCGGTCAAGGGCGCCACCCTCGCGCACCCGGGCGATGCGGTCCCGGCCACCGCCGCATATTCCGGGCGCGGGCGGCCTCCGACCCGCCGCTACCCGACGGCGGCCACCTGCAAGGATCTTGTCCTGGCGGCCGGAACCGCGGCGCTGACCGAGATCACCTGGCGCCACGGCACCAAGACCGGGCCGGCCAATCCGGCCGCGGTGATGCGTTCGAGATTCGTGGCGCTGCGGATCCGCCCGGCCAATCGCACCATCCCCCGCGACGAGGACGGTGTCCTGCCCCAGGCCTGGCTGCTCGCCGAATGGCCGGCCGGGGCGGAGCAGCCCACCGATTTCTGGCTGTCCACCCTGCACGAGGACACACCCCTGTCGGAGTTGGTGCGTCTGGCCAAGATCCGCTGGCGCATCGAACACGACTACCGGGAACTGAAAACCGGTCTCGGCCTCGACCACTTCGAGGGCCGCTCCTAGCTCGGCTGGCACCACCACGTCACCCTCGTCACCGCCGCGCATCTGTTCCTGACCACCCTGCGGCTGACCGACCCAAAAGCGGTCGGGCAGGACTGACCCTCTACGGCATTGTGCGCGAACTCCAACGCGCACTGGCCTATTGGATCGGTACCTGCCCGACCTGCCATCACACCTTCCCGACCTAACAAAGTCCTACTAGGGCGTGTCTGACAATGTGTCGCCGCCGACAGGCTGGTCGAGGCGACCAACCCTCGCTAATGAACGCATCAAATGTCCTGGGGCCACCGTAGCCGCGAGCGATCACCGGAGGCTGTCGTCCACAACACGCTCGATCAACTCGTTCTCGTTCACCCCGGAGGTCGCGAGTTGCAGTGACCCGGTCGACGAGAGCATCGCGATTCCGTGGATGCCCACCCACAGGGCGGCGGCTGCACCCGCCGGGTCCGACGTGGCCGTTGACTGCTGAACCAGGTCGACGAGCCAGGAGAACAGAGGCCTCGACACCGTCCGTAGTTCAGTCCCGGATCCTTCGAGCAGGTCGTGTCGGAAGATCAGCGTGAACATCGCCGGCCGGCAGCGGGCGAATTCGACGTAGGCGTGGGCCACGTCCGTGATGGCGCGCTCTGACGTTTCTGCTGCGGCAGCCAGGGCGTCGGTGAGGTCGTGCAGACCCTGTTCTGCGATCGCGGCAAGAAGGTTGCGGTGAGTCGGGAACCATCGCCGTGGCGCTCCATGGGAGACACCCGCCCGCCGTGCGATTGCGCGTAGGCCGATGTCCGCTGAGCCGGTCTCCTCGAGCAGGTCGATGCCGGCTCGCACCAGTGCCGATCTCGTGTCATTCACTGTCACGTAGACAGTGTCTCCGATAGTTGTGTAGACACTGTCTATGCCTCTTGGGAATGCGTGCGTCTATCGACTGTGTCGACACGTCGTGATCGGTCCGGCGTTGTATCTGTTGGGACGTCCGAAGATCGTCGGGCGTCGCAATCTTCCGCGGCGTGGGCCGGTCATCGTGGCGGCCAACCATCTCGCGGTCCTCGACTCCTTCTATCTGACCCTCGCAGCGAGGAGGCAGATCACGTTCCTGGCGAAAGGTGACTACTTCGACCGCGGCGGGCTCACCGGTCGGCTTCAACGCTGGTTCTTCACCGCGGTCGGTCAGATCCCGGTCGACCGTCGGGGCGGGAGCGCAGCGTCATTGGCACTCGAGGCCGCGACCCGAATTGTCGAGCACGGAGGCGTCTGGGGTATCCACCCGGAGGGGACCCGGTCACCGGACGGTCGCCTCTATCGAGGACGAACGGGTGCGGTCCGCGTCGCGATGGACACCGGCGCACCGCTCGTGCCGGTCGCGATCACCGGCACCAAGCCCGATCGCGGTGTGCCATGGTGGCGTCGCCGGGTGGTGGTCGAGATCCTCGAACCGTTGGATCTGGCACCCTTCCGGAACGCGAAGGGCGACGACGTGCGCGCAGCCACGGAGGCCCTGATGGCTGCGATCCGGTCCCGTACAGGACAAGGGTACGTCGACACCTACGCCAAGGTGTGGGTGTCGTCGACTTCCCGATCTGAAGTGGCGTGACCTGTAATGAGAGCCGTTGCGAGTGAATCTGTTCCAAGGGCGAGGCGGAGGGTGTTATCGGATGATCAGTGGGCGATGATCGCGGACCTGCTGCCGGTGCGGACGGGTCGGTGCGGCCGGCCATTCTCCGACGCTCGGGCAATGGTCGAGGGCATCGTTTACCGCTACCGGTGCGGCATTGCGTGGCGGGACGTGCCGGAGGTGTTCGGGCCGTGGTAGACCATCTGGACCTGGCACCGCGGCCTCGCAGGCGACGGCACCTGGGACCGGGTCCTCGAACGACTACTCGCCCACGCTGACGCGGCCAGGATCGTCGACTGGGCAGTGTCGGTGGACTCGACCATAGTCCGCGCTCATCAGCACGCCACGAACACCACCCGCCACACAGGGGGATACACCGAATTACACGAATCCTTCGGTCGAGCCGCCTGACCATGCGATCGGCCGGTCCCGCGGTGGCCTGTCGACGAAGATCCATCACCTCGTCGACGGTCACGGGCTGCCCCTCGTGGTGCTTGTCTCGCCCGGTCAGTCCGGTGATAGTCCCGCGTTTCCGCACCTGCTCGACCAGTTGCGCGTTCCCCGGATCGGGAGTGGACGGCCGCGGACCCGACCGGACCGGGTCCGCGGCGACAAGGCGTACTCGTCCCGCGTGAACCGGGAGTTGCTGCGCCGCCGCAGGATCGGCGCTGTGATTGCCGAGCCATCCGATCAGGCCGGTCACCGTCGTCGTCGCGGAACGCGCGGTGGCCGACCGCCGGCATTCGACGCTGTCGACTACCGCGGCCGCAACGTCGCCGAACGACGCTTCTCCCACTTGAAGCAGTGGCGAGGAATGGCCACCCGCTACGACAAACTGGCGATCGTCTACCGCGCAGCCGCCGTCCTCAACGCGGTCATCGCTTGGACGCGCGAATTGTCAGACATGCCCTAGTAGTACTTTGTTAGGTTCACCACTTCTTGTTGCGGGGCCTCGAGTTTCGGCGGGATGTCCGAGACGATGACCGGGTGGATGCCGCAGCCCTGATCGATGTCGGTGAACGTCTCGACGTGTTCGTCGACGAGGTGTTCTCCTCGCTCAAACGCAAGGACCAGCGAGCAACGGCAGGGGTATATGCGCGGGGATTGATGCTCGACGGGCGCCGCAAGTCGATGCAACCGATGGCCGACCGGCTCGGGATCGATCACCAACGCCTGCAGCAGTTCGTCACCACCTCACCATGGGATCCGGTACCGGTCCGGAAAACGCTGTCCCGCAGGGCGTGTGATCTGATCGTCCCGGATGCGTGGGTGATCGACGACACCGGATTCGCCAAGGACGGCGACGCCTCCCCATGCGTGGCCCGGCAGTATTCGGGCACCTTGGGCAAGGTCGGGAACTGCCAGGTCGCGGTCAGTGTGCACGCCGCCACCGATTCCGCGTCCGCGCCGTTGGATTGGCGGCTGTATCTGCCCGAGAGCTGGGACGATCAGCGGTGCGACGATCCGGAGACGGCCGCGGTGATCACCGCTCGCCGGCGACGCAATGCGATCCCGGACGAGGAGCGGTACCGCTCCAAGGCGGTCATGGCTCTCGAGATGCTCGACGAGCTGATCTCGTGGGGCCGGACCCCGCCGGTGATCGTCGCCGACGCCGGCTACGGTGACTCGGCCACCTTCCGTCAGGGTCTGACCGACCGCGACCTGGTCTACGTCGTGGCGGTCAAGGGCGCGACCCTCGCCCACCCGGGTGATGCGGTGCCGGTCGCCGCCGCGTATTCCGGGCGCGGGCGGCCGCCGACCCGGCGCTACCCGGCGGCGGTGACCTGCAAAGATCTCGTCTTGGGGGCAGGCGTCGAAGCACTGACCGAGATCAACTGGCGCTGCGGCACCAAGACCGGCCCGGCCAATCCGGCCGCGGCGATGCGCTCACGCTTCGTGGCGCTGCGCATACGCCCGGCCAACCGCACGATTCCCCGCGATGAGGACGGTGTGCTGCCGCAGGCCTGGCTGCTCGCCGAATGGCCGATCGGAACGGCCGCCCCTACCGACTTCTGGCTCGCCACCCTGCCTGATGACACCCCGCTGTCGGAGTTGGTGCGCCTGGCCAAGATCCGTTGGCGCATCGAACACGACTACCGGGAACTGAAAACCGGTCTCGGACTCGATCATTTCGAAGGGCGTTCCTGGCTCGGCTGGCACCATCACGTCACCCTCGTCACCGCCGCGCACCTGTTCCTGACGTCACTGCGACTGACCGACCCAAAAGCGACCGGGCGGGACTGACCCTCTACGGCATCGTGCGCGAACTCCAACGCGCACTGGCCTATTGGATCGGTACCTGCCCGACCTGCCACCACACCTTCCCGACCTAACAAAGTCCTACTAGTCGTCTCCAGACTTCGGGGTGTTGGTCTATTCACCGTGCCGCCGTAACCTCGTCACTTCGTGTGATGCTCGGGCAGTCAGAGGAACAGGCAGGCCTCGTGGTCGTCGGCTACGCCGGTGAGATCGACGTAGTTGTTGTCGGCGGCGACGGCCCCCATCGTTTCCGCACGCAGCGCATCGCGCGTGCCGTTCCCACCGAGTTCCGCTACGTCCAAATCGACCTCGCTGCCCGAGTCTTCGTCGAGATCCACATCGGCCATGCAGGCGCCGCGGCCGCACTCAAATATGGCATTCTGCGTCCGTCTTGACGCAACACTCGACGGGACGTTGAGAGCAGCTGGCGTATGAACCCTTCCGCCTAGTTCCGCATGAATGCGCGGGCTGACTTGGCGACGATCGAAGCGATCCTGGTGTGGACTGCGCGCCAGGATCGGCGCAGCGGACGTTCCTGGTTGTCGGGGATGGTGGTTCGCGTCGTACCACTCGATGATGCTTCGAGACGAGCCGCGTCGACTTCGGGTGCCGTCGCACTTGGTGTCCGGCGGTTTTCATGATGCTCGGCACCGAAGGTGCTTCCGGTGTACCAGTTTGCAGCGAAGGTAGCCGCATCGGCGGCAGCCCGCTCAGCCGCTCTTGCGGAAGAACCCGAGTGATGCGCCTGACGCAAGAGGGTGATCGCGGCGCGCTTCATCAACGGTGTGGTGGCCGCCTGCCCGGCTTCGCCAGCAAGTTCGGCCGCGGCTTGTGCGTAAACGTTCGCGGTGCGAGCTGCGTGTCCTGCTTTGGCTGCGGCGTCTACGGCAGAGTTCGCGGTGCTGCACTGCCGGGTGCGGGTGACGTGTGTATGAGTGGCGGCCGCGGCGTGGGAAGCCATCTGTACGAGTCGAGCGATGTGGGCTGCGCGGTCGCGGTCACTTCGAATGCGGTCGTCGAGGAGCGTCATGGGAGGGGATGTCCTTCTGTGCGGGTTTCTTGACCGCAAGCATCGGTTCCGCCGGACTGGGTTGCGGCACCACGCGTGTGGATTCTGAGCACCATGGTCGGCAAGGTTCTGTTTTCCCTCGTGTGGATCGTTGGGATGGTGCCTGGACGCAGCGAGCCGATGTGGTTCACACCGGATGTGGGTGCAAGTCGGTGATGTCCACGCGGGTGTCTGCCCAGGCGTCGAGCAGTGCTTGGTCATGGCTGATCGCAAGGAGGCCCGCTCCGGTGTTGGCGTAGGTGGACAGCACGTGGGTGAGGGTTGCGGTGGTTGCGGGGTCGAGCATCGCTGTTGCTTCGTCGCAGAGCAGGTAGGCGGGTCGGGCGGCCAACGCACGGGCGAGGCAGGCTCGTTGGAGTTGTCCGTCGGAGACCTGTCCGGGTGTGCGGTCGAGGAGGTCCGCGGTGAGGCCGACGCGCTGGGCTAGTTCGATCACCGTGTGGTGGGGACCGCTGCGTAGGGGTTCGGAGATGATCTGACCCAGTGTCAGCCGTGGATTTGTCGCGGCGCGGGGCGATTGGTGCAAGAGTCCGATCGCTCCCGACATGCGGCCACGCCGGGTGATGACGGGCTGTCCGTCGCAGGTGACGGTGCCGGAGTCGGGAATGTGTAACCCGGCGAGGATCCGTGCGAGGGTTGTTTTTCCGCTGCCGGAGGGACCGGTGAGGCCGACGATGCGGCCGGGGGTAAGCGTAATGCTGACGTCGTGGAGGATCCGCTGTGGGGACGTGTCGTATCCGCAGGTGATGTTGGACGCGGTGAGGGTCATTGCGTGGGCCTTCCGGTCGCTGCGCGGTCGGCGAAGGTGTAGGTCGGATCGAGGTTGGTCAACTCCGGCGGTAGTCCCGGGATGGGGTGCAGTCCTCGCGACGGGAGAGCTGCGAGTAACGCGCGACTGTAATCGTGGCTTGGCTGGTTGAGTACCGTTGTTGCGGGACCGGCTTCAACGATTCGGCCGGCGTACATGACCGCGATGTCGTCAGCTACTCCCAGGTTTTCGAGTGCCTGCACGTCGTGGGTGATCAGCAGGACTGCGGCGCCGCGGTCGGCATGCGCGCGTAACAGCCGTAGTACATGTGCGGTAGCCTGCGGGTCGAGTCCGGCTGTGGGTTCGTCTGCGAGGAGCAGTGGCGGGTCGGCGCACAGTGCTGCCGCCAACCCAATCCGCTGCGCCATGCCCCCGGACAGTTCGTGCGGATACGAGTGTTGAAGGTGCGGTGGCAGGCCAACGTGCCCGAGTAGCGCTTCGACGGTTGTGGCCGTGTCCAATGCTGAGATGGTTTCCGTCAGTTGCCGGCCGATCGTGCGGATGGGGCTGAACGAGGCAGCGGCTGATTGCGGGGCGAAGCCGACGGTGCGGCCGCGCAGGGTCTGCCAGTGGCGCTCGCGTGCGCGGCTCATATCGCGGCCGTCGACGATGATGGTGCCTCGGCGCAGGCTTCCTGCAGGAAGTAGCCCGCTCAAGGCGGAAGCGAGGATGGACTTGCCGCAACCGGATTCACCGACCAGTGCGGTGATCGTGCCTGATGCTAGAGCCAAGGACACCTCAGTGGCGGCGTGAACCACGCCCGCGCGGGTATGGATCCGTACCGTGAGGTCGTCGACGAGTGCCACTGGGGTTGTGCTGATCATCGGGCTACCTCCTGAGTGTCGGTGGCGACGCGGCGGGAGGTGGTCAGCGCTGCGACCGCCAAGGTTGTGACGACGAGTGCACCGGCTGGGGCTGCCAGGGTCCACCATGCGCCGGTCAGGAGATCTCCGCGAGCCTGTTCCAGCAACGTTCCTATGCTCGGTCGGTCTGGGGAGAGTCCGAAGCCGAGAAAGCTCAGCGTCGATTCGTGCCAGTGATCCCTCCCGGCGTTTCCGGAGAGCTCATGGTGTGAGCGCTTCCTCCGGATTGAGGGTGCGCATGCGATCGTAGTGGAGTTGCTCTGCCCGGTCGGGGGTGAGGTCGTGGCAGTAGCTGTGTGGTCGTTCTCGGTTGTAGAACGCCACCCATTCGGCGGTGCCCAGCGACAACTCAGTGGCTCCATGGAACAGGGGCTGGTTGTCGACCAGTTCGTTCTTGTAGTCCGAGTTCACCGATTCGGCCAGGGCATTGTCGAAACTGTCCCCGACGGTGCCGATAGAGGCCGCGATCCCTTCCTCGGCCAATCGCTGCCCGAACACGATGGCAGTATACTGCGATCCGGCGTCGCTATGATGGACGAGTTTGCTCAAATCGACTACCCCGCAACGTTTTCTGTTGTCGATCGCATTGTTGATCGCATCGGTCACCAAGTTCACCGTCATCTCCGTGGCCACCTTCCAGCCGACGATCTTGCGGGCGAACACGTCAGTCACGAAGGCTGTGTACGCCCAACCGGATTCGGTGCGGCAGTAGGTGAAATCGGCCACCCACAGGCGGTTGGGTGCCGCGGCATAAAACTGCCGGTCGACCAGATCCGTCGGCCGCTTGGCCGCCGCGTCAGGGATGGTCGTGCGCACCCGTTTCTTCTTGATCGCGCCGTGCCATCCCATCTCCCGCATGACCCGTTCAACCGTGCAACGGGCGACATCTAATCCGTTGCTGCGCAGCATTATCCATGTCTTTCGTGAGCCCAGAACGCGGGTCAGGGGTTTGTTCTTGCGGAGCATGAAGATCGCATCGATGACCTGCGCGTCAGCGAGCATACGGGCGCTCGGCCCGCGGTTGATGTGGTCGTAGTATGTGGACGGGGCGATGCGCCAGCCGTGCTCAGAGAGCACGGCGCACATCGAATCGACACCCCAGATAAGACCATCCGCACCCACCCGATGTCCCTGGTGGGTGCGGATGAAGTCCACAATTACCGGTGTGGCCGGTCGATTTCGGCCGCGAAGAAAACCGACGCCGCTTTCAGGATGCCGTTGGCCCGTTTGAGTTCGGCGACCTCCTGTTTGAGCCTGCGGATCTCCTCGTTGTCGGCCCTCGAGGCGCCTTCCGCATCAGCGGCCGGGGCCTTACGAACCCACTGACGGACAGTCTCCGCCGAGGTCACCCCCAACAGATCTGCGGTCTTGCGCATCGCCGGCCACTCCGCCGACCCGTGGGCCACCAACTGGGCCACCATGTCCACGGCGTCTCGCTTCAACTCAGCCGAGTACCGCTTCGATCCTGCTGCCATAGGTTTCATCCTCCCTTGAGAGGAGCCCTCCGGAAATCCCGGGAGGGATCACAGATGGCGTGGGGAAGCAGCATCAGCACTGCGATGAGTGCCTGCCCGGCGGCGGCTGGCAATAGGTGCTGGCGCATCACGTGTGTGCGGCTGGCACCCCACAGGTAGGCGGCCTCGACGTATTCGGCGCAGCGCACAGCAAGAATTTGTCCACGTACGAGTCGGGCGACTTGCGGCCAATGGGTAAGTGCGATTGAGGCAATGATCGCAGGTAAGGAGCCGGGAAACATGGCCACGATGACGATGCCGAGCAGCAGATGTGGGAGGGCGTTGACTGTGTCGGTTCCGCGCATCAGGACAGCGTCGAGCCTGCCTCCGAGGGTTGCTGCGGCGGCACCGATGCTCACGCCGATCAAGGTGGAGGTGATTGCGCAGAGCGCGGCGATGGCCAGGGAGATTCGCAATCCTTCGGCGGTGCGGACGAACAGGTCGTAACCGAAGTGGTCGGTGCCGAACCAGTGCGTTGTGCTTGGTGCAGTCCGGGATGCGGTGAAGTCGGCGGCCTGCGGTCCGGCGATCCAGGGGGTGAGTACGGCGTAGCCGATCATGATCACCAGAAGTGCTACACCAACACGTTGACCTGTGGTGATGGCATGTCCCTTGGTGGGTGTGAGATCAGACATCAGCGGTGATCCTCGGATCGATGAGCAGATACAGCACGTCAGCCAGCAGTGATCCGGCGAGTACGACTGCCGTCGTCGCGACTGTCAATGCTGCGAGCAACGGGAAGTCCATCGCCTTCGCTGAGTCCACGACGGCGGCCGCCAATCCTGGCCATGCGAAGACCTCCTCGATGAGGACAGCGCCGACAATCAACTCCGGGAGGCGGGCTCCGATCAACGTCACCAGCGGGGTCAGCGACATGGGCAGGACGTGCTTACTGATCACCGTGGAGCGGGTCAGCCCACGGGTTCGCGCGCCGCGCACTGCCGCAGAACCCACCGTCTCGGCGACGGCCGACCGCACCGCCAGTAATAGCCATGGCACCTGCATGACCGCCAGGGTCACGGCGGGGAGCACGAGGTGCCGGCCGACTTGTCCGACGCTGTAGGCCGCTCCTGGATCGGTGGCGCCGGAGACCGGTGCCCAACGCATCAGTACCGCGAAGACCAGCACGGACGCGAGAGCGAGAACAAAGGGTGGCACGGCCTGGACTACTACCGATACGGCCACGCACAGCCGGTCAGACCACGATCCAGGACGCAGACCGGCGAGGGTGCCGAGCAGCAAGGCAATCAATGCGGCGAGTGCCAGTGCGGTGGCGGACAGTAGCAAGGTCCACGGCAGTCGTTCGGCGAATACGGAGGTCACCGGCTGCGTGTAGATCCGCGATTGCCCTAGATCCCCCCGGGCGCCGGCAGTGAGCCACTGCCACCACAGGTTCCACCAGGGTGCGTCGAGGTTGAGTGCAGCGCTGATGCTGGCGCGGTCTGCTGTGCTGGTTGCCTGATAGCGATCCCCCAGATATGCCGTTAGTGGGTTGAACGGTGACCGGTTGGCCAAGAAGAACACCCCAGCTGATACCGCCAGCAGTAGCGGGATGCTGATCGCGATTCGGCGGAGTATGAGGTGGCAGAGGTCGCGGCGGCGGCGCTGCCATCGTCCGGTCGGGGTACAGGTTAGGGCCGGGGTGCTGTCGATGGCGGGTGAGGGGCCGGACGTCAGAGTGGTCATCGCTGCCACCTGGCGACGTTCCACCATGGTCCCCAGGTGGTGCCGTGGGTGTGCGGTTCGAGTACCAGAGCTCCGGTGTCCCACGTGTTGAATCGTCCCTGGTTTCATTGAGGGTGAGCCAGATATCCCGGAAGGATCACCCAGACTCATCATGGCGAACTACAAGTACCCTCAGGAACTGCGCGAGCGAGCGACCCGACTCGCCGTCGAAGCCCGCCGCGACCCCGACACCCGCACCGGCGCCATCAACCGGATCGCCGAGCAGACCGGCGTCCACAAGGAGGCCTTGCGGACCTGGGTGCGCAAAGCCGAAGACGCCGAACTCCCGACCGAGCCCGTCGATGCCGAAGCGCGCATCCGTCGTCTGGAGAAGGAGAACCGTGAGCTGCGGCAGTCGATGGAGATACTTCGCTCTGCCACAGCGTTTTTCGCGAAGGCGGAGTTCGACCGCCGACTGAAGTGATCGTCGCGTTCATCGACGAACACAAACACCGCTGGGGGATCGAACCGATCTGTCGCGTTCTGTCGGAGAACACCGAGGTCAAGATCGCCCCGGGCACCTACTACGCCTACATCGGCCGCGCCCCCAGTGCTCGAGCGCGCCGCGACGCCGTCCTCAAAGAGCACATCATGCGCATCCACACCCACCCACGGATGCGGGTCTACGGCATCCGCAAGATCCATGCCCAACTGGTCCGGGAGGGTCACGAGGTGGCCCGTTGCACCATCGAGCGGCTCTGCCGCGAACTCGGTGTGCGCGGCACCGTGCGCGGGAAGTGGCCGCGCACGACGAGACCGGCACCGGAAACCGACAGGCCCCGTGACCTGGTAGAACGAGATTTCACGGCCACTGCGCCGAACCAGCTGTGGGTGGCCGATCTGACGTATGTGCGGACGCAGTCCGGGTGGGTCTATGTCGCGTTCGTCCTGGATGCGTTCTCCCGCATGATCGTCGGGTGGCAGACCTCGACCCGGATGTACACCGACCTGGCGCTCGACGCGTTGAAGATGGGCCTGTGGGCACGACGACGCGCAGGCCGCGACGTCACCGGACTGGTCCATCACAGCGACCGCGGCGTGCAATACCGAGCGCTGCGCTACGCCCAGACCCTGGACCAGGCCGCCGCGGTCGCCTCCGTCGGATCGAAAGGCGACTCGTTCGATAATGCCATGGCCGAAGCGCTGAACTCGCTGTACAAGGCCGAGTTGATCTTCCTCGACGGTCCCTGGACCGGCCGGGAGGACGTCGAAGCGGCCACCGCGCAATGGGTGCATTGGTTCAATACCGAACGGGTCCACGGCATGCTCGACTATCGCACCCCAGCCGAGGTCGAGACCGCCTACTACGCACAACCGCCGGCCGCTTCTGCGGCCTGAGTATTTGAAAACACGCTCAGCCTCAACAAAACTCGGGACTTGACATGTTGTCGGTGGTGGCGTAGGTGTGGTCGAGGAACGCAAGGAACACATGGGTGGGGTGCTGGATGTATGCGTCCTGCACCTGCTGGTATGCCGCTGTCCGCACGTGCGGGTCGGTGCTGCGGCGCGCCGATTCGAGGGCTTCGTCGACGCCGGGGATGGTGAAGTTGGCGGGGTTCGAGTAGGTGGGGGTGTTGGGGCTGCGTGAGTGCAACGTCTCGTAGACCTGGGTGTCGATGCTGTACGGCTTGTCTCCGCCTCCGAGCAGGATGGCTGCGGATTGTGCGTGTCTTTCGATCTCGTCCCAGGTGGCACCGTGCAGGGATACGTCGATGCCCAGCGGTTGGACAGCGGAGGCGAAGGCGTGTGCGAGGTCTCGGCGGGTGGTGTCCGAGGCGGGGTACATCAGGGTGAACTCGGCGCGATGGCTGCCTTTGGTGCGGATACCGTCGGCGGCAGAGATCCAGCCTGCGTCGTCAAGAATGCGCTTGGCTTCCTCTGGCGCGTAGTCGAATACGGCATGGGGATTGTAGGAGTCGCCGTAGACGTCGTTGAACGGCGTCGATGCGGGTTCTCCGTACCCGGCGAGGACGTGCTCGATGATCGAGTCTCGGTCGACTCCGATGTTCAGAGCGATGCGGGCACGTTCGTCGCTGGTGAACGGGTTGGTTGAGGGGAGCGAAACGCCTCGCCAGTCCGCGGTTCGAACCGCAACAATCGACACCGCGGGGTCAGTGAACGACGACGCCAGCAACGGTGGGATCACCGTGCCTGATAGGGCACCGGATCGCATGTGCTGCGCACGGGTGTTGTCGTCCGGTTCGTAGGTGAGGACCAAGTTGGTGACTTCGGGTTCTCCGGCCCAGTAGTTGGGGTTCGCTTTGAATACGGCTTGGTCGGGCCGCAACTCGGTCAGGATGTACGGGCCGGTACCGACTGGTTGAGTGTTGAGCTGCGAGTCGCGGGCGGGGCCGTCGGCGATGAGTTCGGATGGCGCGATTCCGAGGAGGAGTCGAGCGGGGAAGTCGGCGTAGGGGTAGCGGAGTACGAATTGGACGTGCAGCTCGTCTACGGCGGTGACAGTGTCGATCATGTCGTAGGACGCTGCAATCTCCGATCCGGTCCCCTGGTCGAGCACTGAGCGGTAGGTGGCCACGACGTCGCCTGCATCGAGCGGAGTGCCGTCGTGAAAGTTCACTCCTTCGCGCAGCGCAACGTCCCACACGGTGTGGTCCGGGTTGCTGATCGGCTGTGATGCAGCCAGAGCTGGGACCAGTTCTGGAATCGTGTTGTCCGACTGTGATTGTGGGCGCAACAGCCCGTCATAGAGCGGGGAGACCCCGAGTTCTCCGTAGCCGTTGATGGGGTTGTACTCCCCCAGCGGTTGCGCGTCGGCAAGGACCAACATGTCAGATCTGTCGCTTGTCGGGCTGCTGGTTGCCGTGGAGCAGGCCGCGGTGAGGGCTGCAAGCCCTGCAATCGCGGCGCGCGTGTAGATGCGGGCGCGTGAACGCATTCAGTGTCCTTGTGGTTGTACATCTCCGATGTGTCCAGTTGAACACATGTAGAGGTGAAGAGCCAGAGACAGGGGCGATATATTGCCCTCCACCTGGCAACTGACGTGTAGTCGCCACAATGCGGAGGGTTCATGGCTGACAGGGGGCCTCTAGACAACTTATCCACTGCGGAAGGTGGCGACGAGCCGGCGCCGGGCCTGGGGAACGCAGCGAACAAGCCATCACGCTTTTCCGGCAGCAGTGACGGCGACCTGGCGCTATACCGTTCACTCGGCGTGAAGGCGTACGACAGGGGCGACCTCGAACAAGCTGTGAAGTGGCCCGAGCGCGTCGTCGGGCCGCGGCATCAGGAGCCATGTTCAGACTCTGCGCCGTCGCATCGAAAATTAAGGACAGATCCATGCACACTCACACCGAATGGGGCCTCAACATCCCCGAATGGTCGAGTCGGTTCCACCTCCTCGGAGACCCGACACGTCTGCGTCTCCTGGCCGCGATGCACCATGCCGGCCCCGGTACGGCCACTGTCACCGAGCTCGCCGAAGCTGCGCAGATCACGAAAACTGCGGCGTCACAGGCACTGCGCGTACTGCGGTTACAGGGATGGGTCCGTGACGAGCGAATCGGTCGCACCGTGCGCTACACCCTGATCGATACGACGGTGCACGAGTTGCTGCACCTGATGGGCGCGACCCACGACTGATCTGGTCAGTCGCAGGGCCGCATCACCGCATGACTACCTAGCGCATCGCCCGAGGTCACGGACGTACTCGCAGATGGATCGATGCGGGATTAATTGATCGCGCAGACGAGATGACACCTAACCGAGGTAGAGCATTCGACCATGGATGTCAAAAATCAGGACAAAAAGACGTCCGTGTGTTTAACTCACGAAGATCGCATGGGGAGGGACGGATCCGTTCAAGAAAAGGGCGTTTGAAGAAGGGGAGCTTCTGAATCAGAGCTAGTCCGTTCTCATTTCGGATTCCCGGACGTTTTTGGGGGAGATACCCACCCATGCCCCATGCGATTCCGCAGTTTGTCGAATCGAGGGAGGCAATCATGGGACTTCGTAATATTGCTCGGGCGGCGTTGATCGCTACGTGTGCTGGAGCTGCGAGCATCACAATGGGCATTCCATCGGCGAACGCGCAAAGCCTAAGCGGCTGGATCGGCCCAGCTCACGTCAATGGCCAGAGTTACCTACACTATTCAACAATCAGCAATACGCCGTTGTACGCCGACACCCGAATGTACACCGCGTTTGGAGGTGCGCTTCCGGCCTACTACTTCGGTGTTCGCTCAAGGCTTTTTCTCAGCGGGGCACTTTGCGCGATCAATCCCGCCAAGTACAACACCTCACCTGCATCGTCGATCACCGATCCGACGTCCGGAGACTGTGGGCCCGGCTGGTACAACAGTCACGGATTTGCCCTAGCCAAGGATACGAACGGCTTCCAACAGCTGATCACCTTCCCCACGGATCCTCTCTACTGGGAAACCAACACTCCGGCCCCGGTCGAGGTTTCTGAATCTGAGCGTGCACTGCGAACCAACGAACAGGGACAGACGATCGGATCGGGCGAAGATGCGCAGTCCGACGCCGAACTTCCTGACTTGGTCCTTGCGTACGGAACTGAAGGCCAGCTCGGTTACATCCGTTCAGCCGATATCCCTGCACCGCCGGCGACAGAAGACGAAGTACGCAATCTGCCGAAGGTGGCCCAACCCGACGGCACGGTCGTCGCCACGCAGCCTTCGGTGACCATCCCGCTGTACGCGGACGACGGTGTCTCGGTAATCGGCGATTTCCGTATCGGGAACTGACGAGGGGCTGGTGAAAAACCTGTGAAGCGGACTTTATTTTCGTTAGTGGCCGTATCGGTGGTAGCTGTTACATCCGCGTTGTTCGGAGGTGCAGCCGTGGCGCAGCCTCCTCCAGAGTCTCCTTCGCCGCCGCCATCGATGATGTCCCAGGGGAACGCCGTCGTTTCAGGGACTCCTTGTGAAAGCGCACTGAAATCGATCACCGCCGGGTTTGCTCCTGCACAGCAGATCTCGAAAGGTTCCTTCGTGTGCTCGGGGGGAGCAATTACCTTGACGGGGAATGACTCGATGGGTGCGCAGAAGCAGGTTCTCGGCAACATCGATACTGGCCAGGCGATCGAGATTACCGGGACTGCGGAATCAGAGCGGAAGGTCCAGTTGGACCAGCTCGGCGTCGCACCTATACCCACAATCCAGGTTCCCGAGGGTGAAGAAGCGCCAGAGATGGTGCCCTTCGATGTGGGAGACCCGTGCTTTCCCGGCGATGGCGAAGACGTCAACTACATCACCGGGAAACAGAGCGCGCGCGCGAACATGCAGGTGTGTTACGGGGAGTACATCTGGATGGGCGGGGCTCCGTTGGAGATCGTGTGGTCAGATTGGCTGACCTATGAATGGAGCCTCGTTCTGAGGAATCGTTACAACCACGAAGTTGCTATCAAGAACACCACTCTGTCGAACCGAACCATCGATGTCACGGTGGGTTGGGACGTCCGCAAGGATGTTTTCGGTCCGGATGAAGAAATCGCTTCTGACACGTGGGACGAAACGCTCTGGCAGCACGGAAATGTGAGTAATTTCTCGTACACAATCGAAGATGGGAATGGACGGTATTTCATGACCCAGCGACAGATTGTGATCGAGGATTACGCCACGGCGTCCATCTATCCCGGCGTCCTCAACCACGAGTTGCCGCGGTTTACCTGCCCGGCAAGTTCAACGTCGTTGTGCACCTATGACGGCGCAGCGTGACTGATCCGATGGGTAACTGGCACGTGGCGCGCAGGGTTGCTGAGAATATCCTGCGCGCCACGTTTCCTGTGTAGGTTCGCGAGTATGAACCTCCATGAGCCGACATGGCTAGAACTGCGGGAGTTGCATACCAGGAGTAGTGAACTGTGGGTGTCCGGGACGCTGTCCTATCGGTACAACAAACGCGACGGATCGCTGGACCAGGGTCTGTGGAGTTTCCAGCATGGACCAAATGACAGGTGGAGGATCGAGCGTTCCGGAGCGGTGCACTATATCCGCCGTGGCGGCACGGCGTATGCACGGTTTGATGATGGCATGCGCGCCACTCATGCCGACAAGACACGGTTCGTCTCGTTGTTGCCGATCAACCCGATGCAGTTCCTCGGCGGTCCAGCTTCGATTCTGTCCGCTCTGAACACCGAATCGCAGACACCGAACGTCATCGGAGTAGCGACAATCGCCGAACGAGCGGCATGGCACGTTCAGGTGCCAGGACCTTCGACCGACACGACAGCCGAGATCGACATCGATCAGGAAACCGGGATGGTGCTCGGACTGCGTGGCCTCGGGGGCATGCTTGCTGCCTCCATAATCGAGATGCGTGTCCACGAGAGCATTCCCGATGACAGGTTCGCTTGGAATGGGCCGACAGCACGGTCCCGGGTGGTCGAACGGTCATCGGTCGTCGATGTGTCGAGCCTGCGCGACATTCCCGTGGCCGTACCGCGTTACTGGCCCACTGGGGTCGGCTACACGCCGCATGCTGGTGACGCGGACACCGGGGAGCTGATTATGATCCTTGACGTCGAGGACGCACCGATTCTGGCCCGATGGCCCATCGGCTCCCCGCTGACTTTGCTCGATCGCCTCCTCGTGGTCGGACATGCCTACACGGTGGACTGGACCGACAAGACATGGAATTGGCGTCTCTACACTCGCGTCCCACTTGCTCCGGCTGAGTTCGATCGCATCCGTGACTCCATGCGAGAACGCTGATTCGCCTCGTCCGAGATGCCATCTGGCCTGTCGACGGGTTCACGTCTGCTGGTTTGTTCTGTCCGATCTTGGCTGTGTGCTGGGAAGGTGCGGCATCTTGCGGAGGTTGTTCGTGCGCGGCGACCGGTTTGTCGGGCAATGATGCGTCTCGGAGGGGCGAGTGTGGGGCGCGGCGGCCGTGGAGCATGTGGACAGGGCATCAAGTGCAATGAAACGAGCCGGAGAATCGTCGTCAGGATTCTCCGGCTCGCAGTGTCCCGAGGGGGTGGAGGGAGGTGGTTCAGGGCGCGCGGTCAGGTTGGGGGTCATCTGCGCCCCAGGGCCGCCCGGCGTCGGTCCAGTCCCCATAGAAATGCATCTGTGCAGCGTCGACGGCCTGCTGTGCCGCGTCGATGCCGTAGGCATCAGCGGTGTACAACAGCAGGTTCGCAATGGTGTCGCTGATAGCGGTGATCGGGTCACTTCGGCGGCCGGGCCTCGCCGCGGCTTCTGCAAGGGCACGTCCACGACGAATCGCTCTGAGCAGCGATTCGTGCTCGGTATTGGTGCACGCAGCCTTGGAGCATGCCAGGCACAGGTCGGTCGATGCACGAGCTTGCTCTCCGCCATCGTGCGCACCCGCAACCTGCATAGAAGGAAGACCCACCGTGGTGTCGAGAACATCACCGTCGTTGACGACGAACATGATGCGTTGTCCTTCAGGGGCGTCCACGCCTACGAGAAGCGCACCTGCCACCGTGTTCGATCGGTGTGCGTAAATCTGCGCGTCGACGCCTGAGACTCGGGTCCGCACGAGCCCATCGTTGTCGCTCGTGTCGGACGCTCTGCTCGCGTCGTGCTCACCATCGTGGCCCGGAGCCCCGTAATCTGCCATGCCGCATGAGCACCCCTCGATTGTGGCGGTGTTGTCCATCGCGTCTCCTCGCCTTGTTCTGGTTCGCTCACACATCTCATCCGACGAGGTTCGGGTGCGCGGCATGACTGGAGACATGACGATCAGGGGTGCCGTGCGACGAAGCCCGCGCAGCTGGGATCTGAAGGCGCGCGAAGGGCGGTCACAGCTCGCATATGCCGGACAGGTTTACACGTCGACCCGGTCTCGGGGTCGAACGATTGCGACCCCGAGACCGACGTTGCTTGAAGGATCAGAAGACACTGAGGAGGGGACGCTGGTACACGTCCCACGTGACGCCTCCGATGTCAGCCCATTGCACGAGAATGTCATCGTCGCTTACGTCCGGATTGAATGCGTTCGCGGCGCTCACTCCGGAAGCTGCGAGCTTCGCCGCGTCCTGCTTCGCCCATTCAGCCAGGATGGCGGTGGATTTACGTCGGTCTTGTGTCACCGCGATGTGGTCGAGACCGTGATCGTCGACGGACTGCATCTGCACGATCCACACGGGGTCGGTGTCATAGACCGTGGTGCCGTCGTCGTTGTGCACCTCTCCATCGGCGACCCGCCAGCGCCAGCGACTGTAGTCCTCGCCTTCGCAGATGATCTCTCCGTCGATGCCTTCGGCGGCGAACACCCCGAGCAGACGTTTCACGTCATCGTCGTCATGGCGGCCCTCACCACTGGCCCACAGCACCGTGTCGGTTTCGTCGGCGCTCAGGTCGACTCTCCCTTCGGCGCAGGTGCCATCTGTCACCCCGAGTGCTTCCATCAGGGCCGTACCCACGATAAGCACTGCATCGTGGTGATCTTCTGGTTCGCTGAGGTCGAGCGGGCAGTTCGGTAGTTCGAGTACGGTTTTCGCGGTTCGTCGCAGCTTCTCCTGGCCTTCTGGGGTGCCGGGAACGGTGAACGACGCGGATGAATAGACGTCATAGCCCATGTTCTGCCTCCTGTGATCGCGTTACGGCAACACAATGGCGGGCGGGAGATCGGACTGCGGCACGATGACGCCGGCGTTGCTGCACCGTTCGCGACTAGTCACGGATGGGCCGGACAGGGCGCCGGCGTTGCCGCTGGGTGAAGCGTCAGGCTTCACCCAGCTCGCCGGTCAGGCTGCGGCTGGCACCTCGAGTGCACGCGCAGTATCTGACCACCAGTCGTCGAAATTGCGGTGTTGCTTGTCGGTTACCACGGCTGGCGCGACGGTGTAGAGCTCTTCGAGAGCGGGGAACTGGTCGCCCCGACGTCGCAGGTAGGCGCGGGTGATCAGCCCGTCGAC
Source organism: Rhodococcus sp. 2G (assembly GCF_001886355.1). Classification (NCBI taxonomy): domain Bacteria; kingdom Bacillati; phylum Actinomycetota; class Actinomycetes; order Mycobacteriales; family Nocardiaceae; genus Rhodococcus; species Rhodococcus sp. 2G. The sequence continues at coordinate 315,314 of NZ_CP018064.1, read as the reverse complement.
CTCGACGTCGCTTCCATAGTCCCTGGTAAGTCGGGTGAGCATGGCTCCGCGGGAGCCGGTGGCGATCCGTTCTACCGCGCGGGCGGCGTTCGCCATCTTGGTGGGATCGCTCTTTGATGGCCGCAGGATGCGTCGTACTCGGTAGAGCGCGTGCTCGGTGCGGTCGAGTTCGTCGGTGAATGCGGTGAGCACGTGGTGATGCTGACCGCTGGAGGCGAGCAGGTCGATCAATCGTTTTCCGGCGATGAGTCCCTGGTTGGCGTTCAGCGCCAACGCCACGTGTTCCATCGTCAGAGCCAGCGCGGCCTCATCGGGTCGCTCTGCGTACCGCTGTAGCGCTTCGATACGGGATGTCTTGTTCGACAGGGCGAACGGGCAGTACACGCACGCTGATTTCGAGATGGGCTCACCGACGACATCGACGATGAAGTCCTGGCAGTCCTGGCGAGTCCACTGCCAGTCGATCAGCGGGTACTCACCGGTTCTCAGAGCAGTGTTGAAACGGGTGTCTTTGAGGGCCCTGGACTGTTCGTGCAGCTCGAACCCGAGTACGTGCCGGTATGGCCGGCCTCGGGTGATGCGTTCGATGACCGGGTCGAGGCAGTCGCCCTTGGCGTGGACGCTGCTTCTCTGCACTAGTCAACCGGGCTCCGAGAAGCGCGGGCTTGAGCTGCGATGGGGCAGCCCCGAATATTGAGCATTGACCAGAGGGCGACATCGTCAGATCCGTCAAGCAGGCCTAGAATCAGCGACTTGACGTCGTCGCCGGCTCGTATCATGGGCCGCCAGGGGAACGGAGCGACCGCCGAATGGCAGGTGATGCTGGGCAGTCAGGTCGATACCTGTACAACCGACTCAGCGAGAAGCAATTTCAGCAGCTGTGCAATTCCCTTCTTGCGCACAGCTTTCCAGAAATGACGTGTTACCCCGTAGGGCACAGCGACGGTGGGCGAGATGCCGTCCGCCGCACTGGTCGCCGATCCGTCGTCTACCAGGTCAAGTGGACCAGCAAACCGCTCCAGAGCCCGCTCTCGTGGCTAACTGAGGCCATCCGCGGCGAAGCGGATGACATCCGACGGCTCGTCGAGGAGGGCGCCGAGGAGTACTACCTCATGACCTCGGTGGCTGGGACCGCTGTGCCGCTACGGGGCACGATGGACAAACTCGACAAGCGCCTTGAGGAGTACTCCGCCGAATTCGGAATACCGATGCACTGCTGGTGGCAGGCAGACATCGATGCCAGAGTCGACGCGGCTCCCGCAGAGCTCAAATGGACCTACCAGGAGATGCTCGCCGGAGTTGATGCTGTCCGCTATCTCAGAGAGGCTGACAGCCTGGCGGCGAAAGACCAGGAACTACGAACTCTGCTGCTAGCGGTCCTCGCCACCCAGTGGCAAGAAGACGTGAAAGTGAAGTTCAAGCAGGCCGAACTTGAGGCGCACCGTCTCACAGACCTTTTCATTGACGTCGAAGCAGTGCAGGTGTCGCAACCTGGTCGAGCTGGCATGCTTTCGCACCTGAAGTCTTCCGAGGCCCTGGGCGGTGCTGCGGCGTACCTATTGGCGACGAAGAAGCCGCTCACGTTGGTACGGGGGGAGCCGGGTCAAGGTAAGTCGACGCTCGGTCAGTACCTCTGTCAGGTGCATCGTGCGGCGTTCCTCCCTGACGATGGCTACAGGCCAGGAGACACCCACCTGCCGACACCACAGCTTCCTCGGCTGCCACTGCGGCTGGATCTCCGCGATTACGCTGCGTGGCTTGGCGGCGAGGATCCGTTCAGCGACTTTGACGAGGATCCGCGGAAGAAGGCGCGTCGAGCTCGCAAGCAGGGCTCTCTTGAGGTCTACCTGGCTGAGTTTCTCTCGGCTCGAAGTGGCGGGTTGTCGGCCACGGTCGAGATGGTTCGGGATGTCCTTCTCCGATTCCCGATGCTGATTGTGCTCGACGGTCTCGACGAGATGGCACAGATCCAGACGCGCACGCGCGCGGTAAAGGAAATCGACCAGTTCGCTGCTCGACTCGGTGTGAACAGCTTGAACGTCCCACAGGTTGTGGTGACGACGAGACCGAATGCTTCTGGTATGGCCGAACCATCGATGGATACGTTCGAAGCGATCGCGCTCACGCGGCTGAGTCCGTCGCTTCGAACTGAGTACCTGCGCAAGTGGGCTGAAGCTCATTCCATTCGTGGTCGAGATCGCCGCGACCTCGAACGTACTTTCCGGCAAAGGTCGGCGGAGCCGCACATCGTCCAGCTCGCGGATAACCCCATGCAGCTGACGATCTTGCTGTACCTCATGCGCAAACGGGGCAACTCGGTTCCGGCCGCACGCACCGAGCTGTACACCTCCTACATGGAGACCTTCCTCGATCGGGAGGCCGCGAAGACGCCTGCAGTAGACGAGTATCGGGTCGATTTGGAAGAGGTGACGGCCTACCTGGGGTGGCACCTTCAGTCGCTCGCAGAATCGGCCGGTCGAAACGGTCAACTCGCAACGAAGGCACTGCGGAAGGCGATCCTCGACTACCTCTTCGGCGTGGAGAAGCAGGTCGACCTCGTCGACGCGCTGTTCACTGCCGTCACGGACCGGGTTTGGGCGCTTACTAGCAAAGTGCAGGGAACTTTCGAGTTCGACGTTCAACCGCTGCGAGAGTACTTCGCCGCTCGGTTCCTCAACGATTTCGCCGGTGCCGACGTCAGAGCCTTCGACAAGTCAACAGTTCTCCGAGCGCTGGTACGCCGACCGTACTGGCTGAACACCAGTAGGTTCTATGCGGGCTTCGCTAAACCCAACGAACTCGCAGGACTTGTGGAGGCACTGGAAGAGGAACTCGAAGAGGGCGTCAGACCTCTGCAGGTGAGACTAGCCGCCTGGATGTTGTTGGCAGACGGCGTGTTCAGTGCCCGTACACGTACTCAACGGAATGCAGTGGACCTCATCAGCGATGACCTGAGTGTCCGACTGCTGGCCCACACGCTCGTATCCGACTCTGAAACACCAGTTCTCGCACCTGACCGGGGAGGTGAGGAACTGGCTGAACGCTTGAAGGAGCAGTTAGCATCTGATCCCGACTCGGCGCTCACTTTTGAGCGTGTCGCGATCGTGAAGCAACTTCAGGACCGGGAAACCTTCAATTCCTGGTGGCAGGCACGATTGTTCGCCGACAGTGGGCGAAGGCAGGTTGCATGGCTTCAACTCGGAGCCTCCGTCAAGGCAGGGGTCAATGTGGCCCCCGACGGGGTTGCGAAACTTGAACTCTCGGAAAACAGCGCTGTCGTGGCAGCGGTTGGTGCGGGAATAATGCCTGATCATGGTTCCCCACTCGAGGATCGGATGATCCAGGCCGTTCTCGACGGCCAGTGTTCAGAGTCTGAGGGAGCAGGTTGGAGCATCGCGGCTGACCTCCTGAAGCTTTGTGCCCCACAGCACCACCTACGTCGGGCATTCGAGGACGAACAGGCCTACCAAGCAGACGTAGGACACCGAGATACCCCGGTTTCCGGCAGCACCCGACAGACAGCCATGAGACGGCTCAAGGAACGCGACTCAAGATTCGACCACTTGCAGCGAGCCCTCCGCTTCAACAAGGGGCAATCCGGAACAAGCTCACCGTGGGGCAACACTGCCCGCGCGTTAAGCGACATCTACGGGCCATGCTGGCTTGCCGCGGAGATCGCGATCATCGGCGCGTCCTTGCCAACCGACAGGTTCAGGACCGGGGTTGATATCACGCCGGGTTCCGAGCCATTTGGGGAGGCAGCCGACTACGGGCGGCTACTTCAAGATATTCGCTTCAACCGCTCGAAACCGGAGTGGTGGGCCGAGAAATTTGTAGCACATGATGATCCGCTCTCAAGAGCGACGTGGGCGTTGGCACTGCTGGCTGGAGCGACAGACAAAGTCGTGCTGTCCAATCTCTCCAACCTCGACACCGTCGCCGAGACCTTGTCGGACCGCTTGTTTCGCACCATGGTCGAGGCTTCCAGCCGATTGGGTGCCTCCGGGCTGACACGGAGACTTGCGGACGGAGTTTTGGCTGCGGGAGTGGACATCTCGCCGGTCATCGGCCTTCTGGTCGCACATCACGCCACTGCGGTTGAGCGCCCTGCCGATCTTCCCCAGTTCACGACCCAAGCACTCGGTGACGTGGGCAAGTACGGGACGAGTGGGTGGCCTGCGCTCCGTGCGCTGTCGATGAGAATGATTGCGAGCCCTTCAGAGGAAGTGTTGGAAGGCATTCGGGCACACGGCGCTGCCTCAGTCCTGCCATCCCTAGCGATCCCACGAGCCACGGTGTACGACAGCGGAATCCTCTGCAGCCCGGCGGACTTCCCATTGGAGTGGGTCCTCGCCGCTGAACGACGAGTATCTCAAGATGCCGGCAACGAGCCACTAGAGCAAGTAGCCGCAGATAATGAGTGGTTTACGTTGTAGTCTACTGCAGCAGGCGGGGCCGACCGGCGGTTTGTGCACAGTGCGGTCAGGATCCACTCAGTCCAGGCCAAAGCCATTGCCGGTACCAGCCCCGCTGTGCTGATCAGATTGGGATCGTCGAAGACGACTCGGCTGACAGCCCGCTGACCCGACCTACGCGTTCGTGGCAGCGGAAGCTGTTGTAAGGCAACTGGCCCCGAACAGTTCCTTGAGATCTCCCAGTAGGGCCGGCGTCTTGTGGATCCGGAATCTCGGGTCGGTTGCCCACCGTGTCGTCGTCGTGCCGGTCAGCACGATGTGCACGTCGGTGTCCCCGGGGTGACGCTGTAGGACGTCACGAAGGGCTTCGATGTTGGGTCGTGTGCACGCGTGCACCGCGATCGTGAGGGTCATCGGGGCTGAGGATGCTGCACCGTCTCCGAGGGCGGGCGTGGAGATGTCGACTGCGACGACTGACGTCCTGCCCTCGCGGATGTTGACGTTCGCGGTGACGAGCAATACGGAGTCCTCAGTGAGAGCGTGCTGGAAGCCGGTGTAGGTCGAAGAGAAGACGAGCACCTCGGTGGCAGCGTCGAGGTCGGCGATCTCCACGATCGCCCACGGCTCGCCCTTCTTGTTCACGCGGCGGTCGACAGCGGAGACGATGCCGCCGATCACAATCTTCTGGCCGTGACGGACCTTCCCGGCATGCACAGCGGCGATCGAGGTGTCCGTGAGTGCCGAGAGCGCGCCGGCAATACCGTCGAGGGGATGCCCCGACACGTACAGACCGAGCATCTCCCGTTCGAGGGCGAGCTTGTGCTTCTGCTCCCACTCCTCGTCGGGCACCCTGACGTTGAACACCGAGGTGATCGACTCGTCGGCGTCGTCGCCGCCGAACAGGTCGAACTGGCCCATCGCCTCGGCCTTCTTGGTGCCCATCACGGCGTCGATCGCGTCGGCGTGCACCAGCAGCAGACCCTTGCGGGGATGCTCGAGGGAGTCGAATCCGCCTGCCTTGATGAGGGATTCGGTGACCTTCTTCGAACACGCCAATGCATCGATCTTGTTGAGGTAGTCGGAGAAGTCGGTGAAGCTGCCCTTCTCCTCACGCGCGGCGATGATCGACGCCACGACGTTGGTGCCGACGTTGCGGACCGCGCCGAGGCCGAAGCGGATGTCCTCGCCGACCGAGGCGAAGTCGACGCGGGAGGCGTTGACGTCGGGGGGTAGGACGGTGATGCCCCTCTTTCTGCAGTCGGACAGGTAGATGGCGGTCTTGTCCTTGTCGTCGCCGACGGAGGTGAGCAGTCCGGCCATGTACTCGGCGGGGTAGTTGGCCTTGAGGTAGGCGGTCCAGTACATGACCAGGCTGTAGCCGGCGGCGTGTGATTTGTTGTAGGCGTAGCCGGCGAACGGCAGGACGGCCTCCCACAGGGCCGTGCCTGCTTCGTCGCTGTAGCCGTTGGCGCGCATACCGCTGTGGAAGTTCTCGAACTCGGCGGCGAGGACTTCTGGTTTCTTCTTGCCCATGGCGCGGCGGAGCAGGTCGGCCTGTCCGAGCGAATACCCGGCCACCTTCTGCGCGATCTGCATGATCTGCTCCTGGTAGACGATCAGCGCGTACGTCTCGCCCAGGATCTCGTGGAGCGGTTCGTCGAGTTCGGGATGGATCGGTGTCACGGCCTCACGGCCGTTCTTGCGGTCCGCGTATGCCCAATGGGCGCCGACGCCCATCGGCCCGGGCCGGTAGAGGGCGTTCGATGCGATGAGGTCGTTGAACTCGGTTGGCGCCATGCGGAGCAGAAGTTCGCGCATGCCCGCCGAATCGAGCTGGAAGACACCAAGATTGTCGCCGCGCGCGAGCATCGCATAAGTCGCTTCGTCGTCCAGCGCGAGGGTGTCGAGGTCGATGTCGATGCCGCGGTTGTTCTTGAGGTTCTCGATCGCGTCACCGAGCACGGTGAGGTTGCGCAGACCGAGGAAGTCCATCTTCAGCAGGCCGATGGCCTCACACGACGGATAGTCCCAGCCGGTGATGATCGCGCCGTCCTGCGCGCGCTTCCACACCGGGATCGCGTCGGTGAGCGGCTCGGACGACATGATCACCGCGCACGCGTGGACACCCGCGTTGCGGATCAGACCCTCGAGACCCTTCGCGGTCTGGTAGATCTTCGCGACGTCCGGATTCGACTCGATCAGCGACCGGACCTCGGCGGCCTCCTTGTACCGCTCGTGGTTCGGGTCGGTGATACCGGACACCGAGATGTCCTTCGCCATGATCGGCGGCGGCAACGCCTTGGTGATCTGGTCGGCGATCGCGAACCCGGGCTGGCCGAACTGGACTCGCGCGGAGTCCTTGATCGCGGCCTTCGTCTTGATGGTGCCGAACGTGATGACCTGGGCGACCTTGTCGCTGCCCCACTTCTCCGTCGCGTAACGCACCATCTCACCGCGGCGGCGATCATCGAAGTCGATATCGATATCGGGCATCGACACGCGCTCGGGGTTGAGGAACCGCTCGAACAGCAGGCCGTGCGGAATCGGGTCGATGTTCGTGATGCCCATCGCGTACGCCACGAGCGACCCGGCCGCCGAACCACGACCCGGGCCGACGCGGATACCGACCTCCTTGGCGTGGTTGATGAGGTCACCGACCACCAGGAAGTAGGCCGGGAACCCCATCTCGTTGATGACACTGATCTCGTACTCCGCACGAGTGATGTACTCGTCCGGCACCGGACCGTGCGGGAACCGGGTCTCCCGCAGACCCCGCATCACCTCGTGATGCAGGAACGACTGCTGCGTGTGTCCCTCGGGGACCGGGAAGATCGGCATCCGGTCCCGGTGCTCCCACACGTCCTCGTACAGCTGTACCCGCTCCCCGATGAGCACCGTGTTGTCACACGCATCGGGAACCTCCGCATCCCAGATCGCCCGCATCTCCGCGGCCGACTTCAGGTAGTAGCCGTCGCCGTCGAACTTGAACCGCGTCGGATCCGACAACGTCTTACCGGTCTGGATACACAGCAACGCCTCGTGGTTCTCCGCGGCGTCCTTCGTCACGTAGTGACAGTCGTTCGTGGCCAGCGGCGGGATACCGAGCTTGTTGCCGATCTCGAGCAGACCCTCACGGACCCGACGTTCGATCGAGAGCCCGTGATCCATCAACTCGAGGAAGAAATTGTCCTTGCCCCAGATCTCCTGCCACTTCGCGGCCGCCTCGAGGGCCTCCCGGTCGTGACCCAGCCGCAACCGCGTCTGAATCTCCCCCGACGGGCACCCAGTCGTGGCGATGATCCCCTCCGCATGCGCGGCGATGAGCTCCGCGTCCATCCGCGGCCACTTACCCAACTGGCCCTCGATCGACGCCAGCGACGACAACTTGAACAGATTCCGCAGACCCGTCGAGTTCTCCGCGACCATCGTCATGTGCGTGTACGCACCGGAACCCGACACGTCGTCCGACTTCTGACTCGGATCACCCCACAACACACGCTTGGTGTTGAACCGCGACTCCGGCGCGACATACGCCTCGATCCCGATGATCGGCTTGATCCCGTGCTTCTTCGCCGAGTTGTAGAACTCGCTCGCCCCGTACATGTTGCCGTGGTCGGTCATCCCGACCGCCGTCATCCCCAACCGCTCCGCCTCGTCGAACAACGGCCCGACCTTCGCCGCCCCGTCGAGCATCGAATATTCGGTGTGATTGTGAAGATGCACAAACGAAGACCGACTCATCACCAACCACCCATCACTGCCGCAACGTCAATCGGTTGTCAGGGTGATGCCAGTCCCCGCCATCCCGGGAGGTATACGACCAGCTAAAGTGCCTGCTCGTCGAACAAGCGACACGCTCTCGCGAACAACCAATGGATGTGGAGGCAGGTGGTGGGCTTGGATCTCGATCTGTCCGCGGTACGCGCAATGGTCGCTGTCAGTGACGAGGGCCAATTCGGCCTGGCCGCGTCGGTACTGGGCATCAGCCAGCAGGCGGTGTCCAAACGAATCGCCAAGCTCGAGGGCCAACTCGGCACCCGACTGTTCGAGCGACGTGCCGGCAACATCGCATTGACCGCCCACGGCGCCCGGTTCTTTCCGCACGCGCGCTCGGTCCTCGCCACTGCCGACGCTGCAGTGGCTGCGGTGCTCGATTCGCAGGTACTTCGCGTCGCGGTGCACGGCGCCGATATCGCCGATGCGAATCTGATGCGGTTCTACCTCGAGAAGCACCCGAACGCGGAGGTCGAACTCATCATGATGGGCCCATCGACGACATCACGGGACGCCGTGATCGACGGTCGGGTAGACGTTGCCTTCGCCCGCGAACACTGGGGCACCCGCCCATTGCCGGCTCATGTCACCGCGGTGCCCGCCTACCTCGACGCTCTGCATCTACTCGTCGGCACAGGCCATTCACTCGCGAGCCGCGACCATGTCGAATTCGACGATCTCGACGGCCTCACTGCGTGGGTGCCCGGTGCCGGATTCGACTCCGAAGTCGGCGACTTCTACCGTCGGCTCAGCGACAGCTGCGGCATCACCATCACTACCGAGCGGCACCCCGGCGGCATCGGGTTCACGAACATTCTCGACCGCATCGCTGACTCGACGACGCTGGTCACCTTCGGCGGTGAGGGAACCACGACACCGTGGCATCCGAACATTCGCCGCATCCCCATCGTCGACCCCACACCCGCCTACCCCATGGCACTGCTGTGGCGAAACACCGCCGCCAACCATCCGCAGCTCGCCGCACTGCTCGACTTCATCGCCACCAGCTGCGACGCCAGCGCAGCCACCACCCTGTGGATGCCAGAAGCAGATCGTGCATTGTTCACGCGTTGATCGCCGCGCACCTCAGAGGTGCGTCCGCCGGTCAACGTCTACCGAAGAGAGCCGTTGTACTGCATGACATCTCTAGCAGGCGAAGATGCAGATAGGACCGCGATCGGTCGATCCAGGTTAAACGGCGGCAAGTAGTGCGAGTTCCTCTGCCGGCGTGAGGCCCGAGGTGCGTGGACGGTTGATGCCGCGATCGTGTTCGTCGGCGAGCGCAGTCCAGACTGTGTCGGACATGGAGCCCCGGCTACCCACCGGTCGGCCCCTCCACTCCTCGTCGGTCGCTGGCTCGAGCCCCCGAGCCCCGTCCGCCTCGTGATTGACGCCGACGACCCCGGACGCCGGGCAGCCCGAGAAGCAGGGTTGCCTGCTCGGTCACCTGTGATCGCTGGGAATCGCTGTGACGGCTTGCTGCACGTCCTGCTCGAGGAGGAAGTGGTTGAGCGCAATCGCAGCTTTCGTGCCTGCACCTGCGGCATTGATCAACTGAGCAGGCGAATCAACGACGTTGCCCACTGCCCACACCCCGGGCACGCTCGTGTGACCAGTGGGATCGGTGCGCATCCACCCGTCCTCGCCCGCTTCACAACCCAGGCCGGTCAGCAGCTCGTCGCGGGGCACGAACCGCGGACCGACGAACACAACCGACCTCGGCACGATCTGGCCGTCGGCAAGCTCGACACCGCTCAACCGGTTGTCCTTCACCACCAGGCCGGCAACCGCGCCTTCGACGATACGTATCCCTCGGGAGGTCAGCCGAGTACGTTCCTCGGAGGTCAGGACGATCCGATTCGGGAAGAAGACCACGTCCGAGGACCACTGCCGCACCAGCGACGCCTGGTGCAGCGTGAACGGCCGGTTGTCGCCACCGAGCACCGCGAGCGGCATGTCCCGCACCTCATATCCGTGACAGTACGGGCAGTGCAAAACGTCGACGCCCCACTGCTGACGCAGGCCAGGGATCGCGGGCAACTCGTCACGCAAGCCCGTCGCCACGACAACGCCACGCGCTGTGAGATCGGGGCTCCCGTCACACCGCACGACGAACCCTCGGCCTTCGAGTTGCTCGATCGCCGCCGCCCGAGCCTGCACCACCTGCCCGCCGTACCCGACTAGCTCGCCCCTACCGATTGCGAGCATCTGCGCCGGCGCCATCCCGTCCCTGGACAAGAAGCCGTGAACATGCTGGGCAGGGGCGTTCCGAGGCTCGCCGACATCGAGCACGGTCACCTTGCGGCGGGCACGCGCCAACACCGACGCGGCACTGAGCCCCGCCGCTCCCCCGCCGATCACCACGACATCGTCTTCCACTGCAACTCCCCTCGAGAATTCCCAGGACCCCGTAGCCGCGCTTCGACCAGAGCAGCTAGGCCGATAAACGTTGACGCCCACTGCTTTCCGGACAGCGTTCACGGCAGCGCACCCACCAGGGCTCAGCACATCCCACCCGGCACGTGTCGGAGAACTACACGAGGCCGACGCGGTCACGGTCCGGAACCGTGGGTAGGCTCGCAACGTAACAGATTTGTTCACTGGTTAACAAAGGGGGCGGGATGTTCGATCCTTCGCTTCGAGCACAGACGATCGCGCTATGGCGTGAGCACAACCCCGCGCTGAACACCTCCCCGATGGAGATCGTGGCCCAGATCAAACACATCTCCTCACTGCTCGAGGTCGCCGTCGAACCGGTCTACGCCGAAGCCGTGCTTACCGCCGCGGAGGTGGAACTCCTTGTTCCGCTGCGCTACGCAGACGAAGCGGTCACGGCCATCCGTCTCGCCGAACTCCTCGGCATGTCGCGGGCAGGAGTGAGCAAGACCCTCGCCAACCTCGAGCGCAGGGGAATGATCAGTCGCACAACCAACCCTGCCGACCGACGGTCAGCACTGATCGCACTGTCGGATGCAGGAATGAGCGCCGTCGACGACGTGTTCCCCCGTGAGCTCGAGGCACACACACGACTGCTGGCGGGGCTGGGGCAGGACCGGAACAAGGTCCTCGCTGCGTTGGCTCATCTCGCGGCGACTCTGGAATCTCAACTCAACCTGTCCGAGGGTAGGTGACTCCTCGCGTGCCCGGTCAAGCTCGACGAGCCGGCAAACCCGGCAAGGGAGGCGGCGCGACCTTCCATCACCACAGCCTCGCCATCTATCCGTGAAGATCGCTATCCAGCTTGACGATCCAACAGGCGGAGACCTTCAGGCTGAAGAGAATTCACCAGTGGTCAGCTCGGCCCAACATCACGATCCAGAAAGGCGTGTAGGGATCCCCAGAGCGACAATCCGACTACCGTGCGCGAGTCGTCGGGCGTCATCGCGCTTGCCGCGTAGGCACGTCAGAGTGCGATCAATCCCCTCGATTTCGCCCAGCCAGTGCTCGTCGATGGCGCGTTGTTTGCGGGCGAGCAGGTCAGCTTCGAGTTCGTCGAGGCGGCCAACCATCTTCGGGTTGACGTGCAGTTGGCTACATCGCAGGCACGCGTGTTCGTGCTGGCAGCTAGTTCCGTAGGGGCGTCCGCAGGATCCGAGTTCGACCTTGCGCTTGTCGAAGTGTTCTTCGAACTCCGCCCATTCCTCATCGGTCGTGGGACGGTATTCCACCTGGGGACGCAGGGTGCGTCGGCGGTCAAGGAACTGTTGGACGTGTTGGATCACGTGGTCCTCGAAGACGGCGACGTACCCCTGTGTGGTTTGGAGGTTGAGGTGACCGAGTAGCGCCGCGCCGATGTGGATTGGAAGGCCGTTGTTGACGAGATCGGTTACGAACAGTCGCCTGAAGTCGTGCGGGGTGAAGTGGAGGTCTTGGAAGGCTGGGTTGGTCCCGGCGAGGAGTTGGCACTGCTTCCTGATGTTGTTGAGGACGGTTGCCGGGCTGGTTACCCTGCGGACTTCTCCGATCTGGCGTTGGAACAGGTACGGCATCGGCGGCGTCCAGAGTCGTTCGTGTCCGTCGTACCGCGGGAGTGATGGGATCGGCCCCTGCGCGGTCTGGCGGGTGATGATTTTCGCGATGACGTGGAACAGCTCGGCGGACATGGGGAGGACCCGTTCGCGGTCGGTCTTGGATGGCACGATGACGAGCAGCGCGATGACTTCGCCGTTGGGGCGTTGGTATTGGCGGATGCTGGTGTGTGCGAGTTCGACTAGCTCTTCGACGCGGATGCCCGTGTGGCGTAGTACCTCGACGTGCGCCCAGTCCCAGAAGGCGGATTCTTCTTCTTCGTGGATCTTGCGGATGCGCCCGGTTGCGTGGTCGCGGCCGCGCACGATCGGGAAGGTGTCGTCCTTGGTCTGCCGGTCTTGGCGTTCGTCCGGGCGGGTGTATGCCCGGCCTGCGTGGGTGAAGTTCGCGCCGAGTGGGGTATCTCGCGCGGTCTCGTAGAGTTTGCGAATGTCGACGTACCGGTCGTCGAGGTGCGCGATGAGCGCCGGAAGCAGTGGTTGGCGCTGGCGGGTCCGGTCTGTCATGCGTTCTTTGATTCGTCGTCGTTGAGCCCCCATTCCTCGGAGGTCCGACGGAGGGATGGGGCACGGTGCCGCCCATCTCCCCCAGCGTTCCGGTTCCTCGAGAGCCCAGCTCTGGATATCCAGGTAGAACGCGCGCACCGGCAACAGGACGCTCTGACCGCCATCGATCCGAGGGGTGCCGTCACGGCGCAGACGGGTGTGGGTTCGCCACTGGTCGTAGAGTTCGGGTGGGATCGTCAGGCTTCGGTGTCCTGGTGAGAGTCGTTCGATCGTGGCCCAGAAGCGTCCGGCGATCGCGCGAGCGAGCCCGTCTCGGGTGTTGTAGTCGGTGTCATTTTGCCTGCGCAGCAGGTAGTCGATGATCAGTTGCCGGATTTCTGGGTCGCGGACGCCGTAGTGGTCGACCATCTGCTCCGGGGTGCGTTGCCCCTTGTAGATGAAGCTCCGCAGCGTGGGCGGTGTGTCCGGCGGGAAGTGTCCCATCTGGTGCAGGATCTCCCAGGCCAGTAGGCCGGCGAAGCGGTTGCTGCCGGTGCGGGCGCCGACGACGAGGTCATGTCGACGGCATTCGTTCGCGTAGTGGAGCAGCCCTTCTGGTGTCAGATCCGTCAGGGAGATGCCCTGGGTGGTCAGTGCGCAGCACACGTCGAACAACGCTCGGTCCTGGTGGCGTGTACCGGATCGTGTCTGTCGAGCCTGATCGAAGAACTTGTCCAGCAACGGATCTTGCTGTGATCGACGAAAGAGCGTGGCGTAGTCGACGAACTTGTTGGCGCGCAATGCCGGCAGCGATGGCTTGATCAGTCGCATCAGCAGCAGTGATTTGAGTCCGTAGGTCATGTCGTAGCCGTGGTACTTGTTGTCGGCGAGGTCGGAGACCGGTCGTGGGAGGTCGTTCAGCCCGCTGGCCTCCCATCGTTGTTGCCAGGTCTCGCCGGTGAACTCGGAGAGGTGGTTCAGCAATCTCCTGGTGCCTCGGCGACGCTTACCGAGCGATTTGCCCATCGCTCCGAACGTTGGAGACCCGGCCAACTCGACGAGTTCCTCGATCGACGCCTGGGCGAGGTCTCCGAATGGGAGCACTGGACCGGACGGCGTCGATGGGCTCGGGGAGGTTGTGTCGACGGCGAAGCGCGATCGTCTCGCACGGTCTGCGTCATCGGCCCGGACCGACGGAGACCGCCGATTGCGCATGGTGTAGCTCTCAGCCACCGAACACCGCCTTGATGTCCTCTTCCGCGTATCCCGCGGAGTACGCCGGCGTTGGCCGGGGCCGATTGTAGTGCTCCTGCAGTTTGTCGAAGATATCCTCTACCCTCACGGCGGTATAGCGTCCGGTGGTCTCGATGCTGGCGTGCCGCAGCACTGCTTGCACATCTGTCAAAGTCAGGCCCGGGTCGTTGGCCATTCTTGTTGCGGCTGTGTGCCGTAGGTCGTGCAGCGTCCAGTTGGTGCCGAGCTTGTCGTTGGCCCGCTGTAGTACACGCCGCATTGCCCAGTACGACAGTGCGCGCTTGTCACCTCGACGGGTCCGCCACAATGGCTCGCCGGCAGCCGGGATCCCGTCGGCGTCCAGATACTTGGCCAGGTAGCGCAACGCTTCCGCAGAGACAGGAACAGACTGCCGGATCCGTGTCCCCTTGGACGTCACATACATCTGGCTGGCTGCCCAATCTACATCGGCGACTCCGACGCCGAGAAGTTCACTGGCCCGGGCACCGCTCGAGACGTAGGCCAGCAGGAGTGCGCGATCGCGATCACACGTCATCGCCGCAACCAACTCGTCCCACAGAGCGTCCGGAATCGCACGCGGCGGGGCCTGAACGACCCGTTGTCGCAATCTGGCACGCCTGATCTGCGGCGTGACCTCGAGCGGACTGCGGTGGGCGAGCGCCGAACGACGTGACCGCGACGAGGGCACCGGATTGACGACTGGCCCCCGCCCACAATGCGTATGGAACGCATAGAAGCCGTGGACCACGCTCAACGCATGGTTGATCGTTCTGGGCGAATAGCCCTCCCCCAGTACTGGTTTCCCAGTTCGAGCGTTGACGGTTCCGGGAACCGATCCAGAGCGTCGCAGCCGTTGCCGTTGAGGATTGGGCGCGGACTTCAGCCAACCGACGAGAATATCGACCTCGCTCCCCGTTGCTCGGTCCCACTCGACGTCGAGCATCCACAGCAGGCGGAACCACCGCAACAGGTCATAGCCGTAGCTCCGGCAGGTCAACGGGCTCACATCACTCAGCGCCAGATCACGCAGGTACTGGGTGATCGGCTCGACCTCCGCACCAGCACGGTCCACCACGACGTACGGCGGAAATCTCGTCTCAGCCGCGGACACCACGCCGATCCGATCGCAGTCGACCTGGCCCTCCATCAACTGCCTTCGTAGTTTCGACATGCACCAACTCCTTCTATCCAGGATGTCGGCCATCTTGGGCCAACGGCGATTGGTGCAGTCAACTATTCATAGACGTGCACCACCAGCTTGCGGAACTGTTCCTGCCGAGAGCATTTCGTCGGAGAGCTTGTAGCGGCCTTCGGTGAACATTCGGTCGGGGCTACGCGTGTCCGAGAGTACGACGATGCCCTTTCCTGTGGAGGTGGCATAGCGTTCTGATCGGGCTACCTGAATGAGCCGGATTCGGTGCGCTCGCATCAGGGGAAGCACGAGCTTCTCGATTTCAGTACGCGCGGTGGCTTTTTCGTCGCCGGTCTGAGCGGTGACGACCGCGAGGTCGTCGAGATCAAAGTTCCGGCTGGTGGGGTCGGTGAGCCAGCGTAGGAGGATTGCGCAGCTATCTACGCCCATTCCGAATCCGAGCACAACTTTGGGGATCGACTCGTCGTGATTGAGGCCATCGAGTCCTGGAATGCGTGCTCGGGGGCTGTCGAACAGTGGGAGCGTCTCTGCGATCAACGGTGTCTCCTACGAGATCAAGGGGTTGGATGCCACCGCAACGTAGGAACGCTCAGCCGTGAGCAGGGCACGAATACGTGCAGGTCAGTTGGGTTTCCGCTGGCCCAGGACGGGCGATGGGCGCTCTTGTCGGACAGGGTGTCGACCCCCTGCCGGGGATGGTGCTGGGGGTGCGCTGGCCCGGGCTGCTTCGGCGGGGTTGTCACCACTCGGGATCTCGGACAGTCCATGCGGAGCGGTGATGACCCCGCCTGAGCGGGGCAATCTGCGTCGATCAGCTGATGAAGTCGATGCCGAGTTGCGCCGCGGTCTGCGTCGCTCCTGCGGTGAGTACTTCGTTGATCTGCGAGGGCTGGATGCCGTTCTGCAACGCGATATCGAGCAGATCCACCAGTCGGTGCAAGGGGTTGCGCCGTTTGACCATGGCGATTGCGATCCCTGCAAGCGGGCCGTTGCCCGTCATGTACGTCAGGGCTGCAACCACTGCGAGAGCTTCGACGCGGCCCTGTCCCCGTGTGCGTCGCGCCACGTCGGCGAACAGATCGATTGCTGCGTGCGATCGGTCGCCGGACCCCATGCCCAGGGCTAGGTCGCGCACTTTCGGGTTGAGGATTGCCCCGGCTACGGCCTGCACATCGCTGCTGTCCACAGGTTTCCCGGCGGCGCACGTGTCGACCGCGTCGTACATGACCATCACTGCTGCGAGGATGTCCTCGTCGTCGGGACGGGCATCAGCATCCAGTCCCTCACCGGATGCGGCGAGCGTGCGGGTCAGCTCGTCTCGGGACGGTGCAACTGTGCCGCCTTCCACTGCTCGGACCACTGCCAGTTCGTGCACAGCGGGATCTTCGAGCAGTCCGGTCGTACCGGTACGGGTCTCGCACCATAGTTCGCCTTCGCCGACGGCGGCGATGTGCGCAGCCATCTTGACGGGGTAACCGTGCTGTTCGATGGTTTCGACAGCGCGGCTCAGCCGAGCTTGGCGGGCGTCGACTTCGGTTCCCACTGCGACGACAACGACGGAATCCAGTCCATCGACCGTGGCTGCGCGCGCCAAGGTGTTGACGAGCTGGTGACGTCGCTCGGGGTCGTCGATGAGGTGGATGTCGAGCCGGTACGTGCAGACGACGCGGCTTTCCTCGTTGAGGGCTGCGGCGATGATCGATTCCTCCGGCACGAACCCGAACATTGCGGGAATCATGGCGATGACCGATCCGAATCCTTCAGCTCTCGCTACCGTCATGTCGGTACCTCTTTCGTTGCGTTCCGATTTCTTACGCAGCAAAGGTCTCGCAGCGCGAGAAGTGGTGCAGCACGGCAATTTGCGGGCGGGCGTGCTTGTGGTGGTGACGATGGTTCGGTGGTGGACAGATGTCTCATCCTGCGGCGACCGCACCTGCAGAATGCCCGTTACGTCCGGTTACAGGAGTAACGCGGTAGGTAGTGCTGCTCGATGCAGGAATGCAGAACCAAGAGAAAGCACCGATGCCCGATGAACACTCCCCCTGGTTGGTATCCCGATCCCGCTACCCCTGCACAATTGCGATGGTGGGACGGGCAGAACTGGACTGAGAAGACCACCCCTGCCCCAGCTCCAGCTGCTTCAACCCAGGCCGACCCGCTCACCACCATGAGCATTCCCACGCACCCGGATCCGTTCGCCACCGCGCAGCCGTTCGCCCCTCCCCCGGCCCAGATCGCCGGCAGCGGACAGCCACCGACGTCGACGACCAACTACCTACCCAACCTCATCGCCGCTATTGCCGCGAGCGTCGGGATCGTCATCGGCAGTATCGGCCCCTGGGCAACGTTCATGGCCGTGTCGAAGAACGGTATCGACGGGGACGGCGCGGTCACCTTGGTACTGGGGATCGTCTCCGCCATTGCCCTGTTCTCGATTCTTGCCCGCGGTGGAAAGTCCCGCATCGGTGACCGGTGGCTCGGTGTTGCTATCGGTGTCGTCTGCTTGGTGACGTCGATCGTGGACATCGTGGACGTCAGTTCGATGACCACCGAGGTCTTCGACCGGACAGTCGGAGTACAAATCGGGTGGGGCCTGTGGTTGACCGCACTGTCGTCTGCGGTGCTGTGTCTGACCGGTTTGACCGTCGCCAAGCAAACCCGCAGGAAGTAGCCGCTGCGCGATGACCGGCGAGCGCGAAGTACAAGCCCACCACCCAGTTCGGTGCGGCTCCTACTTCGCGCCGCCGGGTGTCACCACACCGACCATCCGTAGAGGTACTGCCCGTGGAGCTTCGACCTTGTTTCGCAAACCCTGCCGCGCAGCCACCTTCCCATAACCGCGCCCGCGACTTACTACTGCCGCAACTGCGGCCTTACCTTCCCCTACCCCGCGCGACCGCGAGCATCGCCCTTACAGGACGAGGAAAGAAATCGTCGAGCCCTAGCGAACACGACAGTGCCGCCAAAGTGGCCCAAAACTGGGCCCGGACCTCTCCTGGGGAGACTCCATAGGCTTCGGCCACAGCCACCTCAACGTCGGACGTCCACCCAGGCTGCCGAAGACCACTCCCTCCTCGATTGCCGGCCGGATGGTCTGTCTCTGGCAGCAGCCGCGTCAGCGGAACTCCTGCATTGCGAAGGCGGCGACAGTCCATGCTGCGGTTCACCGAGAAATGGCAGCCGAGCTGCAGGGCCTCCGCGGTTTGATCAACCGTTCCGAGCCACCAGTGCAGGATGACACCCGATGCACCACATTCGGCGATGATGTCGAGAACTGGCGCCGTGGCACGTTTGCTGTGTACCGACACCAATCGGGGCGTCTGTGCTGCGAGAACGAGGATCGACCGGAAGGTCTTTGTCTGGACCTTCATGTCAGTCTTTGCGGCACCGTCGAGCCCTACCTCCCCTAGATAGGGCGTCCGCTGAATCAGCTCGGTGTAGCGCTCGACATTAAACCCGGCCAGCGCAGAGGCCACGCCTGGATGACACCCTAGACCCCACACTGTCACCCGATCCGAACGATTCAGGGTATGTTCAAAATCGTCGGCATCTCGCGT
The DNA here is from genome assembly GCF_001886355.1 of Rhodococcus sp. 2G. NCBI lineage: Bacteria > Bacillati > Actinomycetota > Actinomycetes > Mycobacteriales > Nocardiaceae > Rhodococcus > Rhodococcus sp. 2G. The sequence continues at coordinate 296,647 of NZ_CP018064.1, read as the reverse complement.
GGCTACGAATACCACAGCTCCAAGCCGTTCGAGCTCATACGGCGCGATTCCGGTTTCGATGTGCGCGTGCATATCAAGCGGGGGGAGTTCTCGTCTCATGAGAGGAAGCTCCGTAGTTCGCTGATGCCGCGCCGGCATACATCGAGAGCGTCGCTAGCCGGATAGTCAGGTGGCAACGACATGACCATGATGTCCCTCGCGCGGATCCCGCGGTCCGCGAAATCTCTCATGGGCTCGACGACCGACTTCTGGCGCACGAAGCCCGAGAACCGGCCTGTGGTGTCATCACAGAGATACTCGGTGGCATCCGGGATATCCGCTGCGGCAAAGGATGCACGCCGGACCAGGCATCCGAAACAGACACCACAGGAACTCCCCGGCGGAGCACCGCTGTAGCGGGCATCAGTGTGCGAACAAGAGTTGGTAGCGCTGAGGTAGACCGACGCCGGGCCGCGACCGATGCCGTCTCTAAGCCGAGTGAACATCTCCCCCTTTGTCATACGTTCGAACGGATTGCTGATTCGTCCGTGACCACCGATACGCTCGACGAGCGCCTGAAGGTCACGCAGGAATCGCGGGTGCGTGGTGTGGGTGGAAAGTGCGCCGCGACGGTCGGCTCCGAGTGGCGGGTTGAGTGAGGCGAAGCCGTTTTCAGGAATCAACAGCGGGACGGCGGCAGGTTGTGCCACCGCGAGGCCCAGTGCCAGAAACAGCAGCGATCGGGAGCGCGTCGACGTCTCGTTGCGGAATGTCGTGCCGTCGAGGCGCCGGGTGCCACGGTTGAGGTGGAATTGGTGGTGAACCTCACGGATCTTGGGCGCATGGCCGACGATAGCCTCGACAAGCCCCTGTTGAATCGGTGAGAGCGCCGTCGAACTATACTGTGAGACAAGTGCTTGCGAGGTATCGTCCGCGAGTTCGAGCGCCGAGATCAGCGCGCCTGTTGCGGAGTCTGCGCCACCGCTGAGGAGAACTGTTCGTTGGAAGTCGAGCTCCTCGATTTGCGGTGGGTCGAGGTCGTCTGCCACTGCCTGCTTGAACTCGAAACTCCACCGGTCACCGGTCAGGAAACCGACCAAGGTCGCCAGGTTGCTCGCCTCCCGCGCCCAGATGTCTGGGTCGCCTACCTCGACATGTAACTCGAAGGAGCGGGTGTTCCAGGATGCTCCGCCGCCTTCCCGCTGCACGGATCTGTCCGCGGCGAGCACACCGAGAGCGATCCGCACGAGGTCGACGTTTCGTGGGTTGACCTTGCCGAGGCACTCAAGGTACGGGCTGAGAGTGCCGGTGAACGTGGACTTGGCCGAACGGGACCAGAGGAAAACCTCGTCGAACACGGTGCCGGTCATCGCGTCGGCAGCGTCCTGCTCCGAAATGGTCAGTAGGCACCGGATCATGACGTCACCCCGTAGATGACGCCGAGGTCCCGGACACCGTTCTCGATGGCGGTCGCCATCTCCTGTTCGGTGGCCCCAGTGGGTGTCAGCGATGCCTGGCTCGCCATCTCGGCCGCCAGGTCACGGATGGCCTGCTCGGTCTCGCGTCGCCGCTCGGCGGTTGCGCCGGTCTCGTAGATGCGGGCGGCAACCTCCGTCAGAGCGACCTCAGCGATTGTGATCTCGATCGATTTGCGCACGATGTCCTCTGGGGTGGGTGCCTGCCCGTCAGGGTGTTCGAGGATCCACTCCACAACCCCGGCCACGATGTCGCGTGTCTCGGAGTCATCGAGGGTGCTGTCGGCTTGTGTCTCGAAGGCAGCCTCGACGATCTTGATTCCGACCGACAGGGGGTCACCGAGGGACCGTAGCTCGTCGTAGTTCAGGCCGGCCTGAATGAGTGTTTCGCGGTCCCCGGTGGAGTACGCCACGGCGAGCCGTCCGGCGCGCCCGGCCGCACGCGAGACCCGGCCGACTGAGCGGCTGACGCCTCCGGTTGAACGACCCCCACCGCCACCACCGACGGTTCCTCCACCGCCGCTACCGCTGCCTGGGCCGTCAGCACGACCGGAACTGCCGCGCGGACGCAGCAGCAACCCCAGTGCTGGTGTCAGGTCGATCTGGTGTCCATGCGCGGAATCCGGGCGCTCCTCGCCAGGGCTGAGATCCCCGGACGTGCCGTCAGCCGGTGCATTGCCGGTCGGCTCCGCGGGCTCATCGAAACCGTCGATCCAGTCCGCAATCGAGTCCCGAAGGTCGGCGGCGTCACGACCTGCGCTGCCGCCGAAGGATCCACTAGTTCCCACGGGTCCCCCAGTTGGTGCGGACAAGCCCGATGGTTCTCCTCAAGTCAGGGCTCGGCTGGCCACCTTCCCATACGTCAAGGACCGGTTCGTAGGTCGTGGCATCGAGAGCGCGAAGCTTGAGTGCCGTCACGGGTTCGACGTCGGCGACCGGGATGGCTTGAAGCGCAGTGACCACACCCGCCTGGGTGCCGGGGTGAACGTATGCAATGCGGAGCATGCTGTCGACCGTGAACTTCTGAATGCTCGGCTGGTCCCGTGTACGGCGACCGAGGTGACTCACGAGCATCCGAGCGTCGGACTCGGGCAGACCACTGAGCATCTGGTCGCTGATGCCGGCGCGCTCGACCTTGAGACTCGAGCTGAGTGCCGCGGCCAGATCGCGGAGCCGCTCTGGCAGTCCGGTGTCGATGACCTCGATCTTGGCGAACGACGCTGCCAGGTAGAGATAGCCGGAGATTGTGGTGGCGTCGAGTGTCGGCGGGAGCTTGGCCCACCGGACCAAAGTGTCGCTGAACGATGCCTCCGTGGTGGGTTCTGATTCGGGTGTGGTCACCGGGCCGGGTTGCCCCGTCGTTCCCTCAGCGTTCGCCTCGCCGCCGAGGTCTGTATCAGTGACGGGTGTCTCCAGCGGTACCTGATTGGCCAGAGCATCGAGAGCCTCCAGACGATCCCTCAACTGGTTGGTTGCCAACCAGTCGAGAACTGTCTCGAAGTCATCTGCAAGCAAACGCTCCAGCACCATGAGCTTGGCGATGGCATCGGACTCGAGTGTGATGCCACGCCGACCGGCGACCGCCTGGCGAACGTTCAGATCATTGAGAAAGCGCTTGATCCGGCGGGGGTTGCCGTGAAACTTCTCGTACAGGATCGGGGTCAACCGGGCTGCCGTGGCCAGGTGCTGCGTCAGGTCCGAACCTTGAGGCAGCTCGAGGTCATCGATGCTGTCACCGGCACGGCGGAGCTCGTCGCACTGCTCGACAAGGGCAGTGAAAGTGTCCTCCGAATCAAGCTCGCTCCGGACCAGCAATAGGAATAGGTAGGCATGCGTATCGAACCGGCTCAGCCCAGGCAGTGGGATAGTGGTCTGCACGATCTTGTGCAGGTACAGCTTGGCCGGAGCCTCATTCTCCTCACCCGCCGCAGGCGGCGTTTTGAACTTCTGCTGGATCGCCTCGGCAACCCGATCCTCATCTGCCGCGATGACGAACGACATGCCTTTAGCCGAGAGGAAGAGCCTGATTGCCTCCAAAGTGTCAACCACCGTGTCCGGCAGGCAGCGGTCCAGATCGTCGACCAACACCACAATGCGCGACACATGCGCAAGCGCCGGTTCCGACAACAATTCCTCGAAGGCTTCACGGAAGCCGGCCATCCCCTTATCGCTGTCGAGACTCTCAGGGTCATCACTGACCAAGCTGAAAACATCGTCGAGTGTGGGAATCTGCATCGTCACCGCGGTCTTGGTGGCGAGCTTGACTGCCTTCGACCAGTTTACTTTGCGTACAAGTTTTTTGATTCCCTCGAGTGCCACCTTTCCCGCAGGGTCAGTGTCGGTGAACTCCTTACTCAGCGCGCCGAGCACCTCAGCGATGAGGCTTTCCTTGGGTCCGACCGCTGGGTCATACCGCCAGGGCTGGGTGGGGATGATCCCTCCCGGGATTTCCGGAGGGCTCCTCTCAAGGGAGGATGAAACCTATGGCAGCAGGATCGAAGCGGTACTCGGCTGAGTTGAAGCGAGACGCCGTGGACATGGTGGCCCAGTTGGTGGCCCACGGGTCGGCGGAGTGGCCGGCGATGCGCAAGACCGCAGATCTGTTGGGGGTGACCTCGGCGGAGACTGTCCGTCAGTGGGTTCGTAAGGCCCCGGCCGCTGATGCGGAAGGCGCCTCGAGGGCCGACAACGAGGAGATCCGCAGGCTCAAACAGGAGGTCGCCGAACTCAAACGGGCCAACGGCATCCTGAAAGCGGCGTCGGTTTTCTTCGCGGCCGAAATCGACCGGCCACACCGGTAATTGTGGACTTCATCCGCACCCACCAGGGACATCGGGTGGGTGCGGATGGTCTTATCTGGGGTGTCGATTCGATGTGCGCCGTGCTCTCTGAGCACGGCTGGCGCATCGCCCCGTCCACATACTACGACCACATCAACCGCGGGCCGAGCGCCCGTATGCTCGCTGACGCGCAGGTCATCGATGCGATCTTCATGCTCCGCAAGAACAAACCCCTGACCCGCGTTCTGGGCTCACGAAAGACATGGATAATGCTGCGCAGCAACGGATTAGATGTCGCCCGTTGCACGGTTGAACGGGTCATGCGGGAGATGGGATGGCACGGCGCGATCAAGAAGAAACGGGTGCGCACGACCATCCCTGACGCGGCGGCCAAGCGGCCGACGGATCTGGTCGACCGGCAGTTTTATGCCGCGGCACCCAACCGCCTGTGGGTGGCCGATTTCACCTACTGCCGCACCGAATCCGGTTGGGCGTACACAGCCTTCGTGACTGACGTGTTCGCCCGCAAGATCGTCGGCTGGAAGGTGGCCACGGAGATGACGGTGAACTTGGTGACCGATGCGATCAACAATGCGATCGACAACAGAAAACGTTGCGGGGTAGTCGATTTGAGCAAACTCGTCCATCATAGCGACGCCGGATCGCAGTATACTGCCATCGTGTTCGGGCAGCGATTGGCCGAGGAAGGGATCGCGGCCTCTATCGGCACCGTCGGGGACAGTTTCGACAATGCCCTGGCCGAATCGGTGAACTCGGACTACAAGAACGAACTGGTCGACAACCAGCCCCTGTTCCATGGAGCCACTGAGTTGTCGCTGGGCACCGCCGAATGGGTGGCGTTCTACAACCGAGAACGACCACACAGCTACTGCCACGACCTCACCCCCGACCGGGCAGAGCAACTCCACTACGATCGCATGCGCACCCTCAATCCGGAGGAAGCGCTCACACCATGAGCTCTCCGGAAACGCCGGGAGGGATCATCGAGACCTTTGGTCTTGTGGCAGGTCGCGGCAATCATCTCGGCCCGCCCCGGAGACACCACCGCACCCATCGCGGACCGAACATCGTCCACACCGTAGGTATCGACCAACTCGACGAGAGTCTTCAGGTCGGAGGCCCCGGGCGCATGTTCGACGTAGTCCTGCAACTCGCCCCAGGTTGTGAAAGCCGCCAAGTCCGCATCACGCGGCGACTGCCCGGCCTTGAGCAGTTCTGCGGACTCGCAGAATCGGGTGGCTGCGAGCGTGTCCCCGATCAACGCTGTCTTCTTCCCTGCGTGCTGCGCTGCCATCAACTCCCGCAGGGCCGCACCGTTTGTTCGACAGAGCACGGCGTCGACAGGATCTGCATCGGTGATCAGTCGGGAGTCGATCCGGTCGTTGCCGACCACCCGCAAGGTGGTGCCGAGTTTGCGCAGGTAAATGTTCGCAACGTCCGCAACGGCCGCACCGAAGCGCCACGATTGTGTCAGCGACAGATAGGTGGCACCGGCGATGTTCGACATCGCGTCGATCGCGCCGGTGAACCCGTAGATGGCCTGGTTCTGATCGCCGACACGGACTCGCTGTAGGTGCGTTTGATCGCGCACAATGCTGTCGATCAAAGGGTTCGCATCCTGAGCCTCATCGAGCATCAAGTAGTCACCTTCACGGCCGATGGTCGGGTGCATGTCGGCCCAGAGCTTGAGCATGTGAGTCGGGGTGAACTTGATGGTCCAGGTGTGTGGGCTACAGATCGCGGCCCAGGCCCGACGCGCGAGGGGAACAATGTGCTCGACCAGTTCAGCGCGGTGGTTGGTCCCGTCCTCGATGCCGGCCTGTGCTGGTACATGCTCCGGCCCGATTTGTTCGTCCATTGTCGTGCAGAATCGCTCGACAGTGGCCAAAGCCAAACGCGTGACCGGGTACTGGGCAAGGAGAGCTGGCCCGTCACCACGTGACGCGAAGTAGATCGAACGTGAATCAATGGCTGTGGCGATCTCCCTGAAGGTCGCCCGGCCACCGTTGAGTTTGGCCAGTAGCGGTCCGTATGCGGTGGAGCGTAGGTGACGGAGTGCCAGGGCGTGTGCTGTCGATGCTTGGACCTGGTCGGGGAACTGCGACTTCGCTTCGTTCGCCACCGACCTGTTGAATGCCAGATACAGACCATGACGCCGGGGATGGCGTTGCGCTTCAAGACGCGCGATCCCCTTCAACGTCGACGTTTTTCCGGTGCCCGCCAAGGCACAGATCACCAGTTCGGCACCAGAGTTGAATGCGTCCAGGATGCGCGTCTGCTCGGTTGTCGGATCAACGCCACCCATCGCGGTACGTACGGCGTTCTGGTCGATGACCTGGGGTTCATCACGGCCGGTCAGGTCGATGGCCGCTGTCGGTACGCTACATGTCGGTGAGATGGTCGGAGCGTTCAGCGGCACCAGATCACTGACACCGGCGCGTTCGATCATGGCGGCCATCAGGAGACCACAAGCGCGAGCGTCCTCGTGTGCACGGTGACTGTTGACGGCCGGTAGATCCAGCAGCTTGAGCAGTGTTTCAAGCTTGTAGTTGGGTGCGATCAGATGAGCCCGCGCCGCAGCCAGTGTGCAGATTCCCTGCCATGACGGTGCTGGTGCGCTGAGCCGCTCGTACTCGGCACCGAGGAAACGACTTTCGAACGAAAGGTTGTGTGCGACTACCCCGCAGGAACCGACGAATTTCGTCAAGGCTGCCAGCACCTGCTCTGCGGGTGGGGCCGACCACACCATGTTCGGGGAGATACCGTGTACTCGTTGGGTATACGGGTTGAGCGGTACGTCGTAACCCGGGTTCATCAGGGACGTGAAAGAGTCCAGGACCTCGCCGCGGTGATTCATTTTCACCGCGGCGACTTCGATAACTCGGTCCGTCGCCGAGTTCACGCCGGTGGTTTCGACATCGATGGCGACGAACGGAGACAGGGTCAAAACACCTGGGACGTTTCCCTCCGGTTTCCGTACGGTGCGGGCAGTAATGATGCGGTTGGCCATGATGTCCCTAACGTGTGTGATCTCCGATAGTGGGCACTGTACGAACGTGTTCTGACGTGTGCGGCAGGGATACTCACGCAACGTGCCGACGCTTCTGTATGGCGCGCGGGACCTCATATCCCCGGAACGGGGCTGTCTACGGTAGCCGCGTCATTGATGCCAAGGAGTTGGGAGATGCCGTGTGCCGAGTCGGTCGTCGGTGCTTTCCGCATTCGGCACAGCGGCTCGACCGGGCCGAGGCAGAGGCTCAGCGCCTCCAAATGGTGTACGACAGTCGCTTGTCCTACGCGCAGAAACAACCGGTATCACCGGCGTGGATCAACCAGGCAGCAGAAGAGCTGGCCACTGCTCGCCGGCAGCTGCAGAAACGCCAGATCGAGTTCGCATCGACTGCCCGCGGAGCTCACAACCTGCTGCTCGAGGTGCAAGCTCTCGAGGAATGCGGACAGCACGATCGGGCGGGCGATCTACGCCGACTGGTCATCCGAGGGATGGCGAAGCGCAGGGCAGCCGACATCTCCGAAAATCCTGAGCGAGCACACAACTGGACGCCTCCCCAAATCCGGGGCGGAGGGGAACGCTGCCCTGCGTGCGGGCAGTTCATCGGGGCGGCGCATCGGTGCCCTCCCGCAATTCTCGAAGCCAGGCGCAACTCCCTACAAACAACAGGGGACGTGCCACATGCCCAGGCAGGAGCGACGGACGCGGGCCTTGCCGCTGCATCGGAACTGTCCGATCGGATGTACCAACACATCCCGATCACCACCGCCGAAGACGCCGACGGCATCATCGAAACGTGCCTCGACGACCGCTACGGTCCACCGCTCGAAGGCCTACCGGACATCCCGTACGGACCTGACGGCAAGGCCGATACCGACAGTCCCGAGTTCGCTGCCTATCGCGACGCCGCGCTGCTTCGCGCACACGAAGCCTGCTTCGAGGACGAGTACATCGACGGTGAGCCCGTGCCGGTGGTGCTATCGCAGGGGGCGATGGAGCCATTCGCAGTGCCGGCCAAACGGGAAGCCGCCAACCGGCTCGGCGATGAACTCGTCGGCATGGACGATCGGGATCTGTTCGATCACGACGAATGTGCCGCTCTGGCCGATCCTGACAAGGTTCAGTGGGGATCCAGCGGCTACGGTTTGTGCTGGCGGACAGGCAACGACCAGCCGTGGCGCCAGATCGGGTCCGGTGAGCGTGTGTACGGGCCTCCCAATACTTCGGTGGATCCTTCACAGGTTCCGGTACTTGCTCGCCGCACGATCGCCTCTCAGACGATGGCTGCGTGGGCCGCGCACACTGAACAGAACGTCTCGCCGGTGGCCCTGCAAACCCAAGCGGCAGTCCGGGACCTGTTTCTCTCGTCCGATACCGACGCTTCGACGCGCCCAGACTCGCTGGATGCGCGCCGCGCTCGGGCGGTGGTGCGTGCCCAATACGACCTCACACAGCGATATTTGGCCGAGCAGTCGATCTCCGAGGTGACGGTCTCTCGGGGTATGTGGTTCGCCACGGACGGATCGTTTCCTGCGTGGGTTCCTCCCGAGAAAGGCGCACGTCACAACGCTGATGTGACGCTGAATCCTGCTGCGTCGTTTACGGTGCGCAGCGAAGTCGCATCGTACTTCGCGCGTCGCGAGTGGGATGAGGACGAGTACGTGTCGGTGCGACTGCACGGCACAGTACCGGCGGCGCGGGTGCTGTCACTTCCGAGGACCGGGATGGGATGCTTGGCTGAAGAGGAGCTTGTGGTGATCGGTGGCGGCGGACAGTGGGAGGTCGAACGTGTCTGACAAGAGCCGTCGTCCGCTGCCGGCACACCGGGACCTACGGGCGTGGGACGTACGTTCAGCCGATGGGCGGTTGGTTACCGACGTGGCCGGGTTGGGGTTGGTGCTCGGTATGTCACCGTCGGCGGCCGCAGCATGGGTGCGCGCCCAGGAAGGTCAGCGGGCGATGCCTGATGAGTTGATCGTGGAGGCTAACGCGTTCGAGTGACTGACCGGCTATGGCGCTGCGGTCAATTCTGCTGAGGGTGTTGCGACCGATAGTCGGAGAACAGTTGACGGTGGATCGCGTCGGTGGTGTTCGGTTCCTTCGTGTCGGGCGAGGGCGAGTGACTTCCCAGCGAGGTTTCCCGGTTGCGGTCCGCACGGCGTGCGCTTGTACTGCGGTGATTCATGCGAAGTGCCTTTCCGAAGATCTCTGCGGCCAGCAAACCGCACTTTACCCGCCAGTAAGATGCGCCCTACGCAGGAGGCGGCAGGGCAGCTGCGTGTCGCAACCACCCTGCCGCCTCATACAGGGAAATACCCGATCAAGACGCTGCGGCCAACAACTCCTGCGCGCCGATCTTCACCTTTTCCAGCAGCGCCGACGGCGCCTTCCATTCCTTGCTGCCGTCACCGTTAGCCACAGCGAGCTTGAACGAAGAACCCGACATGCCCACGACGACGAAAACGTGGCCGTTGAATCGGGGGTCTCGCACCGTCACCAGAGAACCGATGGTGACCAAATCCGAGGGGTCGACGGTTTCCACCGCTGCGATCTGCTCCGGTGTCGCCGGAACAACCCCGTACGGAGCCACCCGCACACCTCTACCCACACCAGAAAGCGGATCCGTAGTGATGGTTTTCTGGTTGATCTTGCGCACGACGTACACGACGGGCTTGTCTCCCGGCTTGCGGAAGTCCTCGTGGAGAACAACCTTGTCGCCGACCTTGGGGCTGTACCGCTCGCTCATGAAATGCACTCCTGGCTCGTCGTTTCGGGAACACCACGAACGTATGGAGCTGTCCGCAACTGTGCGGCACCAAGCATCCCAAGAGACGGTGTCGACGCTGCCGAGTGCGCGCCATCAGTGCCTGCGCTGCGGACAGCGCGCGATGATCGCGACAACCAGGAAGGGTTCCGAACTCATGGCCGAGACCGACAGGCCATTCGGATGAAAACTGTCCACCTTGGGTGAACTCGGCAGCTACTACGTTGCATTCCACCCGATGGGACACTCTCAATGAGCTGTAACAATCCACCGGCCTGTAAAGATCATGTTGCTATGAAACGAATGGTAGCTCTTGTCGCGCCCGTAATGCTCCTTGTTGGGGCATGCTCAGGAGGGGCCTCCTCTGAGCCAGCTGAAGTTGCAGAGCCGACCATTACCGTTGGCACAGTGACCATCACGGCTAGCGAACGAGAAGAGTTCTGCGAGAGCTTTGCCATGGTCACCCCGGGGATGTATGAACTCGAGGCCGCCATGGAGACGCTCAGCGACCCAGGGGCTAACGACCAGGTAGACGCGATGAAAGTTGCTATGAATGGCGGGGACCGTAGCCACGCCTACGATTGCGATCTTCCCTCGGATGAGGATCTCTTCACTGAGTACGTCGAACGCCAGGTAGCACGACAGAACGGCGAAACCGAGTAATCCTGGATCGCGTGGCGCTTACCCGCGTAACCTGTCGACGTCCGAGAATAGCCGATGCTTTCTCCACATGGAGCAGGGTCGACATACGACTTGGGTGCCTCACTGCGTTAGTGAGACACCCAAGTTGATTCAGCGAGCTAGGCCCTGTTTCATAAGCAAGCGCTCCGCAACCACATATTGATCGCAGCGATACGCACCACCGCTGTGTAACGGACCGCGAGCTTGTCGTATCTCGTTGCCACAGCACGATTCTGCTTGAGCAGGTTGATCCCGCACTCGACAGCATGCCGCTGCTTGTAGAGTGCGGGATCGAACTCCGGCGGCCTACCGCCGACCGATCCTCTGCGTCGGCGATGTTCCACCTGATCCGACTTGACCGGAATCGTCGCCCGAATCCCGCGTTTACGCAGGTGAGCGCGATTGGCAGCGCTGCTGTACGCCTTGTCCGCCAACACTCGATCCGGTCGCGTCCGAGCCCGGCCACCACCGAGGCGAGGCACCTCGATCGCAGCGAGAACCGTCGTGAACTGCGGGCTGTCCCCGTATTGACCGGCGGTAATCACGATCGACAAGGGCTTGCGGCCCTGTTCGCAGGCCAGATGCGCCTTGGTGGTCCACCCGCCCCGCGAACGACCCAAGGCGTGGTCGTCCGGTTCGGTCTCTACCCCGCCGGGTGGCTCACGCTGGAGATCACCGTCTTTGCGGGCGCCAGCGGCGTGCTGGTGGGCCCGTGCGATCGTCGAGTCGACGCTTACGTCCCACGTGATCTCACCGGCAGCGTCGGCCAGGGCCTGCAACGCGGTCAGGATCTGCGTCCACACCCCGGCGCGTTGCCACCGGCGGAACAGTCCGTAGACCGTCTGCCACGGTCCATATCGTGTCGGCATCTCCCGCCACGGTGCGCCGGTGCGGATGCGCCACCTGATTCCGTCGATGAGCTGGCGTTTCGTCCATTTCGGTGGACGGCCGGTCTTCTGTGGACAGGGCAGCAGCGGCGCCAACCGCGCCCACTGGGCGTCGGTCAGGTCCGCGCGCCGCTGGACGGCTACGCTGGGCACGAGGTCTCCGGTATTCAAGGTTTTGCTTGGTCGCTAAACCCCGATACCGGAGACTTCACTCATTCAGTTGTTGCGACACTCCTGCTGGCACCATCTCGGTTCAAGATCACTTTCGAAACACGGCCTAGTTCTCGGCGAAGTGCACGGCGTTCGCGGCGAGACACACGCGCCTTGATCGCCTTTCGCTCGCCCGCTTTCCAATGATGGGCGTGGCGACGGCGGGAGAATGCATCGACCTCGTCGCCGCCAACAGTCTTGCGCTTCATGTTGCCCCCTCGGTGTCCGGCGTGTTCGACACCCACTCTCGCTACCGCGTCCGAAGAGTGCGGCATCACCGCCGTTTGATCGACGATCGACGGAGGGGAAACCTCAGACCGTGACGGTCAGCGGGATACGTCCCAGCGCATCCGGCTCGCCCGCTGTCAGCTCGGGGAACTGCTTCGTGTACAGCTCGGCGACCTGCGTGTTCTGGGCTTTCACTTCGACGCGATGCGGAAGTGCGCCCACCCAGCGCGCGACCTCGGCACGCAGAACTGCCGCCGAGGTGTCCCGCGGGAGCCGGCCGTGGTTGCTGAACGTCACCACGTCCTTGTTGAACTGCACATCGAGCGCCGCACCTCGTGTGGAGGACAGGAGGACGATGCGCCGCCGGTCCAGCAAACGCCAGGCGGTGTGGCAGAGAACTTCGCCAATGACCAAGAGGATGGCGACGAGCATGAAAGCTGCCCAACCCCCAACGGCCAGTGCCCAACTGGTGCCGAATACCAGTGTCGTGGCGACGATGTAGGCCGTATAGGCCGTGGGCACCGCAATCAACGCGGCCAGCATCGCACGTTGCTTCCGCACCGCCCTCCACCGCGCCGCCCACGATATGGCCATCACCTGACGAAAGTCGGACCAGTCCGCCACTGTTGGTCCGAGGGGCCGCGTTTCCGGGATCGTCATCACCGCAGAATAGCGGGCTGACAGCCGCTTGCTCGGGTGTGCGCGGTCAGTACTGATGGGTTGATCAGGACAGGATGCACATGATCTAAGCGGCTGCTGTCGCCTGCACAAAGCCACTCGGGCCTGATCATCTCGATCAGTGAAGCGACGCCGGCGGCAATTGCAGACCCGGTGGGGCATGCCCTTTCCTGCGTGCGAATCGCCAGCTGCTCGATGTGGGTTCGGCCCGGGACGACAGCGACCCGTTGCATCTGGCAGTTCGATCGAGACTCTTCCCTTGGCTCATCATCTGCAGCCTTGCTGTATTAGCTGTGGTGTATGTACACCACAGCTAACACTTATAGGTCTTTACCTGTGTGTTTGATTTGGTGCCGCACTCCTTCTGGGCCACAGTCATCGTTTTTGGCATCACGCACACTTGTTCGATTCTGGGCCACACCGGCATATGCGGTGGCCAGAAAGCGGGTTCGCCATGTCATCTACACGTCACGCCGTCGAGTCGGCGCTCAAGGCACTCGAGTTGCTGCGGAGAATCGGCGACAGCCCCTCCATCAGCGCGGAGGAACGAGCAGTTCTGGAGGCCTGGCCAGGTTGGGGTGTCCTGGCGCCAGCTTTCGCCCCACAGCCGTCCGGGATGTGGCTGGAGATCGCTGATCAGCTGGACCTACTTCTCGACGAAGGGGCTCGGAGCTGCGCCGCTGAGGTGGTCGATACCGCGTTCTACACGCCGCGGTCTGCCTCAGAACATCTCTGGGGAGTGCTCATGTCCGCTGGATTCGAGGGAGGCCGAGTCCTCGATCTCGGATGTGGGCACGGAGCACTCATGGACGCTGCTCCGACTCATCTGCCCATCCAATTCTGCGGCGTCGAGGTAGATCCGACATCTTCTCGAATCGCAGCCCTGCTGCACCCATCTGCGCAGATCCACACCGGCCGGTTGCAGTCGCAGTCACTGCGAGACAATCATTTTGATGCGGTGGTAGCGAACGTTCCGTTCTCCTCGGTGCGCGTATACGACACTGCCTACGAGCTACACGCGCCGCTGCATACGTACTTCGTGCGGCGAGCAGTACGCGCCGTGCGTCCTGGCGGATACGTCGTGGTCGTGGTGTCGCGATTCCTGATGGATTCCGGTCATGAGCTCGGTGAGATTGCTCGGGAAGCTGATCTGGTAGGCGCCGTGAGGCTTCCGACCGGAACCTTCAATGGCACCGACGTCGTTGCGGATGTTCTAGTGCTGCAGGTACGCCGAGCAGGGCAGCCCCGCTCCGGGTGGAACGATTCGGTGAACTTTACGAGGAACTACGCCTCGACCTACGTCGGAAATCGCATCAGCGACTGTCGCGATGTGGTGGATGCGCCGGTCTCTGAGGGGATCTCTGCAAGTCCCGTGCGAGTGAACAAGTACTGGGCAGCACACCCGGAGTACGTCGCCGGCGCGATGCGTGTGACGGGAAACCGGTTCAACGGTCTGGCAGTTGTGGCCGAGCATCCCACGGAAGCGACATCCAAGGCCTTCGCCGCGATGTGCGCAGCGCTGCCACCCATCCCCGCTCGTCCAGTCCCCTGGCGCGACTGCGACGACATCCAGCTTGTCGACGCGCAAGGCCGCAAGGAACGATCGTTCCATGTCGTCGACGGTGAGGTCGTCACCGTTACTAACGGGGTACTGACCCCCGTAGCCCGACCATCGAAAGAACTGCGCGCCCTCATCGACCTGCGCGACGCAGCTGTGGCTCTGATGGAGCTCGAAGCAGATCCAGACCTGCCCGATGAACAGATCGCCACGACGCGAACGCATGCGCTTGAGCTGTACACCCAGTACGTCAATCAGTGGGGACCACTCAACCGCGCGACGGTGGTAGAGGGGAAACCGGACCCGGAAACCGGAGTTCCGGCGTTGTCGGTGCGTCGCCCGCCCATGGGTGGGTTCCGTCGCGATCCCGACTACCCTCTCGTCCTTGCGCTGGAGAAGTACGACCCCGACAGCGATACGGCCCAGCCCGCCGCGGTGCTGCTGGGACGAGTGAACCGTCGACCTGCTCGCGTCGAACGAGTCGACACCCCGGCCGAGGCATTGGCGGTCACCCTCGGAGAAACCGGTCATCTCGACCTCGCTCGCGTCGCAGCGTTGCTCGGACTCGACGACGAGAAAGCGGCGGTCGACGCTTTGGGCGACTTGGTCTACCGCGATCCACAAGATGGCCGCCGGTGGGTAACCGCGCGCTCCTATCTATCGGGCAACATCCGAGCCAAGTTGGCCGCCGCACGGAGAGTTGCTGAGCGTGATCCAAGCCTTCTCCGCAACGTGACGGCGCTCGAGGCCGTCATGCCTACGCAGCTCGACGAGAACGACGTGCGCGTCAATCTCGGTGCTCCGTGGCTGACCCCGGACGACATCGGTGCGTTCATGCGCGAAGAGCTGGGGGTTCGCTACGTCGGGACGATTTTGCACACCCCGTCGCTGGCGTACTGGGAGCTACCGAGGAATCTGCAGTGCTCCGCGGAAGCGAACATCACGTACGGCACCGAACGGCTCTCCCCTATCGACCTGCTCCAGTGCGGATTGAATGGGAAGCGGCCGGTTGTCTACGACCACATCTACGACGACGGAGTGGACCGGAGAATCCGCAATCCGAAAGAAACCGCAGCAGCTGCCGATCGGCTACAAGCGTTGCACGAGCGCTTCAGTGTGTGGGTATTCGAGGACGACGAGCGTCGAAGCCGAATTCTGGCTGACTACAACATCCGATTCAGCTCGCATGTCACCCGCCGACCTGACGGCTCCCACCTGGCCGTACCAGGTCTGTCTACCGACATCTCCTTGTGGCCGCACCAGCTCGACGCGCTGGATATGGCACTGACCCGACCCCGGGTGTTGGTTGGGCATGCAGTCGGCGCCGGCAAGACCCTGGAAATGGTGAGCCTGGCCGTGATGCTGCGCCGGTTCGGTTTGGCCAACCGTCCCTGCATCACGGTGCCGAAGCATCTCCTCGAGCAGATCGCACGCGAGGCCCAGCAGGCTTTCCCTTCCAGCCGTTTTCTCGTTGCAACCGAGGACGACCTCGCCCGGGAAGCACGCCGATTGTTCGCTGCCCGCTGCGCCACCGGGGATTGGGAGGCAGTGATCATGACTCACGAGGCGTTTACGTCCCTGGGAGTTGACCCTGAATCGGAGGCCACATGGATTGAGGCGCAGAAGTTCGCGCTGCGCAGGCATCTTCACGACGGGCCTGACCGCGGGCATGGCGCCAAACAGATCGCCCGGGCAATCCGCTCATTCGAAGAGACATTGAGCCGATTGCGGTCGCAGGTCGCCGACTCCGACCAGATCACTCTCGAACAACTCGGCATCGATTACCTTGCAGTCGACGAGGCCGACAAGTTCTTGCGACTGCCGATCGCGACCCGCGCCGATGGCTTCTCGCTCGGTTCCTCCAAACGCGCCACCGACATGCTGATGAAAGTCGAAACGCTGGCCGAGAGGCATCCGGGTAAACCCGTAGTGGCGATGTTCACCGGCACACCGTTCCGCAACACGTTGGCAGAAACCTACTGCTGGGCCCGGCTGATGGTCCCTGACCGGCTGGAGGAGATCGGTCTCTCGCACTTCGACGCTTTCGCCGCCACGTTCATCCGATGGGAAACTCGGATCGAGGTTGCACCCGACGGCTCTGGGTTCCGATCCCACACCCGTCCATCAACCATCCAGAACCTTCCGGAACTCCGGCGCCTGATCGACGAGTTTGCTGATCTTCTTCCCGCACAAGCGCTCGACTTGCAGCGTCCGGATCGACGGGACCACACCATCGTGGTCGAGCCGTCCGATGAGGTACTGGAGTATGTGACTGGACTCGTGGCCCGCGCGGATGCTCTGCAGGGGAGCAATGCCCGGGTCGCCGGTACGGACAATATGCTGGTGATCTGCGGTGACGGCCGCAAAATCGCCTTGGATCCGGCACTAGTCGACCTCGACACCGTGTCTCCGAAGTTGATGCGGGCCGCTGACACCATCGCCGAGGTCTATCGGTCCCATCGTGATCGCGACTACGGCAGCAACTCATCTGGAGCGCTGCAGTTGGTGTTATGCGACCTTGGCACCCCGAAGCCGCATGACGCCTCCACCTATGGGCGGTTGCGGAGCCTCCTTACCGCTCGTGGCGTGCCGGCCGAACGGATCCGGTTCGTGCACGAAGCAACTACCCCCAAGGCACGTGAAGCCCTGCATGCGGCGTGCCGTGATGGCTCGGTCTCTGTGTTGATCGGGTCCACTCCGAAGGTGGGGATCGGAACGAACATCCAAACCCGGCTGGCGGCAGTGCACTTGGTGGCCCCACCGTGGCGACCGTCAGATGTTGAGCAGGGACTGGGCCGGGCGTTCCGGCCGGGGAACCTCAATACTGCCGTCGACGTCTACACCTATGTCACTGAACGCACCTTCGATGCGTATTCCTGGGAGGTACTGCACCGAAAGGCACGCGCCTTCGCGCACCTGTACTGCCCGGACCCGGAAGTACGCGAGATCGACGACATCGGCGATGCCACCCTGACCTACGCGGAAGTCAAGGCCGCCGCGTCCGGTAACGCGTTGCTCCTCGAGGAAGCCGAGATCAAGGCGAAGGTGCGGACATTGAAGTTGCGCAAGGCCAACCACCTACGCAACCTCCGGACTGCAGTGCAACGGGCCGAGCAGTATGCCGCGACGCGCACACACCTGCAGAGGGTTCTCGAGGCGTTCTGTGCGCTGCGCGACGCGCTCGTATCGTCCGCTATTCCCGCGGGGACGTATCTGGCCGAGTCCGTCGCTTCCTTGTTGGAACGTCCTCACCGTCGGGCTGCCCTCGGACCGGTGACGTTAAGCGCCGAAGTCATGAACGACGTGGTCACCGGGTTCGCGGTCGACGTGGACTACGTCCAGGTCGCCAGTGTCCCGATCAGTGGCAAGCAACGACGGCGGGGGCTTACCGGAGTGCTTCCGGTCGTGGCCTCGATGCTGCGTGACCTCGACGAAGCAGGGCTCGAGGCGCGGATTGCGGGGATCAAGGAACGGGTCTCCGAGCTACTGAACGACGAGCAGGCCACGCGAGAGGCTGCCCGTGGTGAGTTCCCTGATGAGCAGGCCCTTGTCACCGCCGAAGCGCGTTTGGCTGTCATTGAGGCGGAGATCAGCGACACCGTTGCTGAGAGCGACACGGCCACCCCGATCCCCCAAGCGGCCTGACCCATGCGGGTGGTGGGCCACATCCCCACCACCCGCATGGGTCGTGCCTCTTCCCGCGGATGTGGCGCGCACCGGCGGACAGGCCGGCGATGTCACAGGGTTAGAGCCAGCGTGGACAGCTCGGGGCGACCGCACAACAACGTGGGGCGCATTGGCAGGTATCTGCCAATGCGCCCCACGTCCGTGCTTCACCTTGTGTAGATGACACTTCCCGCGTCATCGAACCGAGCTTCGCCGCGCTCTAGAGTCCACCGGACGAATGAAGGACCGTCGTAGCCGATCTCGGTGCGCTCGACCTGACCTTCCACGCCGAGGTCGGCCAGCGCGCGCATTGCCGCCTCGATAGTCGGTGCAGCCTCGGCGGAGCCGGTGCCATCGAACACGATGTGCAGTTCGGCGCCGTCGCGTTCACGTGCGTGCCAGACAGAACCCCACGGTGTGTCTGCGCGGAACAGTCCTACCAGGACCGCCGCGAGGCGCGAATCCAAGCCTCCGGTACCGCTGGAACCGGACATCGTGACGCCAGCTTCGGCGAGGCTCACAAGTGCCACTCCGATGGTGCGATCCAGTCCGCACTCATCGTCGGAGATATCCGGAACGATGAACGATCCCCGAACCCAGCTCATTCCAGCGCTTTCCGTCATATCGACCCTCCTAGTTGATGACCTCCGATGACCACATCGTCGCCACTGCGCACGTACTGCGCGGCACGCGGAGATCCCAGAACTGCTGGTGACATCTGGACTCGGGCGGACAGGAGCATCGGACGAGCGGCTGGCTGCAACACAGCGCGGCCAGCCGACAAGGTCGCGCTACATTGCCGCTGATGTAGTGACAGAGAAGATGGTGTGGCGCACTCGGCATCGCCAACCGTCACGGACCATTTGCATCGGCATCGAGCAGCACGCGGGAACCTCCCCGGGCGCGACGGGGCTCGGCTTATGAATCGAGGCGTGCCAATGTTCCCAGGGCAACAATCCCGAACCCAGCGCCCACCGTGCAGCAAAGTTCGAGTACTCCCCCATCCGGCCCTGTCGTTGCAGATACGTCAGGTATTCGCCGGGGGTGACAACCTCAGGAATGGGGCTGGTTCCACCAGCGCGACATCCGTTTTCATCGACCCAGCTGTAGTCGACGCCCGCCGCGTTCCATTGGCGGACTAGCCGCGTCTCGCAGACGCTGCACTGAGTGTCGGTTGAGGCGTGCACGAGGGGTAACGGCCGGTCCGGCCGGCAGTCGGGGACGGTCATGGTGGGACTCCTCGGTCGCTGGGATGAGGAGCCCACCTTCTCGGCCCGGTAGAAACTGCGAGGCACAGCGGCGTGCAGTCCGTGCGCATGGGCGCTGATGGGGGGGTAAAGGTGGTGGACAGCCGGGCCGGCCGACACGCAGTGGTGGGTAGTTGATGTTCCGGCTTCGAGGCACTCACCATTCGATGAGCCGGCTTATTTCGCGCGCCGACCGCCATGGCCAGTGGCGATACGGCGTGTGGGATTGAGCTGGCCCCAGCAGGTGGACTCTCATGATGGAGTCGACCGCTGGGGCCTTCGCGCATGGATTTGTGTCAGGCGGTCGACATGGTCTCGCGTCCTGCCGTCCCAGGGACGTTGAAGTGGGATCTAGTTCATCTCGATGTGGAGAGTTCCATCCTCATTGCATTGCGGAGCTACACCCCACGGATCCTTCAGGTCGAAATGCAGGACGATCGACGACCCGTCGGTCTGGTTGACGGTCGTCGTAGCCGTCCGCTCTTGTTCGTCGATGTTGGCGATGATCTGGTCCGCGTCGTCATCGACGATCCACGGGCGAACTCGTTCTGCCATATCCAGCCGGAAGTTGCTGCGACTGATCAGCTCCTGGCACGTTGCGGAGTAGCTGTCGTAGAGATCGTCGAAGGCGTCGTTGTCTTTCGGCTCGACCGGTTCCTGGCCAGTGCAGCTCGTCGGTGTTTGCTGATAACAGTCGAACCATCCAGCACTGGTAACCAGGTTGTTTCCTGCTGTCCGGACAGAGTCCCGCACAGATTCGACATCGATAGGCGTTGCAGTCGTAGTGGGCGTGACGATGTTGACGAAGGCCGCCGTGTCTTCCTGCGCCGACGGTGTCCCTTCGTCGCCGCAGGCACTGAGGGTGGTTGCAAGCACCACCATCGCGGCGGCACTAAAGCATGTGGTGGCAAACTTCGTCACTGCGTAAAGCTCCTAGCTGTGTGAGCAGAGTTGCGTACTCTGCCACGGGGATCCATAACTTTTGCACTATCGCCAGGGACTGCTGCACGATTCGGTGACATGTCACTTGGTCCTACATCAGTCCCTTTCGCAGTCGGCAGCGGTTACGTTTGCGGCCGCGTGGTGTCGGGGCGGTGCGGCGCGGACAGCGGCCAGATCAGCGAGCATGCGGAACTACACGAGGCCGAACATCGCTCGCGCCAATGCAGTCACCACAGCCGCAGCAATGATCACCACCAGCAAAGGAGCACGAAACCACGCCAGCACCCCAGCAGCGCCTACCCCGAGCACCCGCGCCCAGCCTGCGAACCCCTGGTCCTGCAACAGCGTGGTCGTCGCCATCACACCCGTCAGCAGAAGAATCGCCGAATCATCGATGACCTGTTTCGCGCGCGGTGACTCCGTCAAGCGGTCGGGCAGCGCAGGCCCCATCCAGCGCAGGACATACGTTCCCACCGCAAGGAAAGCGGCGGCGGCGCAGATCATCCACAGATCAAGCATCCTTTGCCTCGGATCTCTCCGCGCCACGATCCGGATCGACGGGGCGGCGGCGCATCAGGGGGAGGGCGAGAACAGCCAAGACCGGGGCTATACCTTCGGGGAGAACGAGAGCCCCAGCGACCGCGATCACCGCGGCAGCAAGACAGCCGTAACGAGTACGCGGATCGCGGATCCCCGACATGATCAAGGCAAGGATCACGGCGGGGAACATGGCGTCGAGACCGATGATCGCGACGTCGAACATGCGCCCTATAAGGGAACCGAGCAGGGCACCTAAAGGCCAGGTAAGTAGGATACCGATTCCCGACCAGGTATAAGCGAAGCGACGCTCGGCAGGCGTTTGCTGGGCGGCGGCAAACGCTACGGTTTCGTCATTCACCAGATGAATTCGCGCGAACCGCTTCCATCCGGTGCCGAGCACATCGGTCGCGGCGAGACCATAGGGCAGATGACGAGAATTCACGGCCAACGCCGCCGCAGCGGCGACCCAGGAATTGCCGCCGCCGGCGAGCAAACCCACGAACAGCATTTCCGAGGAAGCAGCGAGAACAAAGAATCCCACCACAGGGGCGAACCAGATCGGCAGGCCGGCGTTCACCGACATCGCTCCGTACGCGACGCCGACAACGAAGACTGCGCCGGCGACCACCGCTGCTTCGTATAACAGGCGACGCCGCGAATCGGCGATCGGCTCTAGCACCCGTGCTCCTTTTAGTGGCATCATCCGATGTCGGCGGTCGTCCGGCTGCTGCGTTTCGAACGAACAACAAGGGTCTGGGTCGCGCGCAACGATACGCGGTCCCCTGGACGTGCGGACGCTTGATCGCTGACAGCCATGGTGAGATGCAGCTCGGCGGTGGCAAGCTTTTTACGATGGTCAATCGCGTGCAATTCTGCGCTGAGCTGCACGAACGTGCCGACAGTGACCGCAGCGTCGAACGACACGTCTCGGAGGCCGGAATTCAGCATGAGATCCATGTCATGGATCTCGATGATCTCCGAGAGAAGGGTCGGAACCAACGCCAATAGTAGGAATCCGTGGGCAATAGGAGCGCCGAAGGGACCATGGGCGGCTTTGACGCCATCAGCATGAATCCATTGCCGGTCTCCGGTCACCTCGGCGAACTGGTCGACCATCGGCTGAACTACCTGTAGCCATCCGCTCACACCAAGATGCTCGCCTTCCGCAGCCACGAAATCGGCGACGGTGTTAAATGTCCGCAATGTCACTTTCCTTCTTTCGCAATCAGACAATACGAGTGCGGTGTCCTCCCAAACTCGAAATATCGACCTCGGCCACGTCACCTACCTGCAGATAGCGTCCCGTGGACAGGGCGGTGCCGCCTGGAGTGCCGCAATTGATGACATCCCCCGGCGCAAGACAGAGAAATTGACTCACGTACCACACCAGGTATGGCGGCGTGAGCCGCATGTCCGCAAGCGGTGCCATTTGCACCACGGCACCGTTCACCCGAGTAGTGAGGAGAGATTCGGATGATGGATGGCATTCGAGTCCCACCCGCAGCCAGCGGCCGATCGGATTGAACTGGGGAAACGCTTTTCCTTTCACCCACTGCCCACCACGATGCAGCACCCAGTCATAATCGCCCATATCGTTAGATGTGGTGTAGCCAGCGATCACCGAGAGTGCATCGGATGGGTCGACAAGCCGGTGTGCTGCCCGGCCAGTCACCACCGCAAGCTCACCTTCCCAGCTCATGGTCCTGCAGTCATCGGGCATGGGTGTCGTGCCTGAGGTGGAGAGGGTATACGCCGGTTTGAGATAACAAATCGGATCCTTCGACTGCGCAGTGATCTGGACTTCCACCGCGTGGTCGTGGAAATTCTGGCCGATGCACACCACATGTGCACTCCCACCGAACGGCACCTCGACCTGTGAGGCGTAGGGAAGCGAAGGGAAATCTATAACCTGTTCCTCGATCTCGCAGAGAGTTTCCGGATCGAGTGCCGAACCTGCCCAGTCGGAAACCGCACCTCGCGCATCCCGGATCACACCATCGGACATACGTGCACAGGGGACAATGGCCTCGCCGATACGGACGCGGCCGATCTCGAAACTCATCCGCGTCGCACCAGCCCGCGCACATGGGGCCGTCCGTTTCCGATGCTGTTCATAGCGAATACCAAACCCGACTCGGATTCGGCGGTGGAAACTGTCAGTTCGGTGACATTGATATCGATCGGTAGTTCGTACTCCATGACAATCTCGTTGCCCCCGCCAATCAAGTGATCGATGAAATCGAAGTAGATCGCATTGTTCACGTGGCCCAATGCGTCGAAATCGGCATGACGAAGGCCAACGACCCTTTTTTCTGGCGACTCAAAAGAAGTATCTTTGAACGACTGTTTCAGTTCCGAGCGCCACATCAATTCGGTGGGTATTCCTGTGTCCTCGCACCGCCGCACCAGAACGTCAGGAAGCGGCAGCGGGCGCTGGGTTTCCGCATCGAGTTGCACCCAGAACGCACGTACGGTGCCGTCAAGTTTGTGTCCGTCGGCGAAGAATTCGGTGAGTGATTCGAGCCAGCAGCTGCCGATGCTGACAATCGTGCGCACGACAGTGATGTGGGTAACGCAGGGAGTGGTCTGCCAGTTGCAGACCACATTCCGGCGGACCACCCAGCTCCGGGCGCCGTAATCGAGTCCGGCCCCGGTCACCGCAGTCAGCCCGTCGGCGGCTGCCTGCTGGGCCAAACGCACCAGAACTGACGGGCGCAAGTGCTTGTGTGGCGAGTGTGCGTAACCGTACACCGTGTAGTCCGTGCGGAATTCGGCTGCTGCTGTTGATACCGACTCGGGCAGGAGCGTGAGCCAGCCGTACGGGTCGGCGGCGCGACCGGACTGAATTTCCGCTAGCAGGCTGGCCAGCTCTGTAGCCAGGGCGGTCGGGCCAGTAACAGAATAAACGTGGTTTCCGTCGCGCAGCGAGACAATCGGTACCACGCCGCCGGCGGTCCCGGTGGCGAAAATTTCACTCACTCGTCCCTTGGCCACATCGGCGAGCAACTCCTCGATCGGCAGCTCTTTCTTGACCGCCGAGACGCCCAGGTGCTGCGCGAGCGTCATGATGCTGTCGCAGGTGATGCCCGACAGCACCAGTTCGTCTGCCTCGGGGACGACCAGCTGGCCCTCCCGTACTGCAAATAGATTCATCGACGACAATTCGGTTACGGTGCCCGATGGTGACAACCAGAGCGCATCGTCGCAGCCCATCGCCTGCGCCCGAGCCTGACCGCTACGCGCGAGACCGTAATTGCCGGCGCATTTCGCGGTGCCCGCACCGCCCGGCCAAGCCCGCCGCAGCTCTCGTTCGACGTGAATCGTCAAGCCGTCGTCATCCGTACCCATATGGTGGAAATTCACCAGACCGGTAACCACTAAAACGGCATCGGCGATCGGTGCAGTGATGCCCAAAGTTGTTGTAGTGGCCAGCAATACCGGGCGGAGATATAGAGTGTCACCGGGTTGGGTCAGGGCCGCGCGGTGAGCGTCGACGAACAGGCGCACCGCCGTGAAGAACACCTCCCACGGCGGCTCAGGCAAAGCCATGCGCTGCGCCGAGGCACAGAGCCTACGATGATGGTCGTAGAGCCGGAACGCAGCGACCTCGCCCTCGCCGTGGAAATACACCCGCAGACCTTCGAAAACAGCCTGGCCGTAGTGCACGAAGGAGGTTTGTGCGCGGACACCGAGGTCGTCAGTGGCGAATTCCGGGGTGCCCCAGCCCCGCGTCGCGTTCCAGCGCACTTGCGCGGTGCCGATACTGTGGCCGGTCATGTCAGACCTCCTGTGCCGTCGCGCGGACCGCGACCTTACCGGGATTCATAATGTGATTGGGGTCGAACACAGACTTCACCTGGCTGTTCAGCTCCACCACGAGGTCACCGAGTTGGCCAATCGCTGCGTCTCGTTTGAGTAAGCCGACACCATGTTCCCCGGTCACGGTGCCGCCAGCAGCGACGGCCACCGACAGAATCGCGTCGAACGCCGCGCGCACCGCGACCGGGGACAGCGAACCGTCGTTGATTAGCATCGGATGCAAGTTTCCGTCACCGACATGTGCCACGGTCGCGATGGGAACTCCGAGCTTTTTCGCAATGGATTCGATTTCAGTGAGCACCAGCCCCACTTGTCCCACGGGCACGCACACGTCCTCTGTAGTCACTGCGCCCAGTCGGCTAACCGCTTCGAACGCCCGTCGTCGAGCTTCGATCAGCAGATCGCTCTCCTGCGGGGATTCGCTGCGATGCGCCCACAGTGCGCCAGCGGCTTCCAACACCGTAACCGTCCGAGCTGCAGCCGACTCGTTCGTGACCTGTAGCAGCACCATGCTGGTGGCCTCATCAGGCAGTTCGAGCGGCATCAATGTGTCAACAGCGGTGAACGTGGCTTCGTCCATCAGTTCGCAGATTTCCACGCTCACGCCGTCTGCGCGCATGGCTGAGACAGCAGCGGACGCGGCCATAGCTGTGGACTCAAACGCGCCGACAATCGTGATCAGCGGGGACCGACATGGTTGCAGGCGCAGGGTGATCTCGGTGACTACACCGAGAGTGCCTTCCGAACCTACAAACAGTCCGGCGAGGTGGTATCCCACTGCATTCTTCGCGGTTCGACTGCCGAGTCTTAGTACTTGTCCAGCGCCGGTCACAACCTCGAGTTCCAGCACGTAGTCACGGGTCACTCCGTAGCGGACACAGCACAATCCGCCAGCATTGGTGGCCACATTGCCGCCGAGTGAGCACATCTCGCGGCTGGAGGGATCCGGCGGGTACCATAAACCAATCTCGGCTACCGCAGTCCGTAATTGCTGGTTGAGTACGCCCGGTTGCACGACCGCAAGCCGCTCGACTGGGTCGATCTCGAGAATCCGGTTCATCTGCTCGACGCACAGCACGACCGAGCCGGGCACTGCGTTGGCGCCGCCGCTCAGTCCAGTGCCGGCGCCCCTCGGAACGACGGGGGTTCGGGTTGCGTTGGCCCAGGCGATCACGGCGGCGACTTCGTCGGTACTGGTGGGTCGGACGAGCGCCGCAGGTTCCGCCCACGGCGCCTGTTCCCGGTCATGTCGGTAACCTGCGAGAATCGCCGGGTCGCGCACGACCCGCCCAGTTGGTAGCACGTCTTCCAATGACGTCAGTGTCGTCATGTCAGTACCCCATCCCGTATCCGCCGTCGACTGTCAGCACCGATCCGGTGATGTAGCCGCTGGAATCGTCGATGAGAAACGTGACAGCCGACGCGATCTCCTCCGGACGGCCCAGCCGGTCCGCCGGAATCTGGCGGAGCACTTCAGCTCGTCGCGTGTTGGACAGTTCAGCTGCCATCCCTGCATCGATGAACCCGGGCGAAACCACATTGCACGTGATGCCACGCTTGGCGTATTCCAGCGTTATTGAGCGGGCGAGGCCAATCAGCCCGGCCTTGCTCGCCGCGTAGTTCGCCTGTCCCGGGCTGCCGCGCATGCCGCTGGCCGAACCTACCAGCACGATCCGGCCGTGTCGGTGCTCAACGAAATGCGGCAGCAGTGCCTGAACGGCGAGCATCGAACCGAGCAAGTTGACCCGAATCACTTCGTCGAGTGCGGCCGGGTCGGCTGAGATCAGCAGACCGTCACGCATGGTGCCCGCCATTACCACCAGCGCCTTCACCTGGCCCAGCTCGTCGATCGCGCGTTTCGCGCATGCGGCGAGACTTGCTGGATTCGACATTTCACAGGCGAGTTCGCGGTCGTCGTCGCCGATGGGCCGTCGAGAGGTGTAGCGCAGCGGTACACCGCCTTCTGTGAGGGTGCCCACCACCGAGGAGCCCAGACCACCCCGGCCGCCGAGGACGAGGACGCTCATCGTGCGAACGCGGTGGTGGCGGTGCCGACGCAGCGGTTCAGGAATGCTGTCGCGTAGTCAGCTTCGGCGATCGGGGCTCGCAGCAGTTCGGGGGTGAAGCCGAACGCCTCGATCAACTGGTCGATCTCGGGGTCGAGGTTGTCGCAGAGCTGGAGCATCCGGGTGCGCCACTGTGCGGGGTCGTCGGATCGTACAGCGCCATCGGCTATCAGATCGAGCGGATCACGGACAAGGTCGGACACCGCCACCAGTTCGGCGAGTCTGAGTATCACGTCCTGGGCGTGTGTGTCGGTGAGTGACGCGGCCCGGTTGAGGAGCATTTCTACGGACCTCTCGAGGATCCAGGATCGGCCGAAGTCGAGTGCGATCGGAGCGGCCTGGTTGATGCCGTCGAATGCTGTCATTGCAGCATCCTCGGAAGCCCGGGTCTCGTAATAGCGCTTGGCTGCCAGGTCTGTGCGTCGTGCAAGCAGCTCCAGCACTGGAAGCCGCGCAGCGCGCGCTCTCGGGCCGATTTGCTCGGTGGTACTGGCCAGTTTCTGACCGGCTGCGGTCGCAAGCAGCACCTGGCTATCGCCCTCAGCAGTCACCAGGCCCTGCACCAGCGAGATATAGTCGATGATCCGGTTCACGGCGAATATCCCCTGTGCGCCGCATCGTTCGCGGCAAGCCATGACGATGTCCTGCACCACCAGAGTGGTTACGGCCTTTGTGGCCGAAATCTCGGTCTGCAACGCGAGATCGGTGGGATCCATCTCGTATCTGGCCTTGAGCGCGTTGAGCTGCGCAGTGAGGGCGTAGGTAACGGCCAGAGCCGGGTACAGCTGCGCGCGATAAGGAAGGTGCACCCGAACTGCGCGAGGCTTGGACCCCGGGGCACTTGTGAGCCGCGCGCTGGAAAAGCGGAGCGCAATGTAGAGCGCAGCCTTGGAAGCGCCGAGCGCGGCACTGCTCACGCACAACCGGCCTGGGAAGATACGGGACATCGAGGCAAGAAATCGGCGTCGCGGGTTGGCCAGTTCGGCTACGAACTCACCTTCAGGGGAGAGAGCAGCCAGTCCACGCGATAGCCACGCTTGCTGCGGCACGCGGTACTCGTCGAACTGGGTGATTCCATTGTCTAATCCCTGTACCGGCTTCTCCGGACAGGCGGCAGTGCGGATACCTGTCACGGCGCCCTGTGCGGTGGTCAGTCGCACGAGGAACGGGAAGACACCGTGGTCGTGGCCACGAATGATGGTGCGTGCCAGTACCACCGCGATTTTCGGAACGTCGGAGAAGCCGCTGTAAGACATGTGCTTCGAGGCCAGTACGTCGGGTGTGTGCAGGACAAACTCGCGGGTCTCGGTGTCGTAGGTGGCAGTGGTCTGTAGGTTCGCGACATTGTTTCCGTATCCGAGTTCGGTGGCCAGGTACGGGCCGAACGAATCGAATTCGTCGAGTTCGGCCAGCATAGGAGTCACGTACGCGTTCGGGTGCATCCGGTCGACCACGGTGGCCACCATCAGGTTGTAGTGGACCATGAGGATCGAGAAGACCGACACATCGCACAGTCCAGGCCATTCGGCGAGCGCGCAGAGTTGGTAGATATCGTCGGCAGCGACCGAGGGCCGGATCGAGTGGCGGCCGACAAACCGGGCCCTCTCATAGGCCAGGCGGCCATTCTCGTTGGCAGTAAGCCCTGAGCGGGGGTCGAAGATTTCGTTGGTGAGTAGGGCACGCACCGGCTTGTGCACTTCGTTGTACCGGCCGTCGAAGCAGAGTTCGACGTAGCTGTCCAGAGTCAACGGTCAGATCCTAACTGGAGGTGAAGAGCAACGACGCGTTTTGACCGCCGAAGCCGAAGGAGTTGCTTAGGACGGCGGTGATTGAGGTTTCACGAGCCGAACCCATCACCATGTCCAGTGCCGCACAGGCATCGTCGGGGTCGACTAGGTTGGCGGTGGGCGGTACCCGCTGACTGGTGACGGCGGCAGCGGCTATTACGGCCTCGAGTGCAGCGGCGGCGCCAAGCGCATGGCCGAAGACGCCCTTGGTGGAGCTGACGAGTGTTCCCTCACCTAGCACCTCGGTGATTGCGCTGGCTTCGGTGAAGTCGTTGTACCGGGTGGAGGTACCGTGCGCGTTGACGTAGTCGAGATCGCTGGCAGCGAGTCCCGCATCAGCAATCGCGGCGCGCATGGCGCGGACCGCTCCGGCACCGTTCGGATGGGGCGTGGTCACGTGGTGTGCGTCGGCAGAGGCTCCGTAACCGGCCACTCTCACCATTGGTGTGCCACCGCGTGCCCGCACATCGACGGCCCGTTCCAACACCATCAGCGCCGCGCCTTCACCGATCACGAAGCCGTCTCGGTGTCGGTCGAAGGGCCGGGATGCTTTCGCGGGATCCACGTCGGCACGCGATAGCGTGCCCATGCGGGCGAAAGCGGAAGTGAACATCGGCGTGACCGGGGCCTCCGCGCCGCCAGCAATTACGATATCGGCCTCGTCGCGTTCCAACATCTGTTTGGCCAGTCCGATCGCGGTAGCACCCGACGCGCACGCCGTACAGGGCGCCAGGCACGGACCGGTAGCGTAATGCCGAATGGCCACCTGTCCGGCTGCCATGTTCAGCAAACCGGCGGGTAGCACCATCGGCGACATGGTGTCGAAGCCGTCCTCTATGAAGAGTCGGGTCTGCTCCTCGAAGGTCCTCACCCCACCCGCGCCGGAGCCAAGAACCACGGCAACCCGGGCGTTCTCGGTACTCTCTTTGGTGTGTCCGGCCTGTCGCATTGCCTCGTCGGCGGCGATCAAGGCGAACTGGGTATATCGATCGAGCAGGTTGGCGCGGGCGATACCGTGGTCCTTGGCGACGAAATCAGTAACCCCGCAAGCAATCTCAACTGGGCATCCTATAAGCCGGGTGTCTGTGGTTGCCAGCGAATGCCCTTCGTAGGCCGCGTGGAGGAACAGCTCCACCCCGACGCCGGCGGGACTCACCACACCGACGCCGGAGGCGACTATCACGGGGGTCATCGCACCGGAAGCTTTTGTTCTACCAGGGCGTACACGTCGCTAAGAGTCTCCACTTCCTGCAATTCGGCGTCCGTGAGGTCGATGCCGAGGCGCTTGCGCAGGGCTGTGCCGAACTCCACTTGGGAGAGTGAATCGAGGTCCATGGTCTCAAAGGTGGCTTCATCTGTGATGTCGGCGCCATCCACCTCGAACTTCTGGGTGAGGACTTCCTTGATGATTTCATTGGCGTTCATTGTGCTCCCCTTGCATTTGTGAATCCGGAAATTCGGTTGAATTCCGGAAGTCGAATCAAGCGCGGTGCGGATTCCAATTCACGATGCAGGAACCCCAGGAAAGGCCCGCGCCGAATGCAGTGATCAGTAGTCTATGGCCTGGTTCGACGATTCCGTCGCGCGCGCTTTCAGCGAGTAACAGGGGAATTGACGAGGCTAGCGTGTTCCCGACCGAGGCGATGTTTCCTGGCGCCTTTTCTGGAGACACTTCAAGGCTCTCGCTAAGCGCCTTCGCGATTCGGGCATTGGCCTGGTGCACGATCAGACGATCGATATCGTCCATACCCAAGCCGGAGCGTTCGAGCACCGTATGGCATGAGCTGGCCATCCGGTCGACAGCTTCGATGAAAAGCTGGCGTCCGTTCATCTGCAGATACTGCTGGTGGGTCCAGGTCACGGGGTTACCTCGCCCAGCCGCGGATCGCGCGCGCGTGCCGGTCGCGGGGATTTCGAGCAGGCCCAAGTTGGCGCCGTCAGCACCGAGGTCGAACGGACCGATCGAGCCGGAACCAGCGGCCGTAGGCTCGACGATGGTTACTGTGGCTGCGTCACCGAACAATGGCGCAGTATTTCGGTCGAACGGATCGACGAAGTAGCTGAAGGTTTCACTGGTGACGAGCGCGACACAACGAGCAATCCCAGCACTGACCAAGCCAGTCGCTGTCGCGAGGCCGTACAGGTAGCCGGAGCAGGCGGAGTTGATGTCGTAGGCGCCGATCGTTCCTAGACCTGCCCTCGCGGCGATCTCCGGAGCGGTGGCGGGGCAGGTTCGATCCGGAGAAGTGGTAGCGAGAACCAGTGCGTCAATCGGTACGTCGCGGTAAATTGCAGCGAACTCAGCTAGTGCTTCCACAGCCAGGTCAGAAGTGGACGTTCCAGTCTCCACCAAACGACGCTGGGAAATTCCAGTGCGTGACCGGATCCATTCGTCGGAGGTATCCACCCGAGTAGACAACTCCGGATTTGATTCAATTTTTGTCGGAAGATGCGCAGTGACACAGGAAATAGATGCAGACACCGAGATTACGCCCCCCTTGGCCGTACGTGCCGGGGCGGAAAGTTCGCCGCCGGATTCTCCCCGCGGCGACTATATAGCGAAAGCGACCCGGGCTGCAGCGCGACTGCGTATGTGATCTACGACACTTTCTTTATCCCGGCAGGTCAGTGACACCCACCGCCGTAATCACGGTTTGCACAGACACGATTGTGCACTCCCTGCCGAGTACTCCCGGCGCCAGCTCGGACCGATCCAACCCAAGCTCGACAGAACAGCACACAGGACTCCGCCATCGAAGAACCCCTCACCACCCTCGGGCCACATGAACACAGCCCGACCGTCGGCAGGTCAGGGCTCGGCGACCGTGTAGCCGAGCGCCGCGGCGAGCAGGTACATCAGCCCCTCACCATCGCGCATGGACACGAAGTGCATCCGGCGACGGACCTCGGCGCATTCCTCGGGCACGGCGCACCGGCAGGGACTGTCCGGAAAACGGTGTGTGAAGGTCCGGTCTGACCCGAAAGGAAATGACCGTGACTGACACGACAGAAGTGCTGAGCGAGGCGATCATTGATCCCGTGACCGGGGAGATCATCGATCGGAAGGAGCTCGCGGAGCGTTTGCTCGCGTAGGCGAAGGAGCAGGGCGTGAGCCTGGTCGGGCCGGGAGGCCTGCTGAGCCAGCTCACCAAGAGCGTGCTCGAGACCGTTCTGGAATCAGAACTGGCCGAGCACCTCGGTTACGAAGACGGCGGAACACCGATCACGGAGACCATGCGCAACGGGACCCGCACCAAGACCGTACTGACGCCAGATCGGGCTGGTGGAGATCGAAGTTCCTCGGGACCGGGACGGCTCGTTCGAACCGGTCATCGTCCCGAAACGCAAACGCCGGCTCGACGGGATCGATCAGATCGTGCTCTTGTTGACCGCCCGTGGGTTGACCACCGGTGAGATCGCCGCGCACTTCGACGAGGTCTACGGGGCGAAGGTCTCCAAAGACACCATCAGCAGGATTCCCCCGAGCACTACCTGCAGGGAGGTACCCCCACCGAGAAGGTGACCGCCGAACTCGCCGAGTGGTCCTCCCGGCCACTGGATCCGATCTACCCGGTCATCTTCGTCGACGCGATCGTGGTGAAGGTCCGTGACGGGCAGGTGCGCAATACCCCGTTCTACGTCGTGATGGGCGTGACCGTCAGCGGAGAACGCGACATTCTCGGCATCTGGGCCGGCGACGGTGCTGAAGGCGCCCGGTTCTGGTTGCAGGTGTTCAGCGAATTGAAGAACCGCGGCGTCGAGGACGTATTCATCGCCGTGTGTGACGGGCTGAAAGGCCTGCCGGAAGCGATCAACACCACCTGGGAGCGCACGGTCGTCCAGCAGTGCATCGTTCACCTGATCCGCAACAGCTTCCGGTACGCCGGACGGCAGCATCGCGATGCGATCGTCAAGTCCCTCAAGCCGGTCTACACGGCTCCGAGTGAGCAGGCCGCGAAGGATCGATTCACCCGAGTTCGCCGCCGAGTGGGGCGAGCGGTAGCCGGCGATCGTGCAGTTGTGGGAGAAGGCTTGGGCGGAGTTCGTTCCGTTCCTCGAGTACGACGTCGAGATCCGGCGGGTGATCTGCGAGGGCGTTCGCGATCGAGTCGATCAATGCTTGTTATCGGCGGGCGGTCCGCGCCCGAGGGCACTTTCCCAACGAGGCATCGGCGCTCAAGTGCCTGTACTTGGTGACGCGGTCCCTGGACCAACGACACCACCACTTCCGGACCACCACAATCCGACAGCTGGATTGAAGGCCAGATGGATCAGACCCCGCCCCCGAGCCCGGAAATCCCCGAAGTCGCGATGGGTGAAACCGTCACGATCACCCAAGAGCAGTACGGGCCTACTCAAGGTGTCACCGGCACCGGAACAGTGACCGTGTCGGACTACGGAGCGATCACCCCCGCACAGGCCGAGGCATACGTGCTGTCGCTGCACGGCAACGAGTACACCGCGTGGGTGGAAATCGAGAACCTGACAGGTGAGTTCGTCTACAACTCCCTGTATTTCGAGCTACACACCCCCGAAGGTGACATCGTCACCGCGTCGAGTCTCGCCCCGGACCCTGACCTCGGTTCGGGCAATATCCGCACCGGCGATCGGCGCCGAGGAACCATCATGTTCGAGGTCCCCCAGGGCATGACCCCCGACGAAATGGTCCTGATCGACACCGACGGCAGCACCGCGATGGCAGTGTGGACCCTCAGCCAGCAGTAGCCGGCAACCGGAGCCCCGATACCGGACATGTTCATCTTCCGCGTCCCTTCCCCGCACCGAGATTGGGCGCGTCGTTCCTGCCGGCCGGAACATGGAACATCGTTCAGGCGGTGCGGGCGATCTCCACAGCGAAGCGACCATCGACGGTCGAGGTCACCCGGGAGTCGATGTGCAGACCGGACTTGCGGACCGCGGCGATCTTCCCGGTGCGCAGATCGCGGGCGGCGACGCTGGCCGCCTTACGCTTGTCGCGGTCGTAGACCTTGTAGGTCAGCCACTTTCCCGGTGCAGCAGCGGCCAGGGCATGGACCTTCGCCGCAGCGAACTCCTGCGGCGAAGGGATGCGCTCAGGGACAGGCTGGGCACCGAACACCTCGGCCAGCGTCTTGTGGTCAGGTTCGGCGGTCAACTCATCGAGCAGATCCCGGTGCCGGCGACCGTCGAGCTTGCCGAGCTGGCCGGCCTCAACCAGCGCGTGGCCGGTCGCTGCATCGACAGGGGTCCAGTCGAGTTCGTTGTCCCAGTAGAAGTCCTGGCCGAGCTGGCGGTGCAGCACGAACCGGCCCAGGTTCGGGACATACGCGTAGATCCGGGCGGCCTGCGTGTCCTCGTAGGCGAGCCACTGATCCTGACCGAGGTAGTTGACGGTGTAGAGGCTCATCACGTGTCCCTTCCGCGATTGATCTTCCGTGGTGCGTAGTTCTTCGGGGTGACCGGGCAACCACCGAGCTCGGACAGTTCCGTGAGCCCGGGTGGGGTGGGGACCTGCGCCCAGCGGGCGGTCATCTTCTCGATCAGCGCGACCCGCTCGGTGGCGGGAACGCTGGTGTCGCGGGCGCGTTCGTAGTCGGCGTGGGTGTCGTCCTCGACCTGCTGCGAGGCGTCGGTGTGGAACTGGAACGTCGGTGTGGAACTGGAACTCGGCGACCAGAGCATCCGGTGCAGCACTGCGCAGGCCAGGACGGCTACGGCGCGGTGTGCGACTCGTAGTTGACGACGCCGTTGTGTTTGGTCACCGTCGACTCCACATGCGTGCCGGTCGTGTAATCGTCGACGAACAACGTCATCGACTCGATCACCGCCGAGAGCGGATGCTCGAACGCCGCCCGTGCATTGCGCGCACAGATCGACCGCGTCGCCCCGTCCGGATACAGATCGGTGATCGCCGAGGTCGGAGTGAAACGGCCACCGAGGTCGTTGTCCGGGTCGATGCGACCGGTCCACCATCTGTCCTGCGCACGATGAAGGGCAGTGTCGCAGGTGACTTCCACATCGACGATGGTCAGATCCGTATAGCCGGCACCGCCGAGTTCGGTGAGCAACTGCGCGCCGAGACCGTCCCAGCGGAAAGTGCCTTCGATGACGATGTTCTCCCCCGCCCTGACACAGCGTTCCCGTGCCATGTCGAGAATCTCGGTGGATTCGCGGTGCACGAGCGTGGCCAACTCCCGTGGACGCAACCGGCGCCCGTCCGGCAAGACCATGCCGAGCAGATCGTCGTAGACGCCGCGGCCGAGCCCGTCACCGATCAGATGATCTTTGATCCGATCCGCATCGAGGACACGCCAGCCGTGTCCTGCCAGACCGCGGGATTCGATCGCGGTGGACTTACCGGCGCCGGGAACACCGGCGGTGACGATCGCGCACCGGCCACCGTGCTCGATGCCGTCCTGCTCGGCCAGATACGCCTCGACGATCGCGTCCTTGGTGCGGCGGCGGCGCGGGTCGTCGGCGTACAGGCGAAACGACGCCCGCACGCCACCAGCGTCGAGTATCCCGCCCGGGGCGCACCACGAGTCGAGAACGGTATGGGTCTTGACGCACAGCTGTTCCACTAGTGGCGGCTCGCCGCCCGCCGCGCCGCGGTGACCTCGAACAAGCGCTGATAATCGGTATCGGAGAGCAGATCCCCGGCGCGTTCGATCTGATCCCAGCTCCCCCGCACGTAGACGTCGGCATTCGGGTCGCCCTCGGGCGGGCCACCGAAGGTGTAGTCCCAGTGCTCGAGTTCGTCCATCATCTGCTCGTGATCGAGCTCACCGACCGCGTACCGCAGCAGCACCTCACGAGGGGTGCGCTCGCGGATATCCGGCCGCAGACGAGCCTTCTTCAGTAGTCGGCTGATCTCGGGCTGCTCCACCCCGACACGGCGGGCGATCTGACGCTGCGACCATCCGGCCTCGACCGCGGCGAGGACCGCGCGGATCTTCTCGAGCTGCGCAAGCTCGGCGCGCGGGGAAATCGCACGCAATTGCCGCTCGATATCGTTCTCGAACGCCACCGACATCATATTCACCACCTCAACTGGACATATACCAAATGGTATCACTAACGGTGACAGACAGCGTGGTCACGACGAACCCGTCCACACCGAGCATCCGCAAGGGGCCTTCGCCCGAGAACCCCACCGGGCTCAGCGGCTGGGGATCGTGTCAGTGCCTACTCTCACGAACTTGTTGAGAATCTTCGGTCCAGTCCCTATCAGTACCGCGGTACGCAGCCGGTTGTCGATGACACTTCGCGGCACGGTTCAGGTCTCCTTCACATGGGGACTGCTCGGTCGCGGACGATACCGGTGCGGTGGTGCAGATTCGGGTCGGCTGCGGGGATGCCGCAGCCGGGTGCCGGCCGGATCGGACATGCCTTGCACCCAGCCTTCCTGCCAGAAGCGCAGGTAGACATGCGGATCGCTCACCCACCGCGGGATCGCCGGATCTTTCGGCTCGCGTGTCGGGTTGCGCGCGAACCGCGCCCCCGCGCGGCGGCCGTCCCGATAGCCGCGGTCCTCGTCGTCGAGCATCGACCACTCCCCCTCCTGTGTCGTGGTGCGGCCGTTTCGTCTGTGGCCGCACGCGCGAGCTGTGCGCGCTGCGACCGTAGACACCAGCACCGACACCGGTGGGTGTGCGAGCGACAGGGGCGGGGGCTCAGTCGAGCTCGTAGCCCGCCTCGCGGGTGATGATGACCGCGGCCTCGCTGGGGTGATCACCCCGCGGATCAGATCGACGAGCAGGTCCTTGTCCCCATCGCTCATCTGCCGGCCTTCGATAGCCATGATCGGTTCCATCTGCGCGACAGCCGCGCGGGCGGCGGCCTCGGTCTTACGGGGTGCTGTCATGGCCACCAGCGCAGCACATCCCACTGCCCCACTCGCCGCGATCGCACGACGCGCGTGCTTCGGCCATCTCCCCGCCGGGGCGCAGTGGCATCCCCGCCCACGGGTGCCGGTGCACCAGACGCGTGAGGAGCAGCGGCGCGAAATGCCGTGCCGCGGCACGTGCCACACCCACCCTTCGACGGTTCCGATCGCCGGATGCGAGGATGGGGGGTACGTGCGTACCCCTCGGGCACGGCACTTCGCCGCAGGAAAGAGCCGGTCTACTTGCCGGTCTCGAGAATCAGAACGTGGCCCTCGACGCCGAGATCGATGGTCGACTCGGTCCAGCCGCTGTCGAAATAGGCGCCTCCGGTGGCTGCCTG
This sequence comes from Rhodococcus sp. 2G, assembly GCF_001886355.1. Taxonomy (NCBI): domain Bacteria; kingdom Bacillati; phylum Actinomycetota; class Actinomycetes; order Mycobacteriales; family Nocardiaceae; genus Rhodococcus; species Rhodococcus sp. 2G. The sequence goes on along the minus strand of NZ_CP018064.1, from coordinate 260,104 downwards.
GGCGAGCCCAGCACGGGTCAGACCGGTACCCCCAGACGGCCCTCTTGACGATCGCCACCGTCCCCTGCACCACCTCGATGGCGTTGGGCTCAGACCTGGCCGGTTTCGATGCCTTCCGAGGTTGGGATCGAGACTTCTCGCTCGACGATGTCGAGATTCCCAGCAGACCGAGACCAGAACTGATCCCGGCGCCACCCGGGCCTGGGTGAACGTGAGCTATTCGAGGTCCGCCGCTTGCATTCACCCCCTTTTTATGATGCGCTCGAGCTGACTCCCGGCGTATTCGCATGAACCGAACGACTGGCTGTGCGCGCACCGGGGAGGATGGCACGAAGTGTGGACCGCCTCGGCCCCGTTGTGATGGCGAATCTGCGAGTTCTCGGAGGTGTGCGCCGCAGCGGAGGGATCGTCCCAACGGTAACGACGTCACTCGAGAGCATCACAGTGTCCGACACGAACCATTGACGACTCCCCGCGACGGTGCACACGCCCTGCTGACGCATCGCGGTGCCGGCGAGCTGCGGTCCGGGGTGGGTCGGTGGACCTGATGGTGCCGCTGGCCGGAGTTGTCGCTGGCGCGAGACTGGCGACGAGAAAGTCAGGCCGTCCCTGGCGCCGTCCTACCGGCACGGGCATGCCGTGCGACCCGGGCGCGGTTCCCGCACACCGGTGAGCACCACTCTCGCCGAGGATGGGACTTGACGAAGAAGAGGATGCATCCCGGCGCGGGGCATGCCCGCACCTGGCCGATCAGATCCGGCATCAGCAGTCGGCACGCGTCGGACGCGACTTCGCCGAGCGCGATCAACCACGGATCGTCGACCTGCCACCGCCGCGTCACCACTACAGGGTTCCCGGGTGAGATTTCCAGGCGAGATGCGCTGTAGCGGCTGAATCCGTTGATGACCGCGAGGGACTCGCCGTTGGGTACTGCGTGCTCGACAACGGACTGCAGGCAGCTGCGTAGCGCCTCGCGCAGCGAGAGGAACTGTTCGTGGGTGCGCGGGGTGCAGGCTCGTTCCACGAGAACCGCGGGTAGTTCATCACTGAACTGACCGGCATGTTCGCTCGCCCAGGCGGTGAGCTGGTCCGTGGTGGTCAGTGCGTCGACACGATGCCCCCGGAGTCCTCCGTCGATGTAGGTGGTGTTCACCAATTCCAGGGCGAGGGGTTCTCCGCTCAGAGGTGCAGTCGGGGAGGGATGGGGCTGTCGCGTCATAGAACTAATGGTATCCCCGTTTGACTTGCGTTAGATCTCGTGCTGCGATACCTAACTAACGGCCAAGCAATACACATCCATTAGCTTAGGGGGGATTCATGGACAGGTCCGTACTGCACAGCCGCTGGGGCACACGCATCACCGCAGTGGCGTTCATATCGCTGACCGGCGCCTTCGGACTGAATCTGGCAATCGGCCAATTCATCCCGCCCTTGATGGGGCACTTCGGGTGGTCACTCGCAGCCACGAGCGGCACCGTCGCAGCGAGCACCCTCATGTGGGGGCTGGCCCAGCCGGTCATGGGCCGGCTCATCGACCGGTCGGGTCCACGAACGGTGATGACCGCCAGCGCCGCGCTGATGGGCCTGGCTTACCTTCTTCTCGCGGCCATCACCGAGTTCTGGCAGTTCGTCCTGCTCTTCGGAATCATCGTCGCGATCGGATTCGCCGGCTGCAGCTCGATGCCCGCATCGGTCCTGGTGACGCGATGGCACGTACGCCGGCGCCCCCAGGCACTGGCGATCAGCTCGATGGGCATCAACGCCGGCCAACTACTGCTACTTCCGCTCGCAGGAGTCCTGATCCCCACGTTCGGATGGCAAACCGCCTTCGCGATCCTCGGCTGTGTGATGCTCGCCATCGTCGTTCCGGTCACCTGGTTCGGCGCCCGGAATGACCCCGGCGATGTGGGACTGGAAACGGAGAGAACCCCCGTTCCGACGCTCGCTGCAACCAGCCTTCATCAAGCACTGAAAGATCCTCAGTTCTGGCTGATCGGCCTCAGCTTCGCGGGATGCGGTTATTCGCTCTACATGTTCACCACCCACATGCCGAAACTCGCGGTGGAGCTGGGGCTCGGGACCTCTGCCGCCGGATGGCTGATGGCGCTCGTCGCAGTGTGCAGTGCTGCCTCGATGTGGGCTACCGGTCAATGGGCCGCCAAACGGTGGGGCAAGCGCCGTCCCCTGCTGGCATTGCATCTCGTACGCATCGTGAGCTTCCTCGTGTTGGCTTTCGCCGGCACCGGACAGCTCCTCACCGTTGCCGTCGTCCTTTTCGGGCTGTCCTCGTTCCCCGTGATCCCGCTGACCACAGGATTGATCGCGGATCGCTTCGGTGGCACCGCCATGGGCGGGATTCTCGGCTCGACCTGGCTGATCCATCAACTGTTCGCTGCGCTCGGTGTGCTGATGGGTGGCGTGCTCCATGATGCCACCGGCAGTTATGGCATCTCTTTCCTCAGCGGCGCTGCGGTCCTGCTCGTGTCAACCGTCCTGACCTGGCTCATTCGAGAGCAGCGAGTAGCAGCACCGCAGCCGGCGTTGCAGCCGAGCTGAGCTCCCATCATCGATTCGGCCCGCACCGACTGTGCCTTGGATCGCCACAGTCGGTGCGAGCCTCGAGGTTCGACTGTCACCGACCGCCTCGATGAATGCTGCAATCCGCCAATGAACGATCGATTTCGGGAAGCACTTGCACATACGGCACTTGCACATACAACGTTTTATCGTTGTCCCGGAGCGACAGGCGGGGCCACCAACCCGACCTCGAGGGTGCCCTGTGTACCTCCGGGCAGGTTCAAGAAATGTTCCCTGTGCCACGTGTGCGGTCGGTTCTCATGGAACGGGCCACGCGTACTCGATTGCCGCAGATGTCACTGCACCAGTGTTGGCGGGGGTTGTAGCGGGTGAAATACAACACGCAACGCGGTGCCTCGCATCTGCGTAGCAGAGTGGCAGGGAATCCGGTCACCGCGACCATGGCGGACACCGCGATTGAATCGTCCCTGGTTTCATTGAGGGTGAGCCAGATATCCCGGAAGGATCACCCCAGACTCACCATGGCGAACTACAAATACCCACAGGAACTGCGCGAGCGAGCGACCCGACTCGCCGTCGAAGCCCGCCGCGACCCCGATACCCGCACCGGCGCCATCAACCGGATCGCCGAGCAGACCGGCGTCCACAAGGAGGCCTTGCGGACCTGGGTGCGCAAGGCCGAAGACGCCGAACTCCCGACCGAGCCCGTCGATGCCGAAGCACGCATCCGCCGCCTGGAGAAAGAGAACCGCGAACTACGTCAGTCGATGGAAGTATTACGTTCTGCCACAGCTTTTTTCGAGAAGGCGGAGTTCGACCGCCGACTGAAGTGATCGTCGCGTTCATCGACGAACACAAACACCGCTGGGGGATCGAACCGATCTGTCGCGTTCTGTCGGAGAACACCGAGGTCAAGATCGCCCCGGGCACCTACTACGCCTTCATCGGTCGCGAACCCAGCGCCCGTGCACGCCGCGATGCCGTCCTCAAAGAACACATCATGCGCATCCACTCCCACCCACGGATGCGGGTCTACGGGATCCGCAAGATTCACGCCCAGCTGGTCCGGGAGGGCCGCGAGGTGGCCCGCTGCACCATCGAGCGGCTCTGCCGCGAACTCGGTGTCCGCGGCACCATGCGCGGAAAATGGCCACGGACGACGAAGCCGGCACCGGAAACCGATCGGCCTGGGGACCTCGTCGAGCGGGATTTCACGGCCACTGCGCCGAACCAGTTGTGGGTGGCCGATCTGACGTATGTGCGCACGCAGTCCGGGTGGGTCTACGTCGCGTTCGTCCTGGATGTGTTCTCTCGCATGATTGTTGGTTGGCAGACCTCGACGCGGATGTACACCGAACTGGCTCTCGACGCGTTGAAGATGGGCCTGTGGGCACGGCGCCGTGCAGGCCACGACGTCACCGGCCTGGTCCACCACAGCGATCGCGGCGTGCAATACCGAGCACTGCGCTACGCCCAGACTCTGGATCAGGCCGCGGCGGTCGCCTCCGTCGGATCGAAGGGCGACTCCTATGACAACGCGATGGCGGAGGCGCTGAACTCGCTGTACAAGGCCGAGTTGATCTTCCTCGACGGTCCCTGGGCCGGTCGGGAGGACGTCGAGGCCGCTACGGCGCAGTGGGTGCATTGGTTCAATACCGAACGGGTCCACGGCATGCTCGACTATCGGACTCCGGCCGAGGTCGAGACCGCCCACTACGCACAACCGCCAGCCGCTTCTGCGGCCTGAGAACTGAACACACGCTCAGCCTCAACAAAACTCGGGACTTGACAGGCCTCTCCAGTTCCCGCCGCCACTGTCGATACGTTCCACGCCCCATACGCCGGAGAGTTCCTCGGCACCTGCATCTCCAGGTCTTCGGTGCCTTCCATGGCCTTCACCGTGATTTCGGCGGCTCGGCTCTCTCTTCACCCCCACCCTTATGGGCGGGGACCTCTAACGACGCCGCAGGCTTCGCGTCATGCTGCGGACCGCATCTTCGCTCCCCCTTGCAGGGCTTTTGACGCTGGGCTTCGACCCCACCCGTTTCCCGGTGAAGCCGCCAGCCTGCTACCGGGCCACCTGGCAGCTACCCGGACCGGACTTCCACCGGCAAGCGACGACGAGCTTACGAACAACAAATCACCTACTCAAGGCAACCTCCTGTTCTGCTGGACGCACGAAATCCCGAGGTTAGCTTGTGAGGCGCCACTGGGTGGACAACTCATCAAGTTCTTGCAGGACGACTACGTCGATGAAGTCCGCGGGGATCATGCACGCCGACGGCAAGCGCACTTGCTCACCGAATTCGCACTAATACGACGAGCGAACGCAGGGGTTGATATTGAACCAACCCTTGCGTACTGTCTCAATCACGCTCCCTCGACGATCTGGCTCGAGGTTGAGATGCCAGCTCCACTTCATTCCATGGACGGTGGATAGGATCCGCGACAGCTCTGCAGAGATTGCGATCGGATATTCCTTTCTAGGACGTTCCAGCGTCTCCCCCTCCGGAAAAATGTCGTTACTCAAGACTGCGGCCTAGCTCGCAGTCGCCAAACGGAGCTTGCTCCCCTAGCAAAACCCCGTCACAGAAGGGCGTGAAAATGACGAATACCGACATCATCATTCTGTCAAGTTCCGGGTCGGCCGTGGAGTGGCCCCCCAAGGATCTGGCGTCCATGAAGTTGCCGCAGTTGAGGGCTGTTGCATCCGACATGGGTATTAAAGGCGTAGCCGGAATGAGGAAGAAGGATCTTGCAATTGCAATTTCCGAGATGCTGACATCCGGTTCTTCAGAATTCGGCAGAAGTTCAGGAGACGGCGAGCAACAATCGAAGCTCCAAGCGGCGGCCAGCGAAGAGGCCGCCGAAGCAGGACCGGAACAAAATTCAGCCGACACCGGCAAAGGCGCCGACATAGATAACGGTTCCGCCGATGAACATGTAGATCAAAATGGCTACCAGCCGCGCGACCAACCCAACAGGAGCAGTGCCCGGAACGATAGAGAGCGCATGCACAGGGGTGGCCGTCGCTTTCGTCAGCGCAGCCGCAATCATGATAGCGAGACGAACGACGCGCACCACTCAGATGGCACGGTATTGCAACCTGTCGCGGGGATCCTCGATGTTCAAGACAACTATGCCTTCTTACGCACATCGGGATATGTTCCTGGTCCAAAAGATGTCTATGTCTCGATGAACTTGGTTCGCAAGAATGGGTTGCGTCGGGGCGACGCAGTCACTGGAGCGGTACACCTTCCGAGCGAGGGCGAACAACGCAACCCCCGGCAGAAGTTCAATTCCTTGGTCGCAATAGACACGGTGAACGGAAGAAACATAGATGCAGCAAAGAATCGGCCCGAGTTCGGCAAGCTGACTCCGCTCTACCCCAACGAGCGGCTACGTCTGGAGACGACCTCCGACCGATTGACCACTCGGGTAATCGACCTCATCATGCCGATCGGTAAGGGGCAACGTGCACTAATCCAATCACCACCAAAAGCCGGTAAGACGACGGTGTTGCAAGACATCGCGAATGCAATCGCGACCAACAACCCGGAGTGCTACCTCATGGTCGTGTTGATTGACGAGCGCCCCGAGGAAGTCACCGACATGCAGCGGTCGGTCGATGGCGAGATCGTCGCCTCAACCTTCGACAGGCCGCCTACCGACCATACGGCGGTTGCAGAGCTAGCGATCGAGCGAGCGAAGCGACTCGTCGAGAATGGCAGAGATGTCGTGGTGCTGCTCGACTCGATTACGCGATTGGGACGCGCGTACAACAACTCGTCACCCGCGTCGGGTCGCATCCTCTCCGGCGGTGTCGACTCAACCGCACTCTACCCGCCGAAGCGGTTCCTTGGTGCAGCGCGGAACATTGAGAACGGTGGCTCGCTCACCATCATCGCCACAGCGTTGGTAGAAACGGGGTCCACCGGCGACACCGTGATCTTCGAAGAGTTCAAGGGCACCAGCAACGCTGAGTTGAAGCTCGATCGAAAGATCGCCGAACGGCGGGTTTTTCCTGCAGTCGACATCACCCCGTCAAGTACCCGCAAAGACCAGCTCATTCTCTCCGCTGAGGAGGGCGCTGTTGTAAACAAATTGCGACAAGTGCTTAGTACCCTCGACTCCCAACAGGCAATCGACCTGTTGATCAGTAAGCTCAGAGAGACTCGCGACAACGAGGAGTTTCTTATGCAGGTGCAGAAACAGTGAGGTTTTCTCACCGGGCTGGTGCTTGTAGGTGAAGAAGCACGAGGGCGGCAGCAGCGATCGCACCGATCCTCCAGGGACACAGGCTGACTCGTTGTAGTGCCTTCCACCTGGTCTTCAGCAGCGCGTTGGCGCGTTCGGCCGGAGCACGCATCGCAGACAGCACCGTGTTGTGGCAGCGGGTGCCGATATCGAGGTCGCGGCCCTTGGTCGGCGTGTGGACAACGATCCCGGCACCGGTGTATCCCTTGTCGGCGAGGGTGGGCATCCCGCCGGCGGCAGCGGTGTAGAGGGCGCCGAGGATCCCGCCCCGACGAGCAGCGGTGAAGTCGTGCACCGAACCGGGTGCGACCTCGGACACCCACACCGGATAGCCGGTCGGATCGGTCAGGAGCTGGATGGTGCCACCGTGGCGGCGGTGTTTACCCGAGTACCACGCGTCGTGCCCGGGCCCGGAGCGTTCCCGGCAGCGAGTCGAGGGGATGAGGGTGCCGTCGAGGCAGACATGCTCCCAGCCGTCCTCGATCCCACGTTCGAGCACCTCGTGCAGGTCCGGGGCGTGCGCGGCGATCACGTCGATACCTTCGTGGAGATACCGGTAGGCGGTGGCCTGCGAGATGCGGGCATCGCGGGCGAGGTCGGCGACAGCGGTGCCGTCGCGAAACCAGCGCAGCACCATCACCGCCTGGACGTAGACGGTGGCGGCCCGCTGCCACGGTCGGCGATCGGTCCTGCGGCGGTGCGCAGCAAGGATGCCGGTGACGAAGGCCAGGGTGTGCTCGGGCACGTCGAGCGTGGCACGATAGGTGATCACGTGGGGTCCTGCTTCGGGGAATGAATTTCTTGGTCGAAACCATTCCCTACCAGGCCGGACCCCACGTCCTCAGCACCGCCCCGGCCCCCGACTCGACACAGCTCTCATGAGTGCTCTCCTGGTGAGAAAACCTCACTGCACGTAGGAACCGGCTCTAGTAGGACTTTGTTAGGTCGGGAAGGTGTGGTGGCAGGTCGGGCAGGTACCGATCCAATAGGCCAGTGCGCGTTGGAGTTCGCGCACGATGCCGTAGAGGGTCAGTCCCGCCCGGTCGCTTTTGGGTCGGTCAGTCGCAGTGACGTCAGGAACAGGTGCGCGGCGGTGACGAGGGTGACGTGATGGTGCCAGCCGAGCCAGGAACGCCCTTCGAAATGATCGAGTCCGAGACCGGTTTTCAGTTCCCGGTAGTCGTGTTCGATGCGCCAACGGATCTTGGCCAGGCGCACCAACTCCGACAGCGGGGTGTCATCAGGCAGGGTGGCGAGCCAGAAGTCGGTAGGGGCGGCCGTTCCGATCGGCCATTCGGCGAGCAGCCAGGCCTGCGGCAGCACACCGTCCTCATCGCGGGGAATCGTGCGGTTGGCCGGGCGTATGCGCAGCGCCACGAAGCGTGAGCGCATCGCCGCGGCCGGATTGGCCGGGCCGGTCTTGGTGCCGCAGCGCCAGTTGATCTCGGTCAGTGCTTCGACGCCTGCCCCCAAGACGAGATCTTTGCAGGTCACCGCCGCCGGGTAGCGCCGGGTCGGCGGCCGCCCGCGCCCGGAATACGCGGCGGCGACCGGCACCGCATCACCCGGGTGGGCGAGGGTCGCGCCCTTGACCGCCACGACGTAGACCAGGTCGCGGTCGGTCAGACCCTGACGGAAGGTGGCCGAGTCACCGTAGCCGGCGTCGGCGACGATCACCGGCGGGGTCCGGCCCCACGAGATCAGCTCGTCGAGCATCTCGAGAGCCATGACCGCCTTGGAGCGGTACCGCTCCTCGTCCGGGATCGCATTGCGTCGCCGGCGAGCGGTGATCACCGCGGCCGTCTCCGGATCGTCGCACCGCTGATCGTCCCAGCTCTCGGGCAGATACAGCCGCCAATCCAACGGCGCGGACGCGGAATCGGTGGCGGCGTGCACACTGACCGCGACCTGGCAGTTCCCGACCTTGCCCAAGGTGCCCGAATACTGCCGGGCCACGCATGGGGAGGCGTCGCCATCCTTGGCGAATCCGGTGTCGTCGATCACCCACGCATCCGGGACGATCAGATCACACGCCCTGCGGGACAGCGTTTTCCGGACCGGTACCGGATCCCATGGTGAGGTGGTGACGAACTGCTGCAGGCGTTGGTGATCGATCCCGAGCCGGTCGGCCATCGGTTGCATCGACTTGCGGCGCCCGTCGAGCATCAATCCCCGCGCATATACCCCTGCCGTTGCTCGCTGGTCCTTGCGTTTGAGCGAGGAGAACACCTCGTCGACGAACACGTCGAGACGTTCACCGACATCGATCAGGGCTGCGGCATCCACCCGGTCATCGTCTCGGACATCCCGCCGAAACTCGAGGCCCCGCAACAAGAAGTGGTGAACCTAACAAAGTACTACTAGGCCGTGTTTCAGAAGTGGTGTTACGCAGCGATCAGAGCAGGTAACACCGTCGCGATGACCGAGGCGGTGAACTCGGCCATCGGTTCTTGTACGTGCTCGGGTCCGTAGAACTGCTCGAGGAAGGCCCGTAGGTAGCAGGCGCCGGCGATGGACGATGTGGCCCCGTTGATCGGGGCATCGGCAGCGATGGTGCCGGTACGCTGCTCGTTCTGAAGGAATCGGGCTACTGCGGCTGGAAGAAGCGCCGGGCCTGCCCCTTGTGCCATGACGGCGGTTCGGTGTCGTTCGAGGAGTTCGGCGTCGGAGAACAGGGAGGCGCCGATTGCGAACGTCTGCCGATAGAACGCAGTGATCTGCTCGATCGTCGCTACCAACCTGCCCTCGAGGGTGGTGGCGTCACCGGGGGTGCGGTCGGTGCGAGTAAGAATGTCGACGGTGGGAACCCGTTCACGCAGGACGCTCAGAAATAGGTCGACCTTGTCGTCGAAGAGCTTGTAGATCATCGCCTCCGAATAGCCGGCGACCGCCGCGATCTCCTTCGTTGTTGCCCGGGCAAGCCCTCTGTCCCGCATGGTGCTGGCAGCTGCATCCAGGATCCGGTCACGCGCGGTGGGGACAGCGTTGTCGGGCATGTCCCGACGGTAGCTTACGATTCTGGTTAGTGAGTACCCACTAACCAAGGAGTCTGCATGCTGGTGATCGCGATCGACGTCCTCCTCGTTCTCTGCGTCCTCCTCACCACATGGTTCGTCGGATATGTGATCTATCGCCTGGTGACGGACAAGTAGGGCTGAGCACCGGGCGCCTGCGCGGTCGCCACAGCGGCGGGCTATGCGTCGCCAAATCTGGCCGCGATGAGGCCATCGACGTCACGCGCCCAGCACAACGGGCCAGGGGCGCGAGCGGATCTATCTGACGCGCAGTGGGCACAGCTCGCTCCGCTGCTGCCGAGGGGGAAGAAGGTGGGGCGTCCACCAAAGTGGACGAAACGCCAGCTCATCGACGGGATCCGGTGGCGGACCCGCACCGGGTCGCCGTGACGGGACGTGCCGGCCCGGTACGGGCCGTGGCAGACGGTCTACGGGTTGTTCCGCCGCTGGCAACGCGCCGGGGTGTGGGCGCAGATCCACACCCGGTTGCAGGCACTCGCCGACGCCGCCGGCGAGATCGTGTGGGATGTCAGCGTCGACTCGACCATCGCCCGCGCCCATCAGCACGCAGCCGGTGCCCGCCGAGACGGTGCCGGGCAGGTCGAGCCGCCCGGCGGGATCGAGGCCGAACCCGCCGATCACGCGTTGGGACGCTCGCGTGGCGGCTGGACCACGAAAACCCATCTGGCGTGCGAGCAGGGCCGCAAACCGCTGTCGATCCTTGTCACCGCAGGTCAGCGTGGTGACAGTCCGCAGTTCGAGGCTGTTCTCGACGCGATTCGGGTGCCGAGGCTCGGGGTGGGAAGGCCGCGGTGTCGCCCCGACGCGGTGCTGGCGGACAAGGCGTACAGCAGTGCCGCCAACCGCGAGTACCTCCGCGAGCGGGGCATTCGGGCGACGATCCCGGTCAAGTCCGATCAGGTCGCCAACCGGAAGAAGAAGGGGTCGGCGGGTGGCCGGCCGCCCGCATTCGACCGCGAGCACTACAAGCAGCGGCACGCCGTCGAGTGCGGCATCAACCTGCTCAAGCAGAACCGGGCCGTCGCAACGAGATACGACAAACTCGCCGTCCGCTATACCGCCACTGTCTGCATCGCCGCCATCAACCTGTGGCTCCGCACCCCGCGCTTATGAAACACGACCTAGAACCGACCGGACCGACTATCGGGGACCTGCCACGTGGGAATAGCGGCGCAATTGCTTTACTGGGGCGCCATTATCGGGGTTATCGCCTGCCTGGCATCCAAGCCTTCCCTGACTGGGGACAGTGATACTGCTGTAGAGCGAAGGCGCTATCGGAAGCGCCTCACCCTAACCTGGAGATTTCCTCTCATGCGGGCTGAGCCCGGCGTGTAAAGCACGGAAGTGCCTGTCCGGTAGTGGATTCTTGGCTTGTCGAAGGTCAAGTATCCGTCATCGAGAGAGGCACTCCGCAGGTGAAGCCTAACCCGTACCCAGCTCTGGTTCTCGATCCTCGCCGCGAGTCGCTGATTTCCTCGTCCGGGGCACTGCTGCTGCGCGAGACGGTCAGGGTCTGTGGCGTCGATCGGGCACTGTCGACGGCGTTGACACCGTGGCGGGCGCCGCGATCACGTCATGACCCGGGCAAGGTGCTGATCGACCTGGCCATGGCGATCGCGCTCGGTGGTGACTGCGCCGCCGACCTCGCGGTGGTGCGCCCAACCCGAACTGTTCGGACCGGTCGCCTCCGATCCGACGGTGTCCCGGCTGGTCACCGGCCTTGCCGCAGAAATCGAGACGGTGCTGCCCGCGATCCGGGCTGCTCGTGCATCGGCTCGAGCGGCGGCGTGGGATCGCCGCCGACCACTGGCCGGCACCGCGGGCAACCGTGACGGTGGTCAGGTGATCGTCGATCTGGACTCGACACTGGTGACCGCGCACTCGGACAAGGAACTCGCCGAGCCGACCTACAAGCGCACGTTCGGGTTCTCGCCGATGTGCGTGTTCGTCGACCATGGCGAACACGGCACCGGCGAACCGCTGGTCCTGGATCTGCGGCCGGGCAAGGCTTCCCCATTCGACAAGGAGGACCACATCACCGCCCTCGACCACGCCCTCGATCAGCTGCCTGCATCGGAGCGTGGGCAGGTGTTGGTACGTACCGATTCCGGCGGGTGCTCCAAAGCGTTCCTGCATCACATCACCGACCTCGGGCTCGAGTATTCGATCGGGTTCCCCGCGCACGAGACGGTGAAGACGGCGATCGAGGCAATCCCTGTTCAGGCGTGGCGGGCGGCGGTCGACGGCGAGGGTGAACCTCGTGACGGCGCCCAGGTCGCGGAGCTGACCGCGTGGATGCCGGAACCGACCCGGGTCACCAGGCCCGGGCCGAAGGACTGGCCCGCCGGGATGCGGGTGATCGTCCGACGTGAGCGTCCGCATCCCGGCGCGCAGTTGCGGTTGACCGATGCCGACGGGTGGCGGATCACCTGTTTCGCGACCAACACCCGCGGTCCCGGCTGGACCCTGCCGGTCCTCGAGGTCCGGCACAGGCAACGGGCCCGAGCCGAGGACCGTATCCGCGGGTTGAAGGACACCGGCATGCGGAACCTGCCGTTTCACGGGTTCGCCCAGAATCAGATCTGGCTCGAAATCGTCTCCCTCGCAGCCGAATTACTGGCCTGGACTCAGACTCTTGCTTGGGGTGAGCGTGCACCGGTCCGCCGGTGGGAACCCAAACGGCTGCGCCTGCGGATCCTCACTGTCGCCGGCCGCATCATCAACACCGGCAGGAGACGATTGCTGCGACTGCCGAAGGGTTGGCCCTACAACCACCTCATTGACGCCGCCTGGACCACATTGCGCACCGCCTGAGCATTCACCTCGAACCGACGAGCAATCATGGAGAACCGGCGAACGCAGCGCCGGCGATCCCTCATGCCTTCATCCGACAACGCAGCCACCTACGACTTATCCGCAGGTCAGCCTAGCCAGACGAAAGTTTGAGGCTAAGCGGGGGCGTCCTCATCGGCGTTGTCGCGCTGCTCGTCTGGGGGTTCTGGGTCCCCGAAAAGTCTGGTGGCGAACACTACCAAGTAATCAAAGACCGGTGCCGTTCGGAAGTCGGATCTGCTGGAGAGATCACTTACTCACTGGTCGACGACTGCATCGAGAGGAAAATCGACTCGCTGTAACCTTGGACCTGACTTCATCACTCGGAACTCGACCGATGGAGTTCATCAGGCCCACTGCACCCTTCGATCATGTGCGCGTGCCCATTCAGCGATGACACGGAGCTCTTCGAGTCGCTCCTGGATGTATCCCGCGCGTCGACCACAGTCGATGACGCGGGGGCTGGCGCCGACTTGATGGGCGGGCACACCTGCATCCTGAGGGCTTAGTGCCTCAGCAGTGAGAACGCGGCCGAGGAAGTCCTCCGCCGAGCACGCGCCGCTGCATTCACCAGAAAATCCCAGAACGTCCAACAACGTTGCCGCGTTCGCATTCGAGACGTTGAGGTCCGGCACGTCCTCGCCGTCGGAGGTGACGGCCTCGATCGTTGCGCCGTACGCACGAGCGGACTCCGGGTCGGTGCAACCTGGCAGCACTGCATCGGACGCGTGCAACTCGTCCAATCGAGCAACCGCCTCGGCATACTCCGCGAACAGCTCACTGATACCACCGAGGTGGTCGACGAGCCGGTAACCGATGACCGGTGCAATTTCGGGGTAGAACGTGATCGACATGTGGGCCTCCTTGAGCGATTGCGATGTACTGCAATCAACCCTGCGTCTCGGCACCCAAGGCCGCGGCACGACAGCGCGGCCGGCCGTAGACAGATGGTGGCCGGCTGAGGCTGTTATCCGGTTGAAGAGTGTCGTTGTGGCACGCATACGTTCGGCGGTGCAGGACAGCGTGGTCGGTACGCGGTGGAGTGGGCACAGCCCGACGGCTAGGACGGCTGCACGAGAAAGGCCGGCTCGTTACCCTCCAGCGGCACCCTGCAGAGGATCCCTGCTTGGACTGCATCCCAGGCCACGTGGGTCAGACGTAAGGCAAGTAGGCCATCGGCATCGTCGTAGACGCTTCCCCGCGTCCATGGAACAACGGTGCCGGTTTTCAGGTCGTTGGCGGCGGAGTGGATTCGTCGGCGTGCATCGTTGGATGGGTGCGCTGCGCTTTGAACGTGGTGGATCTGTTCGTTGGTCCATAACCAGGGAGGTAACTCGCTGTTGTTGTCGAAGGCGGCTAGCGCCTGACCGACGTTGTCGTCTATACCGGAGCCCTGATAGCCCACTTCCGGCACGATCCAGTCCCCCACTCGGATCTGCTCACCACCTTCACGGGCGGGTTCGCGAAGCCACGACACCGCCGAGAGCGTGTCCGGCTCGGGTGAACGACCCAGCACCTGCGCCAGCATCTGGTCCAATCGGGACTCATTGCGGCGGAGGATGGCGGTCGGAAGCACCAACAGTCCTGTAGGTTCCCACGCTGTGCTCAGCGGAAGAGGCTCGCGTCGATAGGTGTCGGTTCCTGCGAGCATGAGGATGGTCTCGAACACCCGAGGTGGCAGGACATGGATCGGCAAAGCGGCGAATGAGTCAGCCCGCGTGTGCATGATCTGCTGCACGAGTTGAGGGGCCGAACTCAATCCCGTGTCCGCACGCTGGGGTGGTTTCGGGACGAAGCCGTAGTAGTGCTGGATCCATTCGGTGAGCATGGTGAGCACGTCCGCGTGCGGATGTTCCGGATGTCTGTCAGCCCAGTGGACATTGGCGTTGTGTTGTTCGGCGAACAACCTCATGGGCCTTAACCCCTGACCTTGGACACGGTGTCATTTCGGTTATGCCGCTTCCGCGAGGGTAGCGGAGGCAGCGGCTTCGTAGGCGTTCGGGCTGATATTGCCGATCGCGGAGTGGCGGCGCCGGGTGTTGTAGCGGTTCGCCCAGCGGAACACGGCGCGGTAGGCAGTGGCCGCGTCGGGAAACGCAGAACGGCCTTCGAGGAGTTCACGTTTGAGGGTCGCGTTGAACGACTCGGCGAGGGCATTGTCGGCGGACGATCCGATCGCCCCCATCGACTGGGTCACCCCGAGTTGCTCGCAGAGGGCGGCGTATGCCTTCGAGGTGTAGACCGACCCGTGGTCTGAGTGGAACACCGAACCGGTAAGGGAACCGCGCTCGCGCCGGGCGGCTTCGAGCGCGCCCTCGACGAGTTCGGTGCGCATGTGGTCGGCCATCGCCCACCCGGTGAGCTTCCGCGAGCCGAGGTCGATGCACGAGGCGAAGTACAGGTTCGTGCCGCCCTCGACGGGTAGGTAGGTGATGTCGCCGACGTAGCGGCGGTTCGGTTCGCCGGCGGAGAAGTTGCGGCCGATCAGATCGGGGAAACGCCGTCCCGACTGGTCGGGGATCGTGGTGCGCACGCGACGGCGCAGCCGGACGCCGGCTAGGCCGTGCTCGCGCATCACGCGGGCCACCCGCTTGTGGTTGACCCGCCCGTCCGCGGCCGCACCCTCGTTCAGGTCGGCGGTGATCCTGGGTGCCCCCGAGGCACGGTCCCCGCCCAGCGCCGGGTCCTGCAGCACCCGGATCCGCTCAGCCAGCGCCGCATCCTCGGCTTGCCTCGCGGCACGTCCCGGCGCAGCGGCCAGCCACGCATAGAACGACGACCGGGCGATCTCGATGACCTCGCACAACCGCTTCACGCCCCAGGCGTCCTTGTGGTCCTCGACGAACTGGAAGCGGTTCACCAGTTCGTCTCCCCGGCGAAATACTTCGCCGCCTGGCGGAGGATGTCCCGCTCCTCAGCGAGCTTGGCCTGCTCGACCCTCAACGCGGCGTTCTCCGACTCCAGCCGCGCGATCCTCGCCGTCTGTGACTCGGGCCGGCCTCGGCTCGGCGCGACCGGCGCTGCACCCGCCGTCATGGTCCCCGAGCCCAGCTTGTCGACCCACTCCTTCAACGCGCCCCGAGACACGCCCAGATCCGCCGCGATCCCCTTGAGCGTCGCGCCCGGCGTGGACTCATACAAGTCCACCGCCCGACGGCGGAACTCGTCGGTGTAGTTCTTTCTGGCCATCCTTGGATTCTCGCTTCCCCCAGCAGTGTGCTGGATTCCACGTGTCCAAGATCAGGGGTCAAGCTCCCATCACCGCCGCCATGTCACCACGCATCCACTGCACCGAATCACGTAGCTGCACGGCGGCACGACTCGCTTCGTTCTGCACACTCCACTCCCGTATCGATGCTGTTGTTCCGGCCATCAGGTGTCCTTCTCATGCATTCAGGGATTCGTCGGTCGTTGGCACTCATCGTCTCGTCCACCCGAACCTGGTACGTCATGATCTGGCGCATGAACGAGACCAGCTGGCATGTCGCGCAAACGGAGCGGCTCTGTGCGATCCTGCAGGAACGTAACATTGCCGTTTCCCGCGAAGTCGTCAGTGAATTCGTCAACAACATGGTTACGTTGGTGTCCGAATCGGCCGGCATCACCCCGGACCTGGCCCGCACAGTCATCACGTCCGATGCAGTGGAACGTTGGGCGGACAGCCTTGCCCCGACAATTCTGGCCAGCGCGGTCCCCGGCGAATCTGCGCCGACGGTGCTGCTGTCTGCCCATACTCTCGCGCAGGCGGCTGCCACATTGGTGGAGTTGATGAGGGCAGCCCGAATAGTCGAGCAGTTGGCAGACACCGCGGTTCTGGCAATGTCGGACGTTGCAACTGATTCGGCAATGATGCGAGATCTGTCCTTGGAGGTGCAGCGGAGAGTGCAGTCCTTATCACAGGATGTTGCGCGCCATTTGGTAACTCAGCCGCCCTTGGAAGTGCTGCAGCTTCCCGTCGACACGTACAACCGGTTGATCGACTTCCTCGACGAGGTGTCGCAGTGTCCGTTACTGCCGCTGGCCGAGGAGAACGGGCACGGCACCTACCATCACACCGTCCTGGGCGAGTACACGCTCAGTGACGTCGTTTCTGCGACTCTTCACGACTTGGACTCGGCCACTGCGTGAGATGGCGTTGTGTTGACCGCGGCCACTGCTCGGGCAACGAGGTCGAGGTTCCGGTGTTCCCGATACGTATGAGTCCGCTGTCGTCGCAAGATGTTAAGCACGCGAGGTTGCAGTTCCATCGACGTCGTTGTTGCCACGTTGCTGCAGTGGGACGCGATAGCCCCTGCGAGCATCCACGACAGGATGGTCAGTTCGTCGTCGTCAGGTTCGGAGACTGTCGATAGCCGGTGGTTCAGGGTCCAGGCCAGAGTTGTCACCAGCGCGGAGGAAGAGCTGGGCAGGCTTTCACTCGGCAAGTGGCCTTCTGAGCGCATGCGTGTGTCCTTACTCGTGGTGTGGAGAGGTCCCCCGATCGGGGGTTGCGTAGAGGCGGCGAGCGCACGTGAGTGTGGTCTCGCGGCCGCGATGGCGGTGAGAAAGATAAGGGGTCGCGGCCGAAGGTGCGGCACGCCGAGACGGTGAACGGCGTGAGGCCCCGGACAGCGTCCGGGGCCTCACGCGTCTTGTCCCTGTGGTCAGGGTTGTTCTCCGATGATGCGCCGCTATGCGGCGACTAGGCAGAGATATTGGATGGGTTGTAGCTAAGGATCGACCGGGCATCATCGACCGCGCGGGTGGCGAGATCGGCGATACCGTGTGCGACAGCGCGGGCAAAGTCTGGCCCGCCGCATTGATCCTGGCAGAGCTCCCACGGTGACGTCAGTTGCCCGACGCTGATGGCTGTCGACATGCGTCGGCCGGCCATGTGTGGGAATCGACGACCGAGAACTGCTACCACGCGGACGATTTCGCCGCCGGTGTCGTCATCGGTGCTGCCATACTCGCTGATGATGCTGATGTCGAGGTTTCCATGATCACCCTCCCGATCACGGATGGTGAAGACCTCAGCATCCTCGAGCTCGCACAATGCCCTCCACAACGAGGTCATCAAGGTGTGACCGTTGTCGACAGTGATGTCGTCGTAGGTTCTTGATCCCTCGATGGTCGCGAGGTACTCGTCGAGCTTCAACGAGTCCACGTCGATCCGAATCATCTACTTCCCCTCGTCTACCTCCTCCCAACGGAGGAACATATACGTATCGCAGATGTATTTCAACACCATTTGAGCGCCATCTGAGCCCTATGTCATAGTTACTGCGATACGTTGGATTGACAGAAGCACCGTTCTGGATGTAGCTCGAGTAACGCTTAGCCCCCGAAAGCCGAGGAACCCATTGGCGCACGCCAACAGACCGCAAATGAGGTGTTCCAGCTAATGGCCAATGATTCAGCCCGCCTCGGCGACTATGTCGCCGCCCGTCGCCGTGAACTCGGCCTGACTCGCGCGCAGGTCCAGCAGGCGGGCGGTCCTTCGGTCAGCCGACTCGCAACCATCGAAGAAAACAGCGGTCCCGATCCTTCCGCCCCCACACTTCAAAAGCTAGATGCGGGCTTGCAGTGGCAGCCAGGATCAGCGGCTCGAACGCTCTCGGGCGGCATCCCAAGGGCACTGCCTGACGCTCCAACCTATGCATCGAACGGCGACGGGAACGTGCCCGACCACACCTCGGGACAACCCATGATCGGTGTATCACAGGTCTCCGTAGCGGTGGAAGAACTGGCCGGCCTGCTCCGAGCAGTCAACCGGCTCACTGACTCCTACGCAGTGGGCAGCGACGACCTCGGCGAGTCGGTTCGACAGGTCCAGTCCTCGACTTCCAGTCTGGCAGGACGTTGGGCCACCGAAGTCCTCGAACGCAATCGAATCTCCAACACGGAGGTTCCCGCAGTCCTCGAGCTGGCCTTCGGCCACCTTCTCGATGCCCCGACCGACGGCACCGCTGAACCAGAACTGACCGAGCGCTTGTATCGTCGGTGGCTGAGCGGGAGAGTTGCCGGTCTGACGGAGGAACAGACTGCAGCGTTTACGCAGCGACTCCGCCGCCGAGCCAATCACACGGGTTAGAAGAGGGAGGTACGGCATGAACGATAGGCGTCAGTCACGTCTGTCTGAGCGCATCGATCGCCTCTTCACAACTCTCCCCAAGCCCGACGGCTCCTCGCACACCCCGGCCAGTGTCGCAGCTGAAGTGAACTCGCGGATCAACACGGCCATCACGACCGAAGACATCGAGAATCTCCGTTCTGGTGCCGTGACGGATGTTTCCGACGCTGTCCTCAGCTGTATAGCTCAGGTCTTCGGGTTCGCCCCGGAATACCTCACCGACGACGATGCCGTCGATCTCGAGGAGCAGTTGGAACTGTTTGCCGCCATGCGCACAGCGGGGGTCCCGTGGGTGGGATTACGACGCAACCCCGGGCGCGCATCCTCCGCCGAACGAAGACAAGTCATCTCTCTACTCAGGAGCATTAATGAGCGACCGGCCGGGTCCAGAGACGTCATCTGACTCAGCCCGTGAGGCCGCGGAACGTGTTCTACAGGACCTCCCCGTAAGCCGCCCCTGGAGTATCGAGAGGTTCATCGCCGATCTCTCCATCCGAAACGGTCGCGCTATTCAGCTGATGACCATCCCCGACCAGAAAACACAGGTCGAAGACCAGGATGGATATACGATCACCGGGGCCTGGCTCCCCACCGAGCGAATCGACTACGTCTTCGTCACCTCCAAGACCGAAGGCGACTACCGTGACCACATCATCTGCCACGAGTTGGCCCACATCATCTTCCGGCACCGTCCCGACGCTCGGACTGCCGAGACACTGCAGCAGATCTACCTGCGCACACTCATGCCCTCGATCAGCGGTGACGTGGTGCAAACCCTGCTCCCCACTTACTGCAAGAACCGCACGCTTCTGACAGACCCCATCGAACGCGAGGCCGAATGGTTAGCGACGCTGCTCATGTCCCGAGCCAAGGAGTTGACACGACCATTGTGGGGTGACGATGTTGGTGACCACGACAGCGCAATCCTCGGGCGCCTAGCCCGTGCCGTCGGATGGGCAGTGCCATGACCTCAATCGTGGTGGGCATCGCATTGCCATTAGCTCTCGTACTGATCGCCGCCTGGCGCGCGTACCGATACCGCGGCCTTCGGGAAACGTGGATCCTCACCGCGGCTCTCGGCCTCCTGGGATCCGCAAAACTCGCACGCGTCCCTGTCATCACCGATGAGTACATCGACAAAGGACTGCATGCCATCACTGGTGTGTACAACCTGACCGACTTCACGGGAATGCTGTTGGGCACCTTGGCCGCGACTACGTTCGCGGCGTTCGCATCGTTCACTATCGGTGGCAACTGGTCGACTTCTCGTCGACTCCCCTACTTCTATGCCGTCGTAACGGCATTGATGGCAGGGACCTTCCTGATGACTCCGGTCACAGAATCACCCACGAGCTACATGACTGCCGACTTTCCGATGACTGGGTGGCTGGCGGCGTACTGGACCGTCTATCTCGGCACGATCGGAGTCGCTGCGCTTTCCATTCTGGTGGTAACCATCAACGCGATGAGGAAGGTTCGACGTGGCCCGCTAGCGGCGGGTCTTGCCAGTTTCGCTGTGGGAGCTACCATCGCAGCCGCCTATGTTGCGATGAAAATCGCTGACCTGTATGTCAACAACGACCCGGACCTGGATGAGACCTGGTACGCGCAGCACTCGAAAACCGTGTCCCTCGTGCTGGTTCTCGGTCTCGTTGCTGCCTTCGCAATTGTCGGTGGAATCGTGATCGCCGAAACGTTCCCCCGGCGCTACCGCCGGTATCAGTTGTTGCGCAACCGGATGCACGAATGGCAAGAAGCTACCCGCCTCAATGAGGGTGTGGTGCTTACACCCACCGCGCCGACCCTGAGCCGGTGGGCAGCATGGCGCGCCTCGAAAGACTCCGTAGCTGCCCACCGGCTCATGGTGGAGCTATCCGACATCGGCATGTTCGGTGCCACCCAAGCAGCACCGGAGACTTCAGCTCTACAAACGCCGACCGGACAGTAGCCACGCCACGACATTGCCCGGTTCTTCCGTGTACGGAACGTGACGGTCGATGGTCGCGGCGTAGTCGGCGATGCTTACGCCTTCGCCCTCCCATCCGTGCGGCCGCAGCCATGCAGCAGGGTCGTCGACGTACGACCGGAACGCTGAACCGGCTTCAGTAGCGCGGTTGTTCATCTGCTGAGTCTGCTGTTCTTCGCGTGAGCCCGGACCGAAGTGAGAGCCACACAGCACCGTCCCACTAGCACTGAGTTCGCTGAGGGTCGACAGAAGACGTTCGTTCTGCTCGTCCCCGAGATAGAAGAACAAGCTCTCGACGATCCACACAGTCGGCTCGGCAGCGTTGTGCCCGGCCGCGGTTAGCGCACTCGACCAGTCATCGGTTTCCACGTCTCCAGCCACTGTGATGCGGCGACAGGTCGGCTCGCGGCCGGACGCCGCGACCGCGGCGTCCTTGAACTCGAACAAGCTCTCGAGGTCCACTTCGAATACGGTCACCTCCGCGGACAAGCCCAACCGGAAGGCACGAGAGTCCAGGCCTGCACCCAGGATCACAACCTGGCGTACACCTGCCGCGACAGCCTGGCGAACCTGCTCGTCGAGGTAGTGGGTGCGCGCTGCGTTGGTGCGATACAGCCTGGTCTCGGTGACGTTCGGCAGACGAAGGTCTCCATCCGGAGACATCCCGGAAGCGATTACGAACTTCTCGGCAAGATCGTCGACGAACAGGTGATCTGGTCGCTTGGACTCCACCGAACGGAAGTATGCGGTGGCCACTGCTGTGGGCTTGACGTTCCCCTTGATCTCCATAGTCCCCAGTCTGGCGGCACGGCGACAGCTGCGTGCATGCGGACCCTGCTGACAGCGATTCATGCAGGTCGAGCCCCGGTATGTGGCCTTCGGAGAGACTCAACCGGCCACGGAGGCTCTCCCCGAGGCGACATCTGCAAGCCATCCCCCCGCCGACGACTCGGGGAGCAGCTCAGCTAGCCCGGGGACCAGAACGTGCCGGCGGCCGCAATGCCAGTAGTACGCCGCTTGGGGATCGACACGCGCCAGGAACTGAAGATCTTCGGGACGGTCTGCCTTGAGAAGCTCTTCTGCACGCCACCGTCCTCGGCGCACCTCGTCGACGGTCGAGTACATCAACGCAGTCTTCGATTGCTTTTCGCACCACGCCGCTGTGCGTGCCTCCCGAAGCAGTAGGCCGAAACCAAAGTGGGTCAGTGTCGTCGCTGCCGGCACCTGCTGGATCCAGCGCAGGTCCTCCGCCCAGCGAGCAAACTCATCCTGCGAGCGTCGCGCAGACCACTGTGGGCGTCCATCGGCTCTGATAACCGCGACGGGTACACCCTCATGCAGCAGGACCTGCTCGGCCAGGTCCACTCGGTAGGAGTTGTCCGGAACGTACGCAGCTGTCGCCGGCAGAGCAAAGAAGCGGTAGCCCTCGTGCGGCCGCAGGGGCCTCGGTGGCCGTCGATCCGATCGACCCGGCAGATCGTTCGGATCGTCCCCGAACTCGGAGGCACATTCGTCGGGCGGGTAGGTGGGCGCGCGGTGCTGTCGCTTGCCAGGTTGATGGGACCACCTGATTGCCAGAGGGTAGGGACCACCGTGGCGCGTTATTGAGGATGCGTGTTGTCGGTGGCGGCGTCAACTGCTCCGGGCCGGGTGCGTTGACGGTAGGACGGTCCTTCGACGACGAGGGTGTGGGCGCTGGAGGTCAGCCGGTCGATCGCGGATTGGGCGAGGAGGGTGTCTGCGGTCATCGTCAGCCACTCCGACGGCTCCCGATTTGATGTGACGATCGTGGTCTTCTTCTTGTGCCGTTCTACGATGAGTTCGTAGAAGTCGTTGGTTTCGGTGGCATCGAGCGGTCGCAGCGCGAAGTCGTCGATGATGAGCACGTCGATCGCGGTCAACCTGCGGATCTCGGCGTCGACGGTGTTATCCAATCGGGCTGCGCGGAGCCGGGTGAACAGCTTGTCCGATCGCGCGAACAGAGCACTGTGTCGCCGCCGGATTGCCATGTGCCCTAATGCTGTTGCCAGATGGGTCTTGCCGACCCCGACCGGGCCGAGAACGATCGCGCACTGCTGGTTGTCGAGGAACCGCAATGAGGTCAGATCTGCGAGGAGTGTCCGGTCGTAGCGCAGATCATCGAGCGCATTCCAGGTATCGAACACCATCGCCGGGTCGAGTCCTGCCTTGGTGGCTCGTAGTGTCGCCGAACGTGATTCACGCCGGTTCACTTCGTCGGCGAGGAGCACTTCGAGGAACCCGATGTGGCTGAGTTTGTGTTGACGGGCCAGGGCGGCGCGTTCGGGCAGCGTGTCGGCCAGCGCCCCGAGTTTGAGAGCTTTGAGCAGTCGGACCATGTCGGTACCGACAGGTTCGGTGGCTGCGGTGCGGGTGTGGGTGCTCATCGGTGGATCTCCGTGTTCTCGGCGCTGTCGCCGACGACTGACAGTGTGGGTGCATTTGCGGCAGTGTTGAATTCGGATGGATCACGTGAGAATCGTGATGCGGTGTGTCCGACTGCTTTCGGCAGATCCGGCGAGGTCTTTTCGGTGGCGCGCTCGAGCATCGAGGCGATCTTGGTGACCGAGACGACGTCGAGGTCGAGCGACAGGGTGCAGGCCTGCTCGACCCGTTCGGCTCCGTAGCGGCGGACCAGTCCTTGCAGACGGTAGACGCTGCGGATCCTCGTCCACGGCAGCGGATCGTCGAGGATGCGTTCGGCGTAGATGCCGATGTTCGGCCCGTGCGCGGTGCACTTGGCGATCAGAGAGGTGACATCACGCAGCGCGTAGTCGGATCTGTGTTCGGGCAGGTCAGCGCGGTCGGTGCTCCGTCCACCCGGCGGCGTGCGGGGGTGGATCTTCACCAGGATGCCGCGGTGATAGAACTTCACCAGTTCGGTGTCGGCGCGCACCGACAGCGTCGATCCGATCCACTGTTGCGGCAACGAATACAACGCCCGCCCGACTTCTGCGTGGAAATCACGGTGCACTTTCACGTCCTTGAAGATCGGCACATCGTAGACCGCCGGCACCGGCAACAACATGGGTCGTTCGGCAGTGTCGAAGACCTCCAGCGGTCGTGCGCAGGTGGTGCCGTGGATACGCATGCCCGCGGTGGTGCTGCACCAGCGGACGACGGACTCTTGAGCTTCGGCGAGATCGGTGAAACGTTCACCGACCCAGAAGTTTCCGCGCACGTACTGCACGGTGCGTTCGACGCGGGGTTTGTCCTTCGGTGACCGCACCCGGGCGGGATCGGTGATGAATCCGACGTGACTGCTGTAGTCGAGCCACCCCTCGCTGAAACGCGGGGTGATCGGGTCCGCCGCGGTGACGACGGGTCTGAGGTTGTCGGGGATCAGGACCGCGAAGACCCCGCCGAAGAACTTCCATGCCGCCTCGCATCCGGCGATCACCGCCGCCAGCGTCTGCGAATAGGTCAACCACACGAACATGTGCCGGCTGTACACGGCGGTGAAGATCAGGGCATGAACTTTCCGGGATCGGCCGTCCTCGGGGTCGGTGAGCATCCCCAGATACCCGAAGTCGATTTGGCATTCGACACCCGGATCTCCGTCGACGACCCGAACGGTGAGGTCCTTGCGGCCGAAACCGCACCGCTCGGTAGCGAACCGGTGCAGCGTCCGGTACGGCACCACACAGCCTTGGCGGGCGAGGAGCACGTGGATCTTGGTGATCGTCAGCGGTTTGTGCTCATCGTCCCCGGCCACCCACCTGGTGATCTGCTGCTCGTGAGGAACCAACTGTTCCCATGCCGCACCGTGTCCATGAGGCCGGTCGGGGCGCACGGTGTCGACGACCGCAGCGATCAACTCGTCATCGATGTCGGCTGCAGTGCCGTCCCTGTTCAGCCCGGCAGTCTGGGCGGCGTCGACGTAGCGTCGGACGGTCTTGCGGTCCACCCCGGCGTGGTCTGCGATGGTGCGCAGCCCAGGCGCCGGCAGAGCGGCTGTCCCGAGCCATAGTCGCAGTACTTCTCTGATCTCGTTCACACTGATCTCCCGAAAAGCCATGCCCGTCGACCTCCGCGACCTCGCTTGAGCTGTCACAGACGATCGAACGAGCAAACGACGAGATCACCGGCAAGGCGCGCCGGTGGTCCCATAACTGGCAATCCAGGTGGTCCCATCACCCTGGCAAAATCAGCTCACACCGGTCCCATGCTCATGGCAGACGACAGGTGCGGCATAGTCACTCCACTTCATGAGCGTTCTCAGTTGTCGGTGACCTCATGTATAGGGCCGCAACGGCGCCGACGGGGCATTGCAGGGAGCGCTCCACCCGAATCTGGTGAGGCACACTCCGGATATGAAGACATTTGCTCGCACCCGAGTGCCGATTTCGGTAGAGGACATCGACTGCTCTATCAGCGTCGGCGACAACGGTTTGGTGCAGCACGCATTGACGCACGCATTGCGTATCGCACTTGAAGCGGGCGGGTCTGCTCCAGGTGTTGATCCGCTGAAGATTTGTGAGGCCCTGGAGCTGTTCGCGACCATCGAGAAAAACACCAATGGCGATACCGGCCAGTTCCTGCGAACCGACTATCCGATGGTGTTCTCTGTGACCGGAGCGCTGGCGTTCGCACGCGATGTGCTGATAGCGACAGCCGGCAACATCGACGCAGGCCTGTGTCCAGTGCCTACCAACCAGAGTCCTATCGAGGCCGCGGCCGGGTTCCGTGACACCGCGTCATGGCTGGACGACATCATCACCGCCGCGCACGGCGACGTTCGCTGACCTGCCCGGTGACACCACTGGAATTCGACACCAGGAGATCCGCGATGACCACCACCTATCCCGAGCGTCGGTTGCCCGCACACGTGCATGCGATTGACGTTCACGCTCGCTACGCGGCCATGGGGCTGCTGCGCATGAAGCTTGCCTCCGCACTTCGGATGCTGCTCGAATCCGGAGTTCCTGATCCTGTTGGGCTTGACCCCCGGGAGATCGCCGAGCTGCTCACCGCGTTGACCTTCACACTCGTCGACGCCGATACGTCTCCGGAGTTGTTCCAGAGCGACCCGCCGATGGCGTACATGCCGATTGGTGGTCTGGAACTCGCGGTACAGGTGCTTCGTCGCACCGGCGCATGCGTGCAGTCGGGTGTGCTCGCTGTGCCGGACATACCTGCTGCTGCCGACCGCGACGCGTTCGGACAGTCCTACTTGGATGTCGCCGACGCCACCCAACATATGGTCGAGCAGATCCGCGAAACTGCCTGAGCTCGTGCAACTACGGGCCGACCGATAGATCGTTCACCCGTGCACAGGGTCACTCGAAGTGAAGGACTCGCATGCGTTCGTCGTCGGAAAGGACGATGTAATCCTGGTATTCGTCGACGATCCAGCCTCCGGTGCCCATATTCCACAGGATGTCACCGGTGGCGACATCGACTGCAGTCAGGCGTGTTCCGGATGCAAACAGCAGGACCTCGCCGTCACCTGCGACGCGGTGCTTTCTATCGGTGAGCGAGTAGCCGCCGGGGTTTCCGGGCAAGGACTCCGCGTCATCGGGGAGCACACTATCGACGCTGATGGCCCACAGTGGGGCTCCGTTTTCGGCGTCGTAGGCGCGCAGTCTTTCAAAGTCCTCGACGACCAGAAGCGTGTTGCCGGCCAGTCCGACGACACGAAAGCGGTCCGTCTCTGCATAGGTCCAGCGGACGCGTCCCGTAGAGCGTTCGCGCACTGCCCCGTATTCATCGATGAAGAGTCCGCTATCACGCCCACCCGGAATGCTCGGCACTTCCTCGAGGGGCTCGGAGTACTCGAAAATCTTCTTCCCGTCCAGGTCGATAACGTCGAATGTTTTGTCCTCGAGAGGTTCTTCCGCGTTGTAAACCATCGTCTCGAGCAGCCCGGCCGAGTTGAACGAGCCCTGACGTTGAAAATCCTGGTAGACGATCGTGCCGTCCTCCTCGACGACCGTCACCCAGTTTTGGTTGCTGTAGATCGCAATCTTGTCGCCGTGCAGACTGAAGTTGCAGGGGTTCTCAGTATTCGCAGGAACCCTGACAAGCAACTCCTCGGTGAAGTCCGGGGCTTTTCGAGCCGCGAGTTTGAACGTTCCGTCCTCACGCCAGCAGGTATAGAGCGTGTCACCGGCGACATGGTCGTTGCCCTGCAGGCTAGGTATGGATGCGACGGTAGAGCCGTCCTTGGGGCTAAGGATGGTGGTGGTGGTGTCTGTCCCCGACATCCGGCATACCACCATGGTCGCATCCTGCGAGTACATCTCGGAAGAACCGCAGTATGCGCCTTCCATCATGTATTCCCACGACTGGGCGGTCTCGAGATTGACCCCGGTCATCTTCTTTCCGAGGCTTCTTCCGGCGGACCCGGTGGGGTCCTGGAAATAGACCAAAGCCTCGCCCGTGATGAGCAGCGGCCACACCTCGTCGTCCGCAAATTCGATCTCGTGTGTCCCAATCTCACGCGGAATCTGAGAGTAGGTTCCCGGAACTGGATCGCCGGTCGGACGCGTTTCGGAGTTCCCGGACAACGCAATGGCCGTTCCGGCAGCAACGCAGACAACCGCCACAACAGCGGCGCCGGCAAGGATCGACTTCTTGTCGAACTTCACGACAATCCCTCTCGCGTAACCACCGCGATGTGGCTGCCCCGATTGCCAGCCTGTCTAGCACTCACCACCCGCTAAACCGGGAACTGTATCGCATATGTCCGGTTGGTTCAGTTTGCAGGAAGGGTCATGCAGCGGAACGGAGACTCAGCGCTCCTCAGTCCCACGTCCCAGACCGGCGCAGCGGTTACCAGGTCTGCAGCAGGCCGACCATCGCTGCGCCGATGCGCTCTGCGATCTGTTCGGTGTCGTCCAAGATGCTCACCCGTACCGCGTCTGACCGCTGGTTCAGCTGTTCCAACCACTGCGGCACCCACTGGAAGTGCGTCAGCCACAGCACCGCGGCGCCGCTGGTAGTGAAGCGACGGAGATGCTGCTCCACTATGTGGTGGTTGGGGATGTCTCCATCGCTGATCACCACAACCAGCCGCGGCCCGGTACCCGCGGTCAAGTGCAGGCGAGCGTCCAAAGCCAACAGCGCTTCGGGCAGCCCCTCACTCGTGCCCTCGCAAGCTGGCAGGAGCACCCTTCTATTGTCCGGGTTTACCTGCAAGACCGCGGCGTCGCTGTTCCAGGTCATGGTCTCGGCGTCGCCTCCCCGCGAACGCACAGCACGCCGCACCATCCACGCCGCGACTCCGGCAGCTTCGAGTACCGGCTCCATCGAGGGCGAAGTATCCATTGCGATACCAACTGTCAGGGGAGGAACATCGACCACCCGTCTTCGTTTGCTAGACCACGGCGCGGCGGTGGGGGTGAGACCTGCGGCGAGTTGACCTTCGCGTCTGACGAGCTCGCGGGTGTTCATCCGGCCGGGAGGAGCTGCCTGCGCAATGGTGCGCACGTATGTTCCGCGGTCTGCAGCCCGCGTAAGCAGCCGGGTCAGCCGTGCTGACTGCTGGGTCTCAGCGGCAGTGGGTCGACGTGCGGAGTGGCGGTGTGTGCGGGCGCGGGCGGCGGCACCGGCTGCCGTTGTCTGCGCTGCAAGCTCTCGCCTGAGGTCACGGCGGTGCTGAGCGCGAGAGGTCAGGGCGGTGACGTTCTCTGCGTAGCGGAGCTGGTCAACCGAGCGGCGGGCCATCGCGGCCAGTGCTGCGGCGAGTTCTTCCTCGACGTCCGCGTCTGCGCTGGCGGCTGCATGGTCGTTTGATCCGGTGGAGACGGGAACGTCATCGCTGCCGTGTTCGACCAACTCGTCGCCACCGTCGTCCTCGGCGTCTTCGGAGCTCATCACGTCGGCGATTGTGTGCGCGCACCGCACCAGAGCCTCGACGTCGCCATCGGGGAGACCGACGGCGATCCGAATCTGTGTCACCAGCACGTCGACCTGCTCGTCCGAGAGAAAGCGGCCGGCCAGTGCTGTCAGATCCGGAAGGTCGCTGTGCTCGTAGACGCCTGCGTCGATGCGGCCGCCGACCAGGATCAACATCCTGGCTGCCTCGTCTGCGCTTCGCGCGTTGATGGGGCCGAGCAGATGGGTTGCCGAAGCCCGTAGCCACGATCGAGCGCGTGGGTTCTCCGCGACAACCCTGCCTTCCATACGGGGCTCTTCCAGAAGCGATGCCCACATTGCAGCTCGTTTCGGCATCGTCCCGCGTCGCGCCGAGTGCGTGGCGTGGCCGACCTCGTGTGCTGTCACCCCGGCCAAAACCGGGTACCTGGCACAGTCACGTGGATCCCGCAGGTCGATCCGATCCGGGTCCGTGGCCGCGGCAAGGACCTGGGTGGCGTCAACGAAGAGGGTCGCCGCCGAGTGATCGAACATCCCGGCCGGGCGTTGGCCATCGAAGATCTCCGTGGCACCGGGACCGATGACGGCCAGCAGGTCCCGACGTGGGGTGATCGTATCGACGAACGCACCGAGCCGAAGCGACAGTTTCCGCCACGCTGGTGTGTGGTCCCCGTCCGGGGCAGCCGACATCGGATCGGACGTGGGGTGGCGGGTTGCCGACATAGCCGAGTTCTCCTGTCATCGTGTTGGCCCCCACCGTTGCAGTCACCTTTTCTTTGTGCGGCACAGCTGCGGTCGCTCCGTCACGTCCATCGACGTGAACTCTCGTGCCGCCCTCGTTTCCGAGCGTTGCGAAGCTTTGCGCATCAATCGATCACCACACGAAGGGGCTATCTGATGGCGAGCGTGACGTTCGCTGCGTGGGCTTGCAGGGACTTGACTGGCCCGACTGAGCGGGTCCACGCCGCAGTGACTTTCATCGATCCGTACACCGGCGATCCTCATGTCGTATCGGCATTCGGCAGCAATGCCCAGTTCGAGGACGCGACGTTGATCCTTCGCGACGAACCACCGACTCGAAACCCGCAACGGGTGTTCGCCGAGCTGTTCCAGCACTACTACATCCCGGATGGTTCGACGACCGTCTCCACTTCAGAGCACGTCCTTCGTCCGCCCCAGGTCTGCTTCTACGGGGCTGATGACACGCTCCCGGTGAACCCACGGTCGTTGTTCGCCATGCTCGCCACCACCTCCGGCACCGTCGTCGACGATCCCCTCGCAGCCGCCGACCAAGCGCTCACCATCAGCAATGATCCGGTCCGTGGCGCTACGACCACCTCGTTCGGAACCCCGGCTGATGCGCGGGCACTGATGCCGATTCCTGCTGAGGATGCCGATGGGGTACTACTGCCC
Organism: Rhodococcus sp. 2G; assembly: GCF_001886355.1. Taxonomy (NCBI): domain Bacteria; kingdom Bacillati; phylum Actinomycetota; class Actinomycetes; order Mycobacteriales; family Nocardiaceae; genus Rhodococcus; species Rhodococcus sp. 2G. Next base: position 230,115 of record NZ_CP018064.1, on the reverse strand, counting down.
GACGGGCGCCGCTACTGGCCTCGATCCATCGCAGGCATGCCCGACTACCTGGTGCTGCGCAAGCTGCGCGGAGTGATGAACATCCGGCTCAAAGGCCTGCCCGGCGCCGGAAAGACCACCCTCCCCGCCGCAGCGTTCGGCTCCGACCTGATCACCATCCAGGGCCATGGCGACCTCACCGTGTCGGCGCTTGCCGGCCACTACCAGCCCCACCCCGACGGCAGCTTCATCTGGTGCGACGGTCCACTGACACGCGCCATGAAAGAGGGCAAGGTGCTGCTGTTCGACGAGGTCAATCGGGCCCCGTCGGAAACCATCGCGGCGCTGCTATCGATAGCTGACTCGAGAGGCCAGCTCGTCCTCGACGACCGGCCCGACCAGCCGCCGGTCATTGCCAGTCCAGGATTCGGTCTGATCATCACCTACAACGAAGAAGGCCAAGGCGTTCGCCCGCTCGATGACGCAATCAAACGTCGCTTCCCGTTCGAAATCACCGTGGAGACGGACTACACGATCGCGGAAGCGGCCGGAATCGATGGGCGACTGGTGAAGATTGGCCGCAATCTACTCGAGCGGCACGTCAACTCGATGGCAGACGGCGGCTTTCCTGTATGGCGCCCGCAGATGGCGGATCTACTTGCAACTCAGCAGATTCTCGATGCCGGCCTCGGCGCAGAAATGGCGGCGGCAACGCTCACCGCGGCGTGCACGAACGTCGACGACTTCGAGGTAGTGACCGACGTCGTCGCGCGAGCATTCGGACTCTCTGACATTCGACCCCTGCAACTGGGAAGTGCATTGTGAACTCACCAACCGTGACCCTGCCGGCATGGCGAAGCCGTGGCCTCGTCGAGTCGATCGATGAAGACAATCCTGAGCGGTGCGATCTCGACAAGGACTTGCTCGTGATCGTTCTCGACGACGAACCAGATTCGGACCAGGCTCTCTATCTGCTAGCGGTGCTCGACTACGAGTTCCGACGCAGCATGAACGGTCTTCCCCCACGCGAATCCGGCCCCGGTGTCTCGATCCACGGGAACACCGTGGTCGTGTACGCCCCGCTGCAGCAGCGGCGCTCCAAGTCGCGCAATGTCGCTGCTGCTTTGCGGGATGCATGCGCCGGCATCCGTCAGATGTACGACCACGGCAGTCCCGTTCGAGCAGACGGCACCCAACTGTTTCCTGCCTATCGTGGTCCTCTCCCCCGCATCCAACAGTTCTGCCTGGCGGCGAGCAGGTGACGCTCACACCGGATCACCGAATCTCGGTATGCCCATCGGCCTGTCGAGCCTGCCCAAGCCGTGCCCGTTGTTCCTCGCAGGCACGCTCAAGGTCCGGGTTGTCGAACTCGTAGAACACATGACGCTGGTGAACCCACGGTTCGGTTCCGTCCGTATAGATATCAGCGTAGGAGCCGAAGGATCTCGTATATTCGACACTGCCCTGACCCTCGACTCGATCGGATACCGGCTCGAGGTTGTTGGAGCCCGGAACCGAATCCCATGACATCCACGACCTCTTGCCGTCAAAGATGTCCTCAGCCATGTTGACGACACGACCATCTGGCGTTCGCCACGCCATGTTGAATCCTGCACCGCTAGTCCTGATGCTGTGCTGGCTGTGGTTCACTATGCGGACAGTCATGGTGCGACGAAAGACGTTCTGCGGATCGGTTGCGGTAGCGGGGTGCTCCCACTCAATTTCCAGTACTTCTACGGTCGGAGGGGCGCAGTCCAACAGTTCCAACTCTTGGACCGGTTCGGGCGCTGCAGTGGACTCGGGAGAGGGAGGCGTTGTTTTTCGTTCGGATTGCTGTACGCGCTTGTCGGTCTCGCTCTGACGCGCGGAAGGTGACATCGTCACCTGGGTGGCATCGCCGATCATGCCGATGACCATCAATCCCACCGCAATGGGAAGCCACCGCGTTGCGCGGAGCGGTGGACGGCCTCGTGTCACCAGCCATGGCTGGAGAATGCTGGGGATCAGGCAGCTTGCACTCGCGGCCGTAAATGAGAGGCAACCTCCGAAGTTGCCAATCGACGCCAAGCTGAGCGCTCCCGACAGGAAGAACACCGCGGCGATGCCAAGAAGCCAACGGAGAGACATCCGGGGAACCGTCGCTGGCGGTTGTTCTACGCGAGGATGGGAATCTCGAGCATTGCTGCGGCGCCGCGTTTGGTTGGTCCACTGCTCGCCGTCCCAATAGCGCTCGAAGTTCCGGTCCTTCGGGTCTTGCTGCCAGCCGGCGGAAGGTGCCATGGACTATCCATAGCAGCCCTTGAGCAGTCTCCGGACAGTAGCGCTGCACGCTGAAGCTACGCAGCAGGCCGATGCTTCCCGAAGTCCGCCGTGAGCATCCTTCCATCGACCTGCTGCGATCTCATTATAAGGCGCGGATAGAACATATGTGCGAACTACCCCCGCATTCCCCTGCGTCCCTCCGCAAGGCGCAGACCGAAGCACCTGGTGGTTGACGCTCACTCGCGGAGAGTGCAGTCACTCGTCTTCCACTCTCCGTCGACCAATACCCAGGGCATGTTCGTGTCGCTGTCCGCGTTCTCGTACACCAAGTCGACAGCTCCTCGGTCACCGTCAACCCGGGCGGTGACGTCCGTCAGCGTCCGAGAAGCGCCATCGGCGCGGTTGAAGTCGGACAAGGCCTTGAACTCGTCCGGAGAGAAGGTGTCCTTGCAGTCCGCGGTGAAAAGATCGTATGCCTCGGAGGAGTCACCCGAGAAGAAGGACTCCGACCACTCGGTCGCAGCCGCTTCGAGTGCCGCTACTGGGTCGTCGACGGCGTCTGGAGCCTCATCGTCACTGCTACTGCACCCCGCCATCGCCACTCCCAGCGCACAGACCGCGACAACTGCATTCCAGGACCTCCACATCTCCACTCCCCCTTGCTCTGCGGAGCCCATCCGTTACCCCCAGCAACTGCGCCGAAACCTTCGAAGCGACCCCCCGCAGGCGGCTACTCAACTCCCCACGGAGGGTGTCCCGTATCGACGACTTCACAGATCGACTGGCATCCTCCCGGACAGACGTTGATCTGGCTACGCTCCTGAGAAAGCGTCGTCGCCCGCACACTCAGCACAGCAGAGCGAGGAAATGGGATCATGGGAAAAAGCGTCAAGTACGAACGCACACGGCTTGATTGGAGAAAGCAATCCAACCGCGGCCATGACTTCTTCTACGCCCAAGTCAACGACGCCGGTGACGAATACACCATCGAACATGTGGATCCCGGCGAGTACGGCTACGGGAGAGAAGGTTGGCTACTGACGTACCCGAACGGAGACCGCGGCGGATTGTTCACCACCGGGCCCCACGTCACCAATCCCAAAACGATCGCTCAAGTCGCAGCCGAAGCCCACTTGCTCGGAGTCCTGAACGACCAGGATACGCAGCAGTAACTCCTCACAAATCTGTACCAACTCGTGTGGCGCTCGGCGTGTCAACGCCATTTCGACCTGTAGGTTGGCTATGACGGCTTCGTCTGACACCGCTCGTCGATCTCGTTCGACACCACTCGGGCTCTGAGTGGGGTAGGAATGTCGGCTTCACTCGACACCACTTCGCGGCCGTCTACTGCTGCGCGAGTTGGCGGTTGGTGTGGGCGAGGCGGTAGGAGTCGGTGCCGGTCTCGATGATGGTGCCGCCGAAGGTGAGGCGGTCGACGATGGCGGCGCAGAGTCGCGGGTCGGTGAAGGTCTTGGTCCAGCCGGAGAACGACTCGTTGGACGCGATCGCGACGGATGCCTTCTCCTCGCGTTCGGTGAGGACCTGGAAGAGGAGTTCGGCTCCGCGCCTGTCGAGCTGCATGTAGCCGAGTTCATCAATGCAGAGCAGGTCGACGCGGCCGTAGCGGGCGATAGTCTTCGACAGGATCTTCTCGTCGGCGGCCTCGACGAGTTCGTTGGCGAGCTTCGTGGCCAGGGTGTATTTGACGCGGCAGCCGGCCATGGCGGCTTCCGTGCCGAGCGCGATGAGGAGGTGGGACTTGCCGGTGCCGGAGTCGCCGATGAGGCAGAGGGGCTGGCCCTTCATGACCCACTCGCACTTCGCGAGGGTGTGGATGGTGGCGGGGTCGATGTTGGGGTTGGCGTCGAACTCGAAGGCCCGCAGCGACTTCTCTCGGGGGAATTTGGCGGCTTTGATCCGTCGTTCCGAGCGACGTCGTGCCCGGTCGTCGCACTCGGCGAGGAGGAGTTCGGCGAGGAACCCGCGGTAGGACATCTGCTCGGCCGCCGCTCGGTCTGCGCCGTCGGCGAAGCCTTGGCGGATGGTCGGCAGCCGCAGCATGCGGCACGCCTGGTCGATGGATGCGTTGGCGGCTTCCTCGGTCATGCCTCGGCGGCGGGTCATGTGGGGCTCCTTCAGTCCTGGGCGCGTGAGGGGCGGCGTAACAGTTGGTCGTACTGGTCGACGGTCGGCAGCGGTCGGGTATCGACGTGTAGCGGCTTGCGCAGCCGTCGCTCGGTGAGCGACGCGATCCCGGTGGTCTCGCTTCGAGCCGACTCCCCGGAGTCGACTGCGCCGCCGTTGTCGTGGGTGCTGTCTTCGGCTTTGCGGGCTTCCAGAGCAACGACGTCCGCGGTATGCCCTCCCGCTCGTAGAGCGGCGGCCAGCCCAGCAACGACATGCTCATGCGGGAGGTGTCGGTGCAGCAGCAGAACCTCGATCAGGGCGCGGGTACCTTCGGAATCGCCGTGGGTCTTGCAGGCCGAGGCCCACCACTCGTCGTGGAGCGGGGTGAACCGGCCCGCCTTCCGGGCTTGCTCGAGGGCGGTGGCTCCGGGCAGAGCCCCGGGCTTGCGGAGGAGGACCTCGAGGTAGTGGTCCAAGTCGAGCTGGACGCCGCCCTTGGTCATCAGCCGTTCGTGGTGCGCCACCACCGCCTGGCCGTCGTAGACGATCAGCTCGCTGGCATGCAGCAGGACCCGGACTTGGCGACCGACGTAGCGAGCGGGCACGGAGTACTTATTCATCCGGACGCTCACCTGAGCGAACCTGTCGACCCGCGGGGTGAACCAGCGGCCGGTCTCGAATTCCTCAATCGGTAGCTGAGCGAGCATCGGCTGCTCAGTGGCGAAATGCTCGCCAATGGTGTGTGCACGGTTCGCGATCCGGCGGTCCTCGTCCGAGCGGTTCCAGGCGTCGACCATCGTGTTGACCTCCTCGATGGAGTCGGCTTCTGGGATGGGGACGAGGTGGTTGCGGCGGAACCAGCCGATGTCGCCCTCGACGCCGCCCTTCTCGTGTGCGCCAGTGATCCCGGGCTGGCAGTAGAATGCCTCGATCCCGTAGTGGGAGCGGAACGCCGTCCACCGATCCGCCTCGACCCGCTGGCGACTGAACCCGATCACGCTCGCGACGGCGGCCTCGAGGTTGTCGTAGCGGATCTTCCCGGTCGGGACCCCGCCGAGGATCCGGAAGGCGTGGGCGTGTCCTTCGAAGAACGCCTCCTGTCCGGCTGAGGCGCTGATGCGATGGACGGCCTTGCCGGAGTAGGACAGGCGCAGGCTGAACAGGGTGCAGGTCACCAGCTCTCCGCGGAGCCGGACGACGATTTCGCCGAAGTCGACCTCGGCCTCACGGCCAGGCAGGTGAGTCTGCGGGATGAACGTGTTGACCGGTTCCCGTCCGGACTCGATGCGGATCTCTCGCCGACGAGTCGCGACGTAGTCGCGCACCATCCCGTACGAAACGACCCCACTGGCGTCGTACTCGGCGAGGAGCCGGTCGAAGATCCGCTTCGCGGTGTGCCGCTGCTTCCTCGGCGCGTCGAGATCCTCGCGCAACCAGCCATCGATCACTGGCCGGTAGGGATCGAGCCGCGACCCTCGCTTCGGTGGCGGATTGGGCTCCTTGGGCCACGCGGAGGCCAAGGCTGCCGCAACGGTGCGGTACCCGACCCCGTGCTTGCGCTGCAATGCCCGCTTCGACAAACCCGTCTTGGCATCGCGTCGGATCGCGGCGTAGAGGTCGACGCGCGATCCTGCTGGACCACGACTCACGGCACGACCAGAAGTCCTGCCGAGTACGGCTCGGAGGCGAACATCTTCGGACGCATCAGCCACGTCGGGTGCCGGGCGAGGTGATCGACACGGCTCACGCGCGTCACACCAGCCCGATCACGATCGACATCGCGAGGAACATGGCGAGCTGGTAGCTCGTGTTGATGACGGTCAGCATCGGGGGTTTCAGCTCGAAGGCGTTGTGCTGCAGCAGCGTGCTGGCCGAGAACGTCAGCCACGCCGCGAACCCGACCAGCAGCGCCATCCCCATGGATGCATTCCCCGTCGTTGCCGCCGCGAGCGAGATTGCCACGGTGAGTCCGAGGGCGGTCACGAGGTTCGCGATGGCCAGCTGGGTCATGTTCCTTAACCGGGCCGGCCGCGAGCGGTCCGGCGTGACGCCCGTCAGCCGCTCCCAGGCGTTCGCGATCGGGCCCTTCTGGTACCAGATGAACGCCACGACCATGCCTGCCAGGAACGCGAGCGCTGCCTCGAACCAGCTGATCTCCATGACACAACCCCTTCTGACCTCGTCGAACCGGAGATGACTCCGAAATCGCTAGTTGATAATATCAACCAGCATGGAGAACATAAAGCCACCGCCCAGACGCACATACGGTCAGTTCTGCGGCCTGGCCCGGGCACTGGACATCGTCGGTGACCGGTGGAACCTCCTCATCGTGCGCGAACTGCTAGCTGGGCCACTGCGGTACAGCGAGCTGAAGTCCTCCCTTCCCGGCATTGCGAGCAACCTCCTGAGCGAGCGTCTCCGGACGATGGAGGGAGCCGGTGTCGTGGAACGACGATTGGGGGACCCGGGCGTCATTTACGGCCTCACGCCCTGGGGCGAAGAGCTGAGGGAGCCGATGGAGGGTCTCGGACGGTGGGGCGCTCCGCTGCTGGCGACCGGGCGGGGCGAGGACGCGTTCCGGCCGCGCTGGCTGACGCTGGCACTGCCGGCCATGCTCCGCGGCAGGAAGGCATCGCCAGCCGTGGAGCTCGGATTCGATGTTAACGGCCTCCTCATCGTCCTCCGGATCGACGACGAAGGTCCGAGCGCGGTCGTCGCCGGCGACCATCCGCCCGATACCGTCCTGACCGCCGAGGCGGACGTCGTCGTCGGCCTCGCCGCAGGTGCCGTCTCGGTGGACGAGGCCCTCTTGTCGGGGCCCCTTCTCGGTGACGCTGATGTTCTCCGAAGAGCATTTCCTGAAAGGACGCCGGCTGCACCTTCGGCCGTCAACCGCAAGTAGTCGGTAACCTCGCGCCGCCAACCGAGGTCTGGCGCACTGCGGGACCGGTGGTGTCGAACGAGACCGACATCCAATTGCCCATCGAACGCCCTGGTCTCCGCTGAAGCCGACAACCGGTGTCAAACGAAGCTTGCAGAATCAGTAGGTGGCGCTTACTGGCCGTGTACCCGATTCCACCTCATAGCCAGCTACTACTGGCGCACCAAAAGGGGGAACGTTGACTATCGACCACGAACTGCATCACACAGCGTGGCAAATGCAGCAAGACGGATACAGCTGGAGCGAGATCAGCCGCGAGCTCGGATGTAAGGAGAGCGTCGCTCAGGCGATGGCTGAACGCTTCGTCCGCGACAACGAAGCCGAAGCTCACGCGAGTCAAGTTCCCCTGTTCGACCTGTAACTACGGGCCTGCTACTCGACGAGACCCGGTCAGCTCTTGGTCAAATAGTGGGCCTCGTCCCCCAGAGCAGCCTCTACCTCTCGTTTGAGCGTGAGACTGCGCAACAACTGGGGGTCCCGCTCCAAAATGGTGTGGGCGTCTTCGCGGGCAGCCAGGTGGATGTCTGCGTCGGCAATCAGATCGGCGACCAGCAGCCCCGCATCCCGGCCGGCCTGTGCAGAGCCCGTAAGCGCACCCGGACCACGGATCTGCAGATCTCGTTCGGACAGAACGAAGCCATCGTCTGTCTCGCACATTGCAGCCATACGAGCAATACCGTCTTCGCTATTCGTCTCCCCGACCAGCCAGCACTGCCCCGGCCATCGTCCGCGACCCACTCGGCCGCGGAGCTGATGGAGCTGAGCGAGCCCGAACTTGGTGGCATCGAGAATCACGATGGCTGTCGCGTTCGGTACGGACACCCCGACCTCGATAACGGTCGTAGCGACCAGCACATCGAGTTCGTGGGCCTTGAACGCGCGCATCGTCTCGTTGCGCTCGTCCGGCTTCTGCTTGCCAGTGGCCAAACCCAGCCGCATCCCAGCCAGTGCCCCCTGCGCGAGCTCGGCGAGCGTCTCCTCCGCCGCGGCCGCCATCTTCGTCTCGGATTCCTGCCCGGACACCTTCACCAACGGGCACACCACGAAGGCTTGCCGCCCCTGGCTGATCTGCTCTCGCACAGCACGCCACACCTGGGCCTGGGGATCTGCGGTGTCTGCACTCTCGACCCAGTCGGTGACCGTGGGAGTGCGGCCAGGTGGCTTCTCGTCGAGGATCGACAGTTCGAGATCACCGTAGGTCGTGATCGCTGCAGTTCTCGGGATCGGCGTAGCGGTGGCCTGCAGAACATCTGGTGTCGCTCCCGCCGGGCCTTTCGCAGCCAGGACGGCACGCTGGTCGACACCGAACCGGTGCTGCTCATCGATCAACGCCACTCCGAGGTTGGCGAACACCACCGGCTCCGACAGCACCGAATGCGTGCCCACCAGAAGGTTCACGGCTCCCGACGCCAGGTCGGTCAAGACCGCTTTGCGGGAGCGAGGCAGGTTCCGGGACACCAGCAGGTCGACGGTCACGCCGAGAGGTCGCAATGCTTCGGCGATCTCTTCGAAGTGTTGCCGGGCGAGAATTTCGGTCGGGGCCATGAGGACCGCCTGGAAGCCGCCTTCGATTGCCAGTAACGCAGTGGCTGCAAGGACGAGGGTCTTTCCGGCGCCGACGTCTCCCTGCAGCAGCCGATTCATCGGTCGGGGGGCGGTCATGTCGGTGCGGATATCGGCTATCGCCCGCTGCTGTGCACCGGTGGGGGTGTACGGCAGGCCAGCCAACCATGCATCGAGCAGTCGCCCGGTGGGCTTGTGGGCGATGCCGGCTTCGGCGGCTTGTGCGTTTCGAAGCACTCCGAGGGCAAGCTGCAACCGCAGGAGTTCGTCGTAGGCCAGTCGGTCCCGGCCTTTCTCTGCGTGCTGTTTGGACTCGGGGACATGGACAGCGCGTAGCGCGGTCAGCCGCGACGGCAGCTTCCGTTGAGCCAGCAAGTTCGAGGGAATCGGGTCATCCAGCTCCGGGATTCGACGAAGTGCATCGACCGCGGCACGGCGCAGCATCCACGTATCGACCTCATGTTTCTGCGATTGCGGGTAGATCGCGAGCAGCGGTGCTGTGGACTCGCTCATCGGTTCCAGAAGTGGTGAGGTCATCTGCAATGCGCCGTTGAAGTCCCCAACGTCGCCCTGGACCAGCAGCAGGTCACCACGCCGGAATCGTTTACCCATCCACATCGCGTTGAAGAACATCGCGGAGACTCGGGTGCTTTCGTCCCCGAGTTGGAATCGCACGTAACGCTTTTCCCAGTTCGTTGTCACACCCAGCACACGGGCAATGAACGTGACCTGCGATAAGCCGGAGCGAAGCTGACGCAGCGGCACGAGTTGGGTGCGGTCGACGTAGCGCAGTGGAACGCGCATCAAGAGGTCGTAGACGGTCCCGACACCACCGGCGACGAGCTTGTCGCGCACCTTGGCGCTGACCCCATCGAGGTCATCTACCGGCACTCCCCTCAACGAGTCCAGCAACCCATCGAACAGCAAGGGATCGCCCGCTCCTTGTTGGGTGAGCACTGCCGCAGCGGAGTGCGCTGTCGGCGCCTGCGGGATCGACACGTCGAAGCCTGCAGCGGCCAGGGCCTGCGATGGGGTCGGAGCTGCGGCAACTCGAGTTCCGGTCCCCCACGGTGCCGCGGATTCCGGCGTGCGGCGAGCCTGGTGGGGACCTGCGGGGCGGGTGCGGGTGTGCACAGCGGAGGAAGTCACTGAGGCGAGCTTTCCGTCAACTACCGCATGTGCCTGCCGCGCCGGCGCAGCCCCAGGCGGTGGTGCATGGGCCGGTATCGGCGGCAGGTCTTGAACTGTGACTCCCATCGGCCAGAGGGTGGATGCATGTGCCCGCACGTCGACGAGGAGCTGCACTGTCAGCCGGGGTGGCCACGCAGTGTCGTCCAATGCGTTTCTATCCCGGGCTGCGGCCATCGCGGGCGTGGTGACCCCCACGGATGCCAACCGAATCGCCGCCTCCCGTAGACGGGTTCGGTGTTCGACGGACATCTGCACTCCTACAAGTCCCTTCAGTTCGCTCGGGTGAGGATGGGCGATGGAGCCCACTCCCATTCTGATGTCACGCGTTCCGGCCGTGGCATGCCGCTCACGCCGCACGCCCGAAAGGCACTTCCCACAATCGTGGGTATGACCAGTACCTCTGCTCTCCCTCTCCGAACGTGGGTCAGTGTCGTCACCCCTAGTACCCAAATCGCTGAGGCGTGTGAGGAGTTCGGATTGACCACCCCGCAGATCCTTCTCGTGCTCGCAACGCAGGACGGAGCAGAAGCCCTGCACCACCGCATGAACACACTCGGCCTATCACGAGCAGCGGGTAAGTCCCCTGGGGTGGTGTGAAACCGGGCTCCCGAATCGGGACCGTGTCGGTCCTGAACGTAGAAGGGCCACCGCGTGAAGCTGTGTGGGTAACGACCAAGAAACTCACACGAGAAAGACACCGCGATGGCCCTGGACCAGTCTGCCCTACTCGAGCTCACCGAGTCGCTACGCACCGCCGACGGCGGCGACATCATGCGCACCCTGCTCGCCACGATTCTGCAAGCGTTGGTCGACGCCGAGGCGACCGCCCATATCGGTGCCGGACGCTACGAACGGACCGACACCCGCACCACCAGCAGAAACGGTACCCGCGACAAGACTGTCTCGACCACCAGCGGCGACGTGACGGTGAAGATTCCCAAGCTTCGGCACGGCTCGTTCTTCCCGTCGCTGCTGCACCCACGCCGTCGCATCGACCAGGCCCTGCATGCGGTGATCATGGAGGCCTACGTGCACGGCGTCTCGACCCGCAAAGTCGACGACCTGGTCGTCGCACTGGGTGCCGACACCGGAATCTCCAAGTCCGAGGTATCACGGATCTGCGGGGACCTGGACGACGAGGTCCGCTCGTTCAACACTCGTGAACTCGATGTCCACGCCTACCCGTACGTGTTTCTCGATGCCACCTACTGCAAGGCCCGCGTCGGTGGGGACAACCGCGGCAAGGGCGCGAAGGTCGTGTCCCAAGCGGTGGTCATCGCCACCGGTGTCGCCGCCGACGGCCGGCGGGAGGTCCTCGGCTGCGCGGTCGGCGACAGCGAGACCGAGGTGTTCTGGGCCGAATTCCTGCGGAGCCTGCGCGAACGTGGTCTGCACGGGGTGCAGTTGGTGATCTCCGACCACCACCGCGGTCTGATGAACGCGATCGACAAGGTGTTGGTGGGGGCGGCGTGGCAGCGGTGCCGGGTGCATTTCCTGCGCAACGTCGCCGCCCGGATCCCCAAAGGCCAGTTCGAGATGGTCGCCGCGGCGATACGCACCATCTTCTCCCAGCCCACCGGGATGCTGGTGCGCGACCACGTGGACACCGTCGCCAGCACCTTGGAGTCGCAATTCCCGACGGTGGCAGCGATGCTGATCGAGTGCAAGGAACAGATCACTGCGTTCGCCGACTTCCCCGAGGCGCACTGGAAGAAAATCTGGAGCACCAATCCGATCGAGCGGCTCAATCGGGAAATCAAGCGCAGAACCGACGTAGTCGGGATCTTCCCGAACCCCACCGCACTGTTGCGGCTGGCCACCTGTGTGCTCATCGAAGCACACGAGGAATGGCAGGTCAGTGATCGTCGCTACCTGTCGGAAGAGTCGATGACATTGCTGTCCCCGCCGGCACCGACCGTCCTCGACGCAGTCCGACCCGCCCGTCCCGGAGAGGTGGTGGACGAGCAGACGCCCCTTACGGCATAATCAACACAGCCTCACAGCGCAACGCGCACAACGGTTTACACCACTTCACGGGGCTCAATCCGAGCAGCCGACAAGAAAGGCCAGGCGCCTCACATCGTTCAGGCGGTCGAGGAAAGCATCACCACCTTTGCCTGCGAGTATCCCGAGCGTCTTCTTGCGCGGTCCGGAACCGGCCGGCCGTTTACCTCGGTGGACGAATCGGGGGTTGCCTACACCGTCTGGGCAAACTTGGATCCGCTTCTGCCCACCAGTTGAAAGTCGACTTACAGCTTCCGCGGGATGGCTTCGCCTCACGGTGGACTCCGGTGTTGACTGCTCGTAGAGCACGGCCTGTGGCGCAGGACAGGGGCATTCCGTTTCGCCCACCCGCGTTCAAGATCGACTTCCGCCCTTCGATACTTAACCGGACGAAAGGATCAATCACCCTTATGTACGCGTATCGGTCTTGCCTCGCACTACTCACACTGGCTACGGCAACCCTCGTCGGATGCAGCAGCGCCACAACCAACGCCGACGAAACAGTCTCGCCCGCCGCTCCCCCTTCAGCGACCACAACAGCCGCCACCCCGACCGTGCAGCCTGTTATCGCGCAATACACCTTGGTCGAAGACACCGAACGCAACTACCGTGCACTCGTCGAAACGGCTGATTCCAAGTCGCTGAACCTCGCCTGGCAGAAGATCCGACAGGACTTCCTCGACAACTACCCCGACGGGGGCTACTTCGTCCGGTTCGACTGCGCGATCGATGACAACCCCGACGCTGCAGCAAACCGCTTGGCCAACGCGAAAGTCACCGTAGGGGCATTGGGAGCAGCCCAGACAGGCCTGAGAAAGGGACAACACGAGTTCAAGATGAACGACAACGCCCGCTGCGGCGACGATCCTGGGTTCAAGGCCACCTTCGACCGCGAAGCACCCCTGTCCGAACAGGTCGCCATCGACATCTGCAACGAACACATCGACGATCAGTACACGGTCGAACAGGTACCTGCCACCCTCGCTGACGTGAAGGCCACGGCCACCAACGGCAAGTGGACCGTCACAGGTACCTCCCAAGGCAACAGCCCCTACGGCGTCAATCCCGCCACCATGGTGTTCACCTGCAATGTATGGAAGACCGACTCCGGCACCGTGATGCGGGATCTTCCTCGCTTCGAGACCCAGTAGGACAGGTGTGCTGCGGGGTCACTTCCCCGCAGCACCCCCACCGCCTACCGCGGAGCGCCGCCGCGAACCACAAATTCCGTTAGCGTTCCATGGCCGCTGAGGACATCACGGCGTCAGCGAGCTTCATCAACTGATGGCGAGTTGCGTCTGCGAGCTTGTTCATCTCGATGATGTTGCCGCCCTCGAGATGCTGATCAAAGGGCAGTTGAACCACCGCGCGGACGATGCCCCGATAGAAGTCCACAATCTTCCCGGTGTTGGCATTGGTGCGGTCATGGCGCGAATTGACCACGACGACAGCATCGTCGAGCAACTGCTTGTAACGCGGGTTCCGCTGCGCATGCTCCAACATCCAGTTGGCCGTCCATGTCGACGAACGGACACCATCACCGCCCTCAGACACGATGACCACCAAGTCAGCATCGTCGAGAACCGCGGGGACCACATCCGAGACCATGCCGGCCGCGCAGTCCGTGATCACGAGGTCATAGTGCTGTCGCAGTACACCCATCAACCGCGTGTACGCCGCACCGGTGAAAACGGCGTCGTTCGACATCGACGCATCGGCAGCAAGCAACTCCAGACCACCGGACAGCACGTTCGTATGTGCGCGCACCTGCTCGTAACTGCTAATCCGTTCAGCGCTGCTGACCACGGTGCGGACCGTTCCCACCGGGCCGTCAGGAGCAGGGGCACGATTCGCCAGATCGCCACATCCGGGGGATGCATCAACCGCGACAATAGGACCCGGCCGATACAGGGCCAGCGTCAAACCGAGCAGTAGAGCACTCGTCGTCTTGCCCGTGCCTCCACCTTCGTTGATGAAAGCGACGGTTTTGGCGCGAGGCAGAGGCCTGCTCACTGATGCTTTCAGTGAATCGGTCTCGCTTCTACCTGCACTGATGCCACGTCCCCTGAACAGAGACCGCCATCCCTTACGGCTCTTATCCGACTTTCCCGAGGACGTATGGACTTCTGGTCGAGTCCCGACCTGGCCTCGAGTAGGCCTCGGCTTCCCCGGACTGTCAACCGGGCGCGGGGGACGCTGGACAGGTCGAGGAGTGTGCTGCCAGTCGGACGTATCAGGTTCCATATGGATCGACTCAGTCCACGCCGCTTCATCGAGCGACCGATCGTCCCACGGATTGCCGGCCTCAACGCCAGCATCGCCGTCGCCCCAGGGATCAGCCCTACCCGTCATGCGGTCTCCACCTCCTGATCTGTCGTGCACACCATGGTGACGGTTACCGTTCCGGTCCCCCGGTCAGGTGATCACGCCACCGTTCGTGCACTACGCCAGTTCGTCGGTCCGACCAGCCGGTTGAACAGTCCACAGACCACTGCCGAAGACGAGAAGTCGACTGGGCGCCCATCCACGCGGTAAGCCCGGCATCACCGTTCCACCCCTGCCTATTCGTCGTCCCAACGACGAGCAGCTCACGCGGATGCGCTGCGATCTGAGAGCACAGTTCCTTCCATGCCACCTGCACGTGATCGGAACGGCGATTGGCGACGCCGATGTCGTCGATGAGTACCGCAGACGCGCCACGCAGCCATCCCTGAATACGAGACCGCAACTCCCACGGTGCGACGTCACCGCCGAGCAGCGACTCCTCAGTTGCGAAGCGCACACTGTCGGCGCCGAACTGACGAGCGGCAGCATTACAGATGGCAAAGCCTGCCCAGGTCTTCCCGATTCCAGTCGGGCCGAAGAACATCAGACAAGTTCTCGATTTCGGATCGGTCTCGGCCGCCCGTAGGGCCTGTCGTGCCGCCTGCGCCCAGCGGGTTGCCCGAACATCGTCAGCCTCAAGACTTGCGGTCTCATAACCGGCGGTCGCATCGAAATCGAGAATCCGCTGCTGCAGACGGAGTTGCGCCTGAGCGTCAAGCTCAGCTGCCCACGTCTCTGCCGGATCGTCGTTTCGGCACTTGCTACACACCACGTGGTCTTTCCAGTCGTGGGCGCGGCCCGGCAGTCCAGACATTCGACTTACCGAGGCTCCGCAACCACTGCATCCCACTTTCACGATGTCGCCACCGGAGAGAGCAAACTTCATCAGATTCCTTCCACAGTCACTGTTGTCGAACCGACAGTGGCCATACCGTCGCCTGCGAGCGCGTTTGTAGTGGCGACGCGTGACTGCCCGGCTCGGGAGTGTGAGCCGTCAGTAGCCATGTCGACCAGCGCCTTCCGAACCTTGCTTGGTGGTGGAAAGTCGTCACCACTGGTGTAGAAGCGTGCGCGGCCGGCGTGGGGGTCGAGGATCCACCGAACGACAGATTGCAGTTGGACTTCCGGAACAGGTTGGCCTCCGTCCCCGCCAGTGAGGAGCTCCCAGACAGACCGATGCGACACAGGTCGAACTGGAATATTTCGGCGTTCAAGCAGCTTCGCGAGGTAGCAAGCCCATCCATGAGTCAGTTCCTCGATGGCTTTGGCGTGCTCGCCACCATCGCGGCGGAGGTTGAATCCCACGCCTGCTGCCACGTAGTCCCCGTGAATCTTGCGGAAGGTGCGCTCAGCTGGAACTCCCTGAATGTTGGAACGCCAGTGGTTTCGGCTGCGCATCGCCCACACGATTACCTCCCCCGGATCAGTCCCGTCGCAGGACCTCAGGATCGCCAGCGCGTTTCGTCTCCACGCCAGAGTGGGTTTGACCTGGTCAACTAGCCCGTAGAAGCGAATCTGTTCGGCCACGGTTTCGATCAGCCGATCTATTCCTGCCACGGCGAGTGCACCATCGGCTGTTTGAGCTGCGCGGAACTCGGCCAGCATCTGTGTGTAGAGCCCCGCCTTGGCAGCGCCGGATTTTGTCGCAGCGGGAGCAGCTATCGGAACCCGGTTACGTCGCCAGTAACTGGTTGGGCATGTATCGCTGAACGCCCAGGTGAACACATCCTCGGGGCGCGTAGCTCCACTGGCGGCAACCACTGCGAGTGCCCATGTCTCAGGGGCGCCGTCGATGATCCGCGCTCCGGTCTCTTCCACCCATGTGATCAGTTCGTCGATGCGTTCCGGAGGCGCTTTCCAGGCATGAGTAGAGCGCGATCCAGTCCCCTCTGGTATGGATTCTTCGCGCATAGCAGCAATAACCAGAGAGGCGACTCGATCGGCAAATTCGTTGAGTATCTGGGGCCGTTTTTCGAGGGCCGCAAAAAGCGCTTGGGCGAGTATGTCTTCGTTGATTTCAGACATTGTTTCTCCCTTGCGTGAAGTATGCATTCGACTGGTTTCGCGGACCACGCTAGAGGGGCTGTTTCGGGTGTGCGGCAGCCGAGTTGTGGGGACTGGATCGAGCGCCCGTGCGACGGGTCGTCGTGAACTGCGCCGCTCCGATCTTGGGGCTTGAGCTCAGGTTGGGAGATCGCGCCTGGACAGAGACCGCCTGAAACAAGGGCTGAGAGGCCGCGTGGCGCATTTTCGGCCCTGTTTGCATACCCGGGTTGGAAATGAACCCTCCAGAGCCTCCTGGAGGGCTGTAGGGCTGGCATCCCGATTCCTGGCGTCGATCCGATCACGGGATGCGCCGGCCGGCGCATCGAGGCCTCGGCGCGCAGCGGCGAGGTTGTGCCCGGGCTCTCCCGTGCCATCCCTCCCCCTGCACCCCCACCGACCGTAGGGAGGTGGGGTTTTAGTTGTTGTGATCTTGTTCGCGCGCGCGCACGCACGCGCGAGCGCGACTATCCATAGGGGTAGTGGATACCCTATCCATCCCAACTCTGACCTGCGCCGATACAGGTGGATAGGGTATCCGCAAGGGTATCCGTACAGGTATCCACTTTTCGCGAAGTGGATAGGGTATCCACAGGGGTATCGGAAGGGGCATCCACCGATTTTTGGGCCGATTTTCGTGTCTGCATAGGGCACAGAGAAGGCCCACGGAACATGTCCGTGGGCCTTCCGAGCCGGCGTGGCGGGAGCTTTACTGGGCGTGTATCCGGGCCTGGAACGGTGTGACGTTGCGAACCTGCGCCAGCGCCTTCTGCAGAGGCACGCGCAGCTCTTCCTTCACTACACACCAGTTCCGACGGTCGAGTTCGGCCGCCGCGGAGTCGATCCCTGGCATCGTTGCAAGGGCTCCGATCATGTAGTCGTTGGGATGGTTGAGGTCACCGGTCATCGCGTTGGGTGGCGGAAGTTCAGACTCAGTAATTTCCGCCCACAACAAACTGGCACTCGCATGGAGATTTTGTGCCTTCGTAGGCTCGAGACTCGATAAATCCAGTCGTAGCAATTCTGATCCGATAACGAATCGGAGCAGCGGACTGTCGATATCGTTCTGCAGCGGGTACAGACCGGCCTTCAAATAGTTCGGATTGGTGAAGCAATTTCGCCGAATCCACGACCTCACGAGAATGTAATATCCATCTCGGACTATCTTTCCCCGGCGTTCGAGAGAGTCGAGCGACTTCTCTGCATGGTCCGGGTTGGTGCCTTCGATGTCGCCCCACTCGTGCTGCAGGTACAGGCTGCCGACCGGAGTGGTTGCCTTCGACGTCAGAATCAGGGCGAAGTATCCGATCTCGGAGAAGCTGCACCCTTCGGCTGCCATCTCCTTCCAGAAGTCCTTGACTACCGGGACGAAGAACCCGGTTTTACCGCGGGCTCTGTTAGGGCGGACCAGCTTTGGTCGAGGGTCACTCATGTCACTCCCCCGTTGTTACGTCAACGAGGCGCCAGGCGATGAAGTCGCCGACCACTCGTCCCGCGGCCGCCAGTTCCTCCCACGCCTGCCGGGGGGTGACGACCGCGGACTTCGGCCCCAGTTCGGTGTATCGCAACCGGGTGGGCAGGAACGCTTCGGCGTCCTCGGGCCCGAACGTTGTGTTCGGCGCGCATTTTGCCGACAAGAGCAACGCGGACGCCGCGACGGTCAGGGTTGGTGTGAACACGCAGTTCATGCCACACCTGCGCTAACTGCCGCCAGTACGGCTGTTGCTGGGCGGACTGCTCCAAGTCTGAACGTGATGTCCTCGACTGTGGCCACGTCGAGCCAGCGGGACCACGCGGCTCGGACGACGGCGGCCGTCGAGACGGGCGCGCCCGAACACCGGGTGTAGACGTTTCCGAGGAGTTCTACTGCGTACTCGCAGTGACTGGGCAATGTCGTTGTCATGCGGGCCTCTTCCGTCCGTGCGGGGCTCGCCAGGTACGGGCCGAGCACCGCGATGGCATGGTCATCCGTTGACGCGTGGGCTGTTGCCCGCATGGCTTCGATAGCAGCTTCGCCGAGGATCCAGCCAAGTGGGCGGTCTGTGCGTTCGGCCACGGCGTCGAGGCATGCGCGTGCGTGGCGGTGGAGGCGCAGTGTGATCACGTTCGATGCTCCCTGATGTGCGCTGACTGTTGATCTCCGATGGTTGGCATACTCGCATGCCAGGTTCTGTCGGAGCGGCGCCACGCATCGCAAGACGCACGTTCGGGAGACAAAGGACGAGGTCACAGGGTAGATAGCGTGAGGGGCCGGTCGAGTTCGACCGGCCCCTCACCTTGTGATCATGTGATCGTCTACTTGTTTCGGATACGCGCATTCTCCGGGAAGTACCGGAGCAGACGCTGGGCATCCTTCTCGTTCCTGTTGATCCGATCGACTGCGAACAGCAGGAGTGCTTGGACGAAGGCCGTCTCCGACGCTGTACCGCCGAACTTCTTCATCCGACTCGGATCAGAGATATGCCAGTTGAGCGAGGCATCGGAGACCGCGTCCACTGTCGACTTGAGCATCGGGAAGGTCTTCATCTGGATGTGAGCGGAACGTTTGGTTCGCGCTGCCGCCCTCCCCTTCCGAGGGCTCGGTGCGGCCTCTGCCACCTCCTCCGAGCTCAGATCGTCGTCCTCGTCTTCGTCCTCGTAGTCATCGTCAAAGTCATCGACGATGTCGTCTTCCTGCTGGTCAAGCGGGTTGGTCGACGGGTTGGGAGAGGTGATGTCCGTGCTTTCCGGAGCCGGCGCCGCCGGGGCATCAGCGAACGCTGCCAGGCTGGTTCCGAGCGTGCCCGCCTTTGCCAGGCCCAGACGATCCACTTTGGGTCGTGCCATGGGAAGTTCCTTCCTAGTTCGCGGGGGTTTCGAGAGAGGCCGAAGGATCTTCCGATGCACGGAAGTTCGCGAAGACAACCTCGGCGAGCTCTGCGGGGAGATCTGCCGCCTCGAACGCATCGAAGATCGCGTCGGTCTTCTCCGGCACCACACTGGCTACAACAGCCAACGCGATCGCAGAGTAGGCCGCGGTGAGCTGTGCACCTTTACTCCCCCGCGCTACGCGCGCAACAGGAAGCATCTCGGCGCCCGCTTCCGGAACCGTCGTACGACGAGGTACCGGAGGTTCGAGAACGGGCAACTGGCCGTGAAACTTCTCCTGCATCCATTCCTTGGCTGCTGCAAGAGTTTCCGTGTGCTCGGTGGTGCGGCCGTCCATCATGGTTGCCGCTACCCCGATGCCATTTACAGGCCGGCCTGTACTACTCGAAAACTTGATCGCTGACTCGATGGTCAGCACAAGTCCGGACAATGCCGCCGACTCTGTCTGGAGAGGGAAAACAAGGTGCTGCGCAGCGTTCAATGCGAGGTGGAACGTGGACGCCGTGCTGGCGGGCGGATCAACGATGATCATGTCGTAGTACTCGCCGAACCCCGACGTGGTGATCGCTTCGAAGAGTGCGTGCTCGGCTTCGGTCCCTGACCGGGACGTCACTGCATCCAGTCCCCGGTCGGGCGCTGGAACGATGTGGACTTCCCCGCCGGGAATGAGCGGGCCGCCCTTCGCCCAGGCTCGATCGGCCACGACTTCCGGTTGCCACTGAAGTGGTTTGCGCGTAGCGGCCTGAGGTGTGATCGACCCCTCGAGGACCTCACGAATCGAAATCTCCCCCACCGGGGCGAGCGTCCCGGTCATCCTGGAAAGCGATCCGTTGGGGTCCAGGTCGACACCAGCGACGCGAAGCCCGAAGCGAGCAGCGTTGTCAAGGATCTGAGCCGTCAGCGTGCTCTTCCCGACGCCACCCTTCGAGCACAAGGTAGCCACGGTCTTGGCGCGGTAGTTGGCGCGACTTTCACCAAGGCTGGCCATCGCACCCCCTTTCTGTCTGGCCCACACGATGCCCATTTTTCAGTGAGGCAGGCACCTGTGCAGGCAGGATCCGTATTGGCAGAGCATACAAGTCGTGGTTTCTGTGCAGTCCACGACACGCGTGCACTCTTCAGTATCTGTTGTAGCAGGAGACATCAGCTGCCACAGACACCGCATCCTGTCTGGTCTCTCAACACCATCCGTGTAGCCCTTACTCTCAATGCACAACATTCCATCCAGTGGATCTGCGCTGTCAGGACGACGCTGCGTGTTCGTGCATGAGGTGTACAACGGTGAGCTTGTTCATGAAGGTATGCATGTGTGGCACGTGTCTGATTGCGAACACTGACCAGCAAGCCAAGCTGTGTCACACATTCGACCCAGACTGCATTGGCTTCATATATCAGATTTACACGCCTGCTTTAATGCATGAGCAGTGCATGACATGCCATATTCGGCACATGGATGACCCGTACAATATTTATACAATGTTTCACATTGACTACACGTTTAGAACTTGTCATCTGTTGAGGAAACAGTACGCGTACTGCATTAATCACATGTACAGTCAGCAGTATGTGTGTATCTAATACGCACCTTCCTATACAGACAGCAATGATCCTAAGCATCCCACTGCATAGACAGGCATAATGTTCAACCAATGATGCATGTTTTTGATGTTGTCTCTGTCCTATATGTTCCACACACGATAGATGGTTCAGACTGACACAACAGCAAACATGCTCACTACAGTTGAACTGCATCACATCTATAACACAGTTGATCTGTCTAGAACCAAACATATGCATCTCATGTAGTGCACCGTCGGGCTGTTTGTTCCACACCAGACTAAATATCTGTCTTACCAACTAGACATGCTGTGCACATGGGGTCTGTGTTAGCAATACTTTTGTGTTAATAACTGCAGCTCAGTTCACATTCTCATGTCCCGCAAGTACCTAGACCGCGATGACTGGAACCTCGCAATCGAGCTGCTTTGGACACCCCCACGACCTGTCAGCTAGCGCCAGTGGGGGATCGGAATCCTGTAGATCCGGTCGGCTGAAATCTCCGGTTTCACGAATCATGCCCCTGCGTACTACTGCGCTAGTTCGCATGTGGAGGCGTTCAGACCTCCCTCTCGTTCTCCTGTTATCCACATTGGAGGGGAGGTCGGCCGGCCATCTAGGCATGCAATCTGGTGACATCTCCTACCGGGTGCGGCCCAAATACTCTTCCAAAGAGAATCAGTGAAGTGGATGAGCCAAACCCGATTCGGCCGGCACCATCGCCTGGCAGTCGACGGAATTGATCCGCTATCGGCATTTTTGTACCCGCTCTTAATGCGTCGAAGGAGGGCTGAGAACTGGCCCTTGCGGATTCCTGACGTCTTAATATCCCGTCCAGATGAGCTGGTGGTACCGCTCTCCCGAGCCAACTTCGAGGTCGTTTTCACTCCCGGATATGTGGTTTGCTGTCGAATTTCGGCTGCATACGTTCTGGCATGAAGTGCCATCTTCGGCGCCACAGCTCTGCCCTTGAGTCCCCATTTGGATCCCCTGCCCCTGACGTGCCCCACAGTTCACGGATGATCTTGGGGGGTCTACGGGGCCTCGTCGAACAGGTCCAGTCGGGACTCATTGACAGCAGAAGAAAGGCACCCTGCACGCGCATCCCGGACACGGGAGCACCGCGCTCACAGCATGGTTCGCACTCCCGATTCGCCCTCCAAGACCTTCACAAACTGATCGATTGCGGACCTCCTAGACCAGTCCGGGAGTGGGGGAGAGGTGCCTGATTTTGCCCATGACCGACGGGAGCGCCGCTGCTTTTGGGGGCCGGTCTCGTCATGATTCGACTGACGACCGGTGGCCCATCCAAAATTGCGGCCTTACGCCGGCTCGGGGGAGAGGGGCCGTTCTCCACCCCCTTAAAACACCCCAAATCGCCGTAATGCCACCCAGGAGCGACGCAGACGCAATTAAACCCGTTTCTGCACTACCACCTACCAGAAGCGCGTTTCGTGCGGGAGAGCTGATTTCAGAGCCATTGCGTCGCTGAGCTGCGGGAACGCGCGTGAAGGATGCCCCGACCGTCGAGCAGGGGGTGACCTCTCGCACACGGGACCGTGAATGCAGGGAGCGTCACTTAGGCGGCAACACCGATGCGTACCGCCGGCCCGCTCTAACCGTCCGCACGGTCGCCAGCACCGTGCGGCGGCAGGGGAGTCCGGCTGACGAGGTGTATCCCCGCGAGGCCGGCCACGCCCACGGCTGCGACCGCCAGCGCCCACGTGTCCGAGCTGACCACGAGAACCAGCACCACTCCTATGGCAGTGATGATTCCGAAGACGATGTTGGCCCACCTCTTGAGCTCGGCCAGCTGAGTCTTGGTGACAACGATGCGCGGGCGATGTGCGTCGGGGGCCATGAATAACTCCTGCGGTGCGGTTGGGGCGGACAGCCACACGATAGGGATCTCTGTTCCACCGCTTACCCCCGTTGGTCAGCCCCGATCGTGTTGTCCGCAGCAACCTCCGGGAGCGAGAGCATGGGCGCGACATCCCGCCGAGAGCCCGGAACCTTGGGTACTAAGCTAACAAGATCAATATGGGCAGTTAGTGCCCATATGGGTAGCGACGGGAGCGGGCATGGCCATCACGGCGGGGGCGAACACCAAAGACGAGGTGAGGAAGACGACCACAACGATCGAACTCGCATGCGCGGGCTCAACCGCTAAGGGGTCAGCCCTCGCCTCCGTGACGAGCCGGCAACCCGGTCGCGTCGCTCCGAGGGGCAGCGAAAGCTTGCACGCAACCCCCCTCTCTGGAGCTGATGCCTGCGCAGAGCACTACGCACTCAAGAGCGCCCTCGACAACATCCTCCGCCGCTACGACCACGTTTTCGCTGGTCATCGACCCGCGAAGAATGTGCTCGGGCGAAACGCTCTGGTCCCGACCTTCAGTCACGCAACTGAGCTCGCGCGGTACTCCGATGCTGCATCTCAGCGCACATGGGCCGAACAGCTTCACACACAGTTTGTCGCCATCCTCGGGAAGGTGTCGCGCCGATGACCTCGTATCCAGCACCCAAACGCCCGGCCCACCCAGATCCGCCGGTGCCTTCGGGAACGGATCAGCAGGATTCGCTCGAGTCCTCCAGCACCGACCCGGCCCGACCAGACATCTCCGAAGCCACTGATCGGGAATCGGGAGCCGCGGAAGCAGGTCGGCGTACGAAGAAGCGCAAAACAGCCACCACCGACATCTTGTTGTCGATCGACGTCGAACTCAAAGAGCGAATGGTTGCAACCCTCCTGCACACGCAGGCCCGTACCGGAATCACCAGTCAGCAGCAGTTCATCCGAGTGGCCATCGATCAGCTGTGTTCTCGGATCGAGCGGGACTACAACTCCGGGAAGCCATTCGCGCCTCCAGCTGAAGGCATCAACCTCTAGGAACACGACCTTGCGCAACACTTCTACCAGCGATTTTGCATGTCGACGCGGCAATGACGCCGATGCCCCGCACGAAAAGTTCCGACCGGGCACAGGCCGTCGGACGCTCCAGGACAGGGAAACCGCGAAAGGAACCCCCAGTCGATGACCAATCTGACGATCCGCGCCGCACGTATCCAGCTATACGGCCTGATGGCAGCGCTACTGCTTTGTGTCCTCATCACAGTCGGCCTTACGACCGGGGCCTTCATCCTGTCCTTCGACGTCCTCCGAGATCTGGCGCTTCAGGGCATGGTGAGCGAGAGATGGACGTGGATCTTTCCCGCCATCGTCGACGGTGCGATCGTAGGAGCAACGATCGCCGTAGTCGTGCTGAACAAGATCGGCGGTAGCTCCAAGGGCAAGAACTTCTTCGTGGCACTGCTCGTTGCAGCGGTGTGCATCAGCGTGGTGGGAAACGCCTTCCACGCCTACAAAGCAGTCCACGATCTCCAGGGGGAGATGGCCGACGGATTTGATCCAGGCTTTGCACCACTCGCGCCCATGGGGGCCGCAGTAATCGCGGTCATCCCTCCGATACTGATGCTTCTTTTCACCCACGGCATCGGCATCCTCGTGAAGGCTATTGGCACGGCCTACTCCGAGTACACGGCAATGGTGCACCAGCATGCGGACGGGGAGAGCGCCGCAACCGAAGTCACTCCCGTGGCTGCCGGCAACGCAATACCCACCGTCCCCGTCGGCAACGCAACACCGACCACCCCCGCCGGCAACGCAACACCGACCACCCCCGCCGGCAACGCAACACCGACCACCCCCGTCGGCAACGCAACACCCACCGTCCCCGCCGGCAACGCAACACCGACCACCCCCGCCGGCAACGCAACACCCACCGTCCCCGCCGGCAACGCAACACCGACCACCCCCGCCGGCAACGCAACACCCACCGTCCCCGCCGGCAACGCAACACCGACCACCCCCGTCAGCAACGCAACACGAGCCATTGCGAGTGCGGACCGGACGATGGACAGTCCCACGACCGCTGCAACGACACCGATGCGCAACGCCCGCTTCTCCGGGCGTGTAAACGCTGCATCGCAGGCCGACGAGTCGCGCAATGCAATGTCGACGACTCATGCCAGCAACGCAACGCCAGATCCTGCCGACGACAACGCAACGGTCCGTGCACGAGGCAGTTCCGCAGCGCTGAATCACCACGGACCCGTGGCCGCAACGGTCGACACCACGTCCCGCCCGGCGCCCCCAGCGGCAAGCAGCCGTAGCGCGACCACTCGCATTGCGGCCGAGGAGTCGGTGTCGTCTTTCATCCCCGAGACGCCTGACCGTGCGGTCGGCTCCACCGAAGAGATTGCAACGGCCCTCGACGCTGCTGGGGACGCAATGCCCGAGCACGTCGTAGCCACCAGCATTGCGGACAGCAACGGCACCGTGTCCGCAACGCCGGAGGATGACCGCGCAACGGGCAACGACGAGGACGCACCCCGCGTGCCATTCGCTGAACGTGTTGCCTCCCGTATTGCGCAACTCGATGAGGAGGACATTGCCGCAAAGTTCGACAAGCGCAGTGCACCGGCCTTCGGGGACACCGCGGAGTCGCGCAACGAGCACCGAACCGTCGAGGAGTTGCTCCAGTTCATCGAGAACGCTGATCTTGAGGAAGCCGTGAAGCAGACCGCAAAGCTCAAGATCAATCGGCCCGACGTTTCCTTCGCCGAGTTGGCCGAGTTGACCGGAGCGCGGGCAGCGAGCACCGCAATGCGCCGCTACAGGAAGGCCGAAGCCGCTGCAATGGCTGCCGGGTTCAGTGTTCCGCCGTTGCCGGACCTCAGTGACGGCTCTGCTGGCAGCAACGCGCCTCGCGAGGCCGGGCTTATCGGTGCCACGTAGGCATTGCAGCCCTCAGAGCTGATCTCGATTCCAGAGGACCACGACGGGGTCGGTGCAACGTCCGAGTGGGCGTTGCACCGGCCTCAGTGCGTCCCTTCCTCAACACGCAACGACCTGCGGAGCGGTTTGTTGCACGCCAACGGGGGACATCGTCGGTCACAGGGGCCTGAGGCCACTAGTCCTGATCGCTGCTCGGGGGAGTCTGCCTAAGAGCTCGATCGGGTCCCACCGTGACTGCAACCGCATCTGGTTCGAAGGACAGATGTCGCGATGCAGTGAAGATTGACAGGACACGCCGCTACAGATTGACAGAGGCTCGATGATACGAGAGCGCCGGTCAAGGTGTCATTCCAGGAAAACCGCAGCTCAGAGCGCTTATAAGCTGCGGTCGGCCCAGTTGATCTGCCCCCGCCTATCTCGCTCATCTTCGGTGCATCGACAACCTGACCTGCGGTTTTTTGAGTCGGGAGTCTTTGTTCTTGTTGGGCTGAACAGTTTGGTCGCTCACCGACGATAATTTCCATTACCGCAGTTGAACCCGTGAAGGTGCTGCTCACCGTGTTTTCGGGCTGGATCGGGTAGCCGGGAGCCTCCCGATCGGCTCACCTGAGGCATCGGTGCGGGTGGCCGGGGACTACCGAGTCCCCGAACGCGCCCGCCGCGGTCCCGACGACTCCTCAGTTGAGGGCCTGGCGGCAGTAGTCCTCGCTGTTGCCGGCGTCGATGCAGTCGAACCAATCGATCTGGTCCTGGACCCACGGGGACGGCGTCTTCGGCGCGGCCGGGTCCGGCATGGTCGCACCCGAGGGGTACCGGCAGACGGTGCCGTCGCACACCGGGGTGTTTGCGGCGACTTCGTCGGCGATGGTCTGCTCAAGGACCCCCTGGCAGTATTCGGACCACCCCGTCACGGTGCCATCGGACCAGTACGTCTCGATCGGACCGAAGCCTCCCGGGTTGCAGTGCAGGATGGACGGCTCCTCAACCGGGACTGCGGCCGGGGACTCAACGGTCGGCTCGGTGTACGTCGCGATCGGTTCGACGGTGGTTGTCTCCGCGACCGTCGTGGTCGGCGGCGGGGGAGTCGTGGTGCTGCTGGTCGCAGCTGTCGTAGTCGATGCCGTCGTAGTCGGCGTGGTGGTCGGTGCGTCCGACTGTTCGTTGCTGTTGCCACCGCACCCGGACAGCACGAGGGTGACGAACAGAGCAGCGGTGGGCAGACGACGCAAACGTTTCACCTACGCAATACCGGGTTCGGTACTGGATCCGTTACCTATGGAAGATGGCCCCGGCACAAGTCGTGCCGGGGCCATCTCACATCGTGTGCGCTCAGCGCAGAGCGATCTTCCACAGGTTGCTGGTCCGGTCGTAGCGGATCAGCTGCATCGGCACTGTCCTGACGAGCTCGAAAAGCGTCTCATCTGCTGCGACGGCGTTTTCGTCGACGACGTCCTCGCCAGCACCGGTGTGCACAGCAACGGGCAGGTATTCGTTGGGATTGCCGTTCGAGTCCAGCATCAGCGTCGTAGCGGTCGGATAGCGCCGCGCTGTGTATTCCTTCAGTGCCCCGATGGCCGCCGCGTCGATTCGCTCCTGGAGCTGGCGCTGTTCCTTGAACAGCTCGTGCAGTTCGACCTGGAGGGGGTACAGCTCAGCGGAAGTCTCGGCGGGGGCGGGTGTGGTGGTCATGAACGCTCCTTCGAGCAGGTCTGCGGGATAATGACGTCGTCTACGTTGCGGGTCTGCCCTGAGAGATGCGGCATGCTCACCAGCTCCGGAAGCGGGCGCCCGTGTGTGGCGGCGAACTGTCTCAGTTCCTCGAGTTCGGCAGTCGTGCCGATCCAGGTAGCCGTGATCTGTTCGAAGTCCTCGGCGATGAAGCGGGCGGCGTCGGCGTATTCGTACGCCTGGTCGACGCACTCTCCGGTGTTGGTCTCGCTCCGGCGATCGAGGAGATCCGCAAGGTGCTCGAGGCACGTGCGGTCGGGGAAAGCGGAGCGCGTGTAGGTCAGGTCGGTCATGGTTCTCCCACTCGCAGTGGCAACAGGGACGGGCGGACCATCGCGGTTTCCGTCATCGAGTGCGGCACGGTTCAGTGGACGCACCAGCGGTGGGGGAGGGGAGTGGTGGCCCGACGACGCTACGGACGACACGGGACCTCGGCCCTGATTACCGCAGGTCATGTGCGAGGACCGCGTTCAGCTTCGGCCAGGACGGCGTTGTACAGGTCGACATGGCCGCAGGGGTTGTCCCAGCAGTCGGCCACCAGCCAAGCCCCGTCGTCATAGAAGTTGTGGGGGTAGGGCTCGCCCCGAGGGCCGCCGCAGCGGGGGCATGTCCCAGCGATGGTGATCGTGCGGATGGTGGCGAGGCCTACAGGCGAGTGTCTGCGGTCGGCCACACGAACGGTGAGGGTCGCGACAGCGTTGGTGTGGCCGGATGACAAGGGCATGGGCGATCTCCTGATACGGGTCGGTCGATAGGGGTCTGCTGTGCCTTCACACTGGCCGCAGGACACGACCTGCGCGGCACACGGTTTTGGGGACACAGGTCAGGGTTGCGCTCTCTGTGTCCGGCGGGCGGACAGGTGGGTGTGAGAAACGATTCGGGCCGCGCCAGATGGCGCGGCCCGGTGGGGGAGTGGACCGGTAGGTCACCACTGGGGAAGTCGAGGTGGTGAGGTTGCCCCTTGAGAGTGGACACCAGATTTCATGCCGCGAGTGTGAGCGTAGCCGATGCGGTCATTCGTCGTTCGAACTCGATCGGTGTCAGATAACCCAACGCGGAATGACGTCGCCGCCGGTTGTAGTACGACAACCACTCGAACAACTCCAGACGCGTTCGCGCTTTCGATGTCGGTCCTCGGCCATGTAGCCATTCACGTTTCAGGCTCTGGAAGAACGACTCCGCCAGGGCGTTGTCGTAACTCGACCCCACACGACCTCGACTCTGTCGAATCCCATGCGCAGCACAGAAATCCGAAAATGCGGTCGAGGTGTACTGCGCTCCGTGATCGCTGTGAAAAATCACTCCGTCCACGCCGCCACCACGGGAGTCGACCGCCATCTGCAGTGCATCGGTGACCAGCTCGGTACGCATATGCTCGGCGATGGACCAGCCCACCACCCGACGCGAACAGATATCGATCACCGTCGCCAGATACAACCACGACGACCCCACCGGAATGTAGGTGATATCGCCACACCAACGGCTGTCGAGCTCGTCGGCGGTGAAGTCTCGACCGATCAGATCGGGCACCGTCGCTGCCTGCGAATCGGGGATGGTGGTGCGCCGGCCACGGCGCAGATGCCGACCGACGATGCAGTGGCCACGCATCAACCGCGTGACCCGTTTGCGGTTGATGCACACCCCCAGCTCGCGCAGTTCGGCGTGGATGCGGGGTGCACCGTACCCGCCGCGATGCTCGGTATGGATCCGGCGGATCTGCGCCACGGTCGCGGCCTCCTCGGCGGCACGCTCGGTGCGCGCATCGGCGGTGGCCAGGTGCCGGTAGTAGCCGGACCGGGACGCGCCGAGGACCCGGCACAGCCGCTGCACACCGAACTCGCTGCGGTGGGTGGAGATGAAGTCCCAGCGGCAGGTCTTCACTTCATCTCCTGCGCAAAATAGGCCGCTGCCCGGCGCAGGATCTCCCGTTCGAGCTGCCATTCCTTCTCCGCACTGCGCAGCCGGGCGTTCTCCGCTCGCAGGCGCGCCAACTCCTCGGCTGGGGGTTCGCCGCCGCCGGCTCCACGGTCCGCCGCACCTCGACCAACGGCGTTGTCCTTGCGAACCCAGGTCCGCAGCGTCTCGCCGCTGATACCCAGGTCCGCAGCCACCGCCGCGTAGGTGCGGGCACCGGCGGCCGCGCGATACAACGCGACCGCGTCCCGACGGAACTCCTCCGGGTAGTGAGACTGGCGTCCCATGTGAACATCCCTTCTGGTTCTTGTACGAACCATTGTCAGGGTGTCCCCTCCCAGGGGGCAGCCTCAGTGGTGACCTACCGGGGTCTGTTAGGCCGCGATGGCGCGGCGGTAGTGCTCGATGGCGACGTGCCAGTCACCAGCCTGTTCACCGGCGGCGATCCAGCCTGCAACAGTGTCGGCGTCGAAGATGTGCGCGATCTGGTTTTCGCCGTAGACCTCTTCGAGGGCCGCTGCGTAGGCATCGATCTGGTCGGTGGGGCCTCCGGCGAAGTTGCCGTTGTGGAAGACCACCAGAACACCGTCGGTGTCTGCAACCGCGTTGTGCAGTGCGGTGGCGATGAAGTTGTCCTCGGTGATCTCGTCGGTGGGGGTCATGGTCATCGGGTTCTCCTCGGTGTTCCGTTCGTTGACGAGAACCACCATCGCTGGGAGGTCTGAACCGTGCGGCACGGAACGCTGCCGGCGCGTGACCGGGTGCACCGGCATCCACCTGGTCTTTCGGCTCGGAGCCAGGTGCGTGGGGCGGACAGGCTGAGCCTGATTCGGGCGAGACACGAGGGCGGCTGTCACCTCGGTGTCGACCACGTCAGCATTGCCCGGTTGTGCTGCGAAAACACCCTCATACCCAGGTAGTTTCGCAGCACAACCGGGACGGTATGGGTGTAGCGGTCAGGAGTGTTCCCAGGGAAGCGGCTTGCCTTCTGCGATGGTGGACGCCACAGCTTCGAGGAACATTGTGGTGCTCTCTCCGAGATCGGCGATGCGCGCCAGTGAGTTCGCGATGTCCGTGGGTGTGCGGCCTTCGGTGACTGCCTGGCGGATGATGTCGAGCTGTTCGTCGGTGATGGTGTGTTGTCCGACCGTGTGTTCGGCCATGTCTTTTCTCCTTCGTCGGTTCGCCCATAGTGTGGCGGGGGCGGTTCGGGGGCGGGGCAGCGGTGGTCGGCTGATGTCGACGTGGTGACGGTCATGCCAGGCGTGGACAGAGGTCGGGAGGATCTGGCAGTGGCGAGGGTGCTCATGCTGGCATTTCGTCTCGACCAGCATGACGACGTGACGACGATCCGCCCCTGTAGTGCCGATATGTCGAGGCGACGACCCCATGGGCCGTCGCCTCGACAAGCGAAGGTTGATCGGTCACGGTGCTCGCACGTGCTGTGCGTTGTCCGGGATGGTCATGATTCGTCGGGGGAGGTCAGACGATAGCCGGTGCGGGTGGGGTGCATACGGTCGATGTCGATGCGGACTACGCGGTCGAGCGACACCTTCTCCCCGGTGATGCGGTCGATGCCGTGAGTGATGTGGCAGACGGCCTGGACGTTGCCGTAGGTGGCTTCGAGGTCGGTGATGGTGAAGTGGCGGATCGGGTCTCGGGTGGGGCTGTTGTCGGCCCACGTTTGGCCGATGCGGATCTCAGTGCCCCTACGGTTGATGACGCGGGCTGCAGCGCTGGTGGTGGTCATCGAATCTCCTCATTTTCTGATGTGGCGACCGGGATCCAGTCCCCGGCCATGGCTGGGTAACGGTCAGTCGATGGTGATGCCGTCTGCGGTTCGGGTGATGGTCACGACAGTGCACGGTCCGAGATCACCTGTGTGCTCACGCAACTCGGGTGTGTAGTCGCAGAGGTTCTCGTAGTAGATCTCGTCGCCGTCGCCGTCGGTGAAGTCCACCTCAAGGGTGTCGTCGAAGTGGTAGCCGTTGTCCCACAGTTCCGTGGTGATCACGATCCTGCGGATGGTGCGGTTCGTGACCCGCTCGAGAGCATCGACGAGAAGGTCCTGGATCGTGGTGAAAGGGATCGGTGCTTGTCCGATGATCTCGGGCGTGAACGCGAGATTCAGCGTGCCGCCGCCACGATGCCACGGCCCGCCTCCCAAGCCCGTCGGCAGGCGACGCATCACCGACAGCAGCCCTTGCCGCAGATCGGTGCCGATGACCGGTCCGGGCACCTGCACGAGGTTGCCGTCGCTGATCGCGTAGACGACCCCGATCTGGCCGGCGGGCGTGAGCAGCGCAGTCGCCGACGTCGCGTGGGGAACAGCGGACCGTACAGCGGCGGCGAAACCGTATCCGACAACGCGCCGTTGATCGGCGAGAAGGTCCTCGATGTCGCGGTCGACGCGGTCCAGGAATCGGTTGAAGTGCAGGATTTGCTGCTCGGTGAATACCGTTGTCGGAGTGTCGGTCACGGTCGCACTCGGGGCTGATCCGATGGTGTTCTCAGTCATGGCTCGATGGTGTCGCTGGGGCTGATTCGGTGCGGCACCACCCGCGCCGGCGTCAGCACCGCCACACG
Source organism: Rhodococcus sp. 2G (assembly GCF_001886355.1). Classification (NCBI taxonomy): domain Bacteria; kingdom Bacillati; phylum Actinomycetota; class Actinomycetes; order Mycobacteriales; family Nocardiaceae; genus Rhodococcus; species Rhodococcus sp. 2G. Next base: position 198,232 of record NZ_CP018064.1, on the reverse strand, counting down.
TCGACGACCCTGACTTCGGACAGCACCATGTTGGGGGCCGAACGTGATGCTGGCCCCGCGCCACCGAACCAGTCGGAGCGCAGGGCCAGCATGTGCCGTCTCGACGGTCAGCTCAGAACAGCATGTTCTTCGACAAAGGGGATCGGGGCTCGGTCGTGGAACACCCGCAACAGATTCGCTGCATAGTGCATGTCCTCGGCGACGCGGTGGTTCGACTGCCCGTACTCGTCGACCAGCTTGAGCCGGTCGGTCGTACGTTCGGCGTCGAGGATCAATCCTGCTTCGCAGAACGACCGCGCATCGATCATCCGGTAGGAGAACATCGTGTCGACTTTCGGCAGCCACCGGGCCAGGAACTCGCGGTCCATCCGGTGCGAACAGCCACTGAGTGGGGTAGATCCATCCACCCCCCACCGCAGCAGAGTGTCGACGATGACGTCTTGGTAGCCACTCAAATCTGCAGGTAGCGCCTCGGATGCATCGATGGCCGCTTCAAGCTCTGCGAGCAGACCGTTGTGAGTGTGCATCCGGCCCACGAACTCCAAGGTGGGGTCGGTTCTCATTCGTTCGATCACAGCGGAGGTGGCCGTAGTGATCGGCAGCAGCACCAGCCGTTCGAGCGGTTCGAGATCGGCCGAGTACAGCGCGAACCCGATTTCGAGGATCTCGTGCTCGGATGCGACAGTGCCCGTTGTTTCGAGGTCGACGAACACGAACCCGTCCACGCTCATAGATGTTCTCCGTTCTTCATCACGTGTGGGGTCACACACCGTCCAGGTGTGTGACCCCACCGGTGACCGGCAGCGGTCACCGACTGAGATTGATGGTCACCGCTAGGTCCGACAGATCCGCCCCGGTAGTCGACTACGAGCGCTGCACCATCGCAGACACTCCGGTGTCGGTCGTCGCGGTGTCGGATCGAACCGGTTCGACGATCTTGCCGCCGCACAGGCTGAAGGGGGCGGAGCCGACGTGCTTGTAGCCACCGAACGGGATGCGTTCGATGCGTTGTCCACAGTTGGAACAGTTCATGTGTGGCCTCCGAGGGAGCGAGTAGGTGATTGACGTCCATCAGTGTCAGATCCCGGCAATGCGAGTGCGGCACATCGTTGTTCGAGTGGGCTCACACGGTGATTCCCTCGTCGGCCTCGGCGACGATGTCCTCGGCGACCAGATACACGGTGGGAATGCCGTTGATGCCGGCCTTGTCGACGTGCACACATCGCAGGTCCGATCCTGGAGGGATGATCACCTCGTCCTCACCAGGGTGAGCGGACAGCGAAGAGACCGGCATCCCATGACGGGTGCGGATGACCATCAGATAGGCCGGATGGGTGGGTGTCCCTTCGGATTGGGCGAAGGACACCGCGGTCTGCGCGCGGGTGGTAGCGCTGGTGACCTTGCCCATCTGCATCTTCGCGCCGACCGTGAACGCCGAATCCAGATACTGATCGGCGGTACCTTTCCAGCCACTGGGCACTCGGGTACCGCGCATCACCGTCATCGGAGTTGTGTTGGTGTTCTTCTCTGCGAACTGTTCGAACGTGGTGGTCAAGGTGGCAACTGTGGACTTGGTTGTCGGAGAAGGGTTCTTGTCGCGGCCCGTGATCGCTGCATTGAGGGCACGGTACGAGTGCCCGGTGTATGCCCGCAGTGCGCTGCGCTGATTCGAATCGATGTGTTCTTTCATGTACGGCTCGAAGTCGCTGGTCAGTTGCGTCATCGACGAGGTCTGTACGGTGCCCGATGTAGTGGCGAATCCCCAGGCTGTGGGGTTGCCGAGCCGGGAGGAGATCACTGCATAGTCGCCAGCGGTCTCCTTGCCGAACGCGCGGATCCCCGACCGGGTCAAGCTCGCGTACTTCTCATCACCCAGGGACTCCGGTGGAATCTTGTGGTCGAACAGAGGAATGACGCCGCCACCGATAGTGGGGGTGCCGAGCTTGGCGCGGCGAGCCTTCCGGTAGGCAACCTCGGCGTCTTCAGCGCTGGCACCGGCCGCCAGGGCAGCCGCCCGCGCCGCCGCACCGGCGTCCTCGGCAGCTTGTTCTCGTAGTCGTTTGCGGTGCCGGCTCGCTCCCTGATGAACCTCGTTGCGGACCCGGGCCCCACCCAGTGCCTCGGCGAACTCCTCGGCAGCGGTATCGAGCTGCGCGGTGAGGCGTGCGCTGGCATCGCTGAGATCGCCGTCGACCGCAGCAGCTTTGGACAGTGCCAGAACGGCAACTCTGTTGGTTTCAGCTCGTTGCTTGTCCAGCGGGTCCGCATCGGGACCCGGATTGGTCAGGCCGGTGAAGATCGGGACGCGGTTGGCCTTCGCAACCGCGTCTGCTTTGGAGAAAGCCGTGGCCACCGGCACGTACACGCCGTTGCCAGGATCCTGCAGGACGAGGAACTCGCCGTATCCGGATCGGTAGATCGCTGTTCCACCGTCGAGCAGTCGCCCCTCCACGGTGTCGTCGCCGTTGCTGAGGGCAGCGGTGAAGGTGCCGGCCGTGTAGATGCTGGTGTCGCGGTCCACATCGGAAATGGCGATGGGGTTGTTGGTGACCAGAGTCTCGACCGCAGTCTGCAGGTGCTGCGCGGTGGCGGCCGCGGCGATGATGTCCTGGTCGGCGGGGGACAGTTCCGCGAGGTACTCGTCGCGGGTGTGTTCGTCGACGGTGCCGTGGTAGTCGTATTCGGCGATCAGCAGGTTCGATTTCGCTTCGCCGAGACGATCGTTCGCAGCGACGTAGAGCGCGCGTAGCTTGTCGCGTTCGGCCTCGGCCAGGGAGATCTCGTGGGGATCGCCGTTGCGGGTGGCTTCCATCGCGGCACGTCGCGCCCGGTAGTAGGCACGTTTCGCTTCCCGCTGTTCGACCTTGGCTGCCTCGAGTTCCGCGCGGGCCTGCTCCAGCGCGGCCCGTTCCGGGCTGCTCATGGCGTCACGCTCGGCCGCGGCGATCGCCAGGATGTCCGCGGCCGACGGCGGGTGCGAGTGGGTGCTGGGCAACGTGAGGCCGCCGAACGCCGATTCATCGATACCGAGCTTGTCGATCAGTTCCGGAAGCATGCTCGGGGCGGCTCCTTGGACGGCTGCGGCGGTGTCGAACAGACCTTGCTGCTTGAGGTGAGCCACCACCAGGGACCGCACTTTGCGATTGCGGGCCCGGTTGCTGTTCGCGCGGGCGGCCGCGGCGTAACCCCCACAGCTGGGGCATCGCCGGCCCCCCTCTTCGATCGATCGGCACATGCCGGGCAAGGTAACGATCACCGTTCCGGTGATGACCGTGCGCGACGCCCTCTTTCAGGGCATCCGGCATGTCCCCGGGTGGCGCTGCTCGACCTTCCTTCGCGCGGCCGCGAGACCCACTCTGGCCAGGACAGGGCACCGAGCCTGTCGCCTGCACGGCTCGTCACGAATAACAGAGCAGCAAAGCTGCACAGACCATCTGTGCATGCTGTACACCACAGACCTGTTGACCTGCATCGATTATGTTCATTCAGGCTCTATCAGGAACTTTCCGCACATGTCGGAGGCCGATGCTGAGATCGACACCATGACACCGACCCCCGTGCGCCCCACCCCGATACCCACTGGCTCGATCGCCGCATTCACCATGCTGGCGCTGTGTTTGGGGGGCATCACATGTGGTCTGCTGGCCGACTGGTTTCGGCCGGAAGCAAATCTGACGGTCACCCTCGTCGCGCTCCTGGCAACGGTGATCATCGCGGCTGGCGCCATACCCACACTCGTGATGGTGCTGCCGTCGGTCCAGCCACGCGAATGGTTCAGACAATGGCGGCTCTACCTGGCGCACGCCCTGAAGTACTCGGGGTTCGAGCTGCCTCGCATAGGAACTCGGTATCGGGCATTACAGGCCGTGGTGTTCGTTTTCGCCGTCCCGGCAGCCTGGATCTATACGCAGGTGCATGTTCTTGTTCCACTCCTCGCCCAGCTTCTCGGCGTGCTGCCGACGCACACCGCCGATCCTCGAAGCAGCTGGTACGCAGGCATGCCCGTCGGCCTGGTCATCGTTGCTGTTGGCCTCGGGGTGCTCTGGGAAGAACTCGTCTTCCGTAGCCCCGGTTTGGTGTGCTGGCAGCTTCGCGACGCGGTGACCGGCCGCTCCCGCACGGCTCTGACAGCCGTGGCCGTCGGCGGCGGCTGGCTGCTGTCGACCGTCGCGTTCGGCATGATCCATGCCGACTACAGCTGGCTCAACGTCATCATGGCCGGGCTGTTCGGTGCGGTGATCTACCCGCTGGTGCTGGCCACCCGCTCGATCTGGCCTGCCGTCAGCGCCCACCTGATCTGGAATCTCGTGGCCTTCGGGGTGCTGCCGATGCTGTGACCTACCGATGCTGTGACCTACCGATGCTGTGACCTACCGATGCTGTGACCTACCGATGCTGTGACCTACCGATGCTGTGACCTGCCGATGCTGTGACCTGCCGATGCTGTGGCCTACCGATGCTGTGGCCTACCGATGCTGTGGCCTACCGACACTCCACCCGTCGCGGTAGCGGGCGGAGTCGGCAGGCCCCGATACGGTTTCGGACATGGACGTGCCACCGCTGACGAGCATCACTGCTGTATCGACCGTCGCACCCGAAGGCGGACAGGTCGGCGTGTGGGGTCGCGGAGGCGACGACGCCAAAGCCCGCGTCGTCGCGGCAATCGAGCAGTCCCAGTCCTCGGCCACCACCCGCGCCTACCGATCGGACTGGAACCGGTTTGCCCGGTGGTGCGCCGCGAACTCGGTGCCCGCGCTGCCGGCAGCACCGGAAACCGTCGCCGCATACCTGACCGAAGCCGCTGATCCGACCCTCCATGCGAAACCGTCCGCACCGAGCACCCTGCGTCGGTGGGTCGCCTCCATCAACTACTTCCACCGGGCCGCGAACGAACCGCCGCCCGGGGCCAGCCAGCTCGTCGCATCGACACTGTCCGGACTCCAACGCGCCGCCGCCCGAGACCCCCGACGCACATCGCGCCGCCGAGAAGCCCTCGGCATGACCGACATCGAAGCGATGGTGACCGCAGCGCGCGCGTCAGCCACCACCTGGCCCGAGCACCTGCGCGAACGTCGCGACTCGGCGTTGCTGTGGCTGGCGTTCGCCGGCGCGTTCCGCCGTTCGGAGCTGTCCGAACTGCGGTTCACCGATGTGCGCAGGCACCCCGTCGACGGTCTGCACCTCACGGTGCGCGTGTCGAAGACCGACCAGGACGGCGGTGGACAGGTCAAGGTTGCACCGTTCGGGACGGACCATCACCGGTGCCCGGTGTGCGCCTACCAGCGGTGGCTGCAGGTGGTGACCGCATTCGACGACGGTGGCCGAGCCGCCGTGATCCGGGTCCTGGCCAACGCCGCACCGTTCACGCAGCACGTCTGCCGAGATCAGCGGGTGACGCCGGCCGATGGGCAGGCACCGGTGTTCCGGAAGATCGACAAGCACGGCAACGTGGGAGATACCCGGTTGTCGGGGGCCGCGATCCATGAGGTGATCCGTTCGCGCGCCCGCAGCGCGGGGTTCACCGAGGACGAAGTACGACAGCTCGGGGGGCACTCACCGCGGGCGGGGTTCGTCACCGACTCACTCACCGCCGGTGCGAGCGCGCACGCGATCATGCGCCAGACCGGCCACAAGTCTGCGGCGACTGTGGAGATCTATGCACGTGAACGCACTCCGGCGCAGAACAACGCCGTCACCCAACTCGGTTTCTGACCTGTCGATGCCCTAAAACGGATCCGCCCCTCGCAGCCGGGGAGTCGCTGCGAGGGGGCGGGGACGCCGGGATGCTGTGCAGGGGGGGAGGGCACAGCATCCCGGCGCCTTGCGGGAGTTCCCGTCCTTCTCTGCGGGGAGGTGCAGAAAAGGACGGGCGGACCGGAACTGTGTCAGGGGTACAGCTCCGGCCGGTGCGCCGACCCGCAATCGGGGGGATAACTTGCGGGGCGGCGCCGCCGAACTGCGAAGGGGGGAGGATCGCAGATCGGCATGTCGGAAACACTTCTCCTTCTGTCAACGCGATGGTGTTCGCGCTGACAAGAACAACTGTGCCAAACGCCGTTCGGGTGTACGGCACACATCGTTGACATCTGTCGGCCCCGACCAGAAGAGTCGCAGGTAGTGGCTATCGTTTGGCCATGCCGGCACGCGCGGAGACGGACAGGCTCGAAGGGGCACTACCTGCACATCTGCGATCGCAGTACGCGCTCTACGCGGACTGGTGCGCCGGAATGGGAGTTCCGGCGATACCCGCCACCCGAGACACCTTGATCGGGTTCCTGCGCGCCAATCCCGCCGCGGCCCAGACGCAACGCAAACGCCTCGCAGCAGTGCGCGCAGCTCACGCCCGTGCCGCCGCGCCGGTACCCGCGAAGACCACCACCTCGGCCTCTGTCATGTCCCCGCCGTTGCCGTGGGCAGACAACCCTGCTGCAGCGGTGGTCGCTGCGTTGCCGACAGCGGGTTGGCCGTCGGGTTTGTTCGGCCGCCGAGACGCACTACTGATCGTGCTGTCCGAGGCGATGGGCATCTCCTACCGGCAGATGGAACGACTCCAGCGCAGCGATGCCCGTGTCATCGACGCAGCCTTGCAGATCAAGGTCGGGGGCATATGGATCAGCGCCGCCCCGGAAGACGATCCCCGGTATTGCCCGGCTGCGGTGTTCCTGCGATGGGCACGGTTGCTGGCGTTCATGGACAAATGGCTGATCAACGACGCATTGGAAGAAGCGTTGATCAAAGCCCGGCCCCTCACCGACACGTCGGTCGAGTCCTACGCCCCGCTGCCGCCGATCCGCGACGACGGACCACTGCTGTTGCCGATCGATCGCTGGGGCGGTCTCGGTATGGGCTCCCTGCAGCACGCAGGCCAGCCCCGCGGGTTACGCGCCACCACCATCGCCGAGATCCTCACGGCCCGACTCGACGGCACCGGGAGCCGGCGCCGACGCCGCTGGGACGACGAACCGGACTGGAATGTCGACGACGACCCGATGGTGGACAGCGTCCCCGAACCCGAGCTGGGGGAGTGGGATGTGCGATCCGGGTTGCGGGCTCGCGCGGATGCGCAGACGTTGCTCAGCGGGGTGGGTGACGCACTCGATGAGGTCGAACGCGAGGCCGACGAGCTCGCCGCCCGGATCGCCGCAGTCCTCAGCGGCGAATACCCAGTGCTCAACGGCTCCGCGGCCGGCGACGCCTGAACCGAACTCGTGCGGCCCGGTACGTCGCCTGACCGACGGCGGTTATCGGTACGGGGTGGGGGAGACGGTCAGGTTCTTCGCGGCCGTGGTGTAGCCGAACGCGTGCAGAGCTCCCTGGGCTGCCAGGTAGTTCTCGTGCTGATTCGGTCCGGGGCCGACCCGGACAGCGACGACGGCGTCGGCGGGCAGTGACCAGGTGACGTACGGGATGAGCTTCGCTCCGCGGTTGCGGTAGGTCGGTCCCTCGCTCATGCCGAGGTGAATGACTCGCCATTCCCCTTCCTCGCGGAAGCCGTTGTGCTTGAACTGCGTTGCATAGCGGGACAACTCCCGGATGCACTGGTCGAGCATTCCGGGACTGGTCTCGGGGGCTTCTGTGCGGTGGAGACGCCTATCCACCCATCTCTTCACGTAGTCGGTCACTGTTGTCCACGACGTGGGGTTGTCGTCGTACAGCACCTTCTTGGCCTTCGCCTCCTGGTGGTCGGGGAGCGCATCCCTGCGGATGCCGATGGCGAATCCGTCGAGTCCACCGCAGTAGGCGCGCCACTGGCTGAGCACATCTTTGTGTTCGGAGAACGATGTGACGTAGCAGTGGATGTGGTTGCTGTAGGTGCGCTGCTCCACCCTGTCGATCGTCTCGCAGAGCTTGCGCAGGAAGTCGGCCTTTTCCTTCGAGTTGACGACCCGGTGAGGCTCATCCGACCGGTAGTCGATCGCCTCCAGTTGTTCGGCACGGGGAATAAGCACCTGCTTCTTGATGATTCCCAGGCCGTGAATCAATTCCCGACTGTCGTTGAGGTACTCGACCGCTGTTGCGCGAAACGACGGCTGGCACTTCTGCGGACCCACGACACCGGATTCTCGCGGCTCCGGGTTGCTCCCGAGGATGCCGAGCAGACCACCTGCATCGGTGTAGTGCCACAACGGGTCGGATTCGGTCAAAGCGTTTCTCCTGGAATCGATGAGCAGTGCACACGCACAACGACGATGAGAACAGCGCGGTTCCCGACGCAGACGGCTGCGGTGATTTCCGCGGACGAGCGGTTGCTCTCAGGTGTCGGAGTGTTCGGTGGCCGATTCGTAGCTGAGGATGCCGTCGCAGCGGGTGGCGACTCGTTGGATCAGCTCGCCGCTGGTGTAGTCGTCGACGAGCAGTTCGACCGAGTGGATCTCGGCGGTGAGAGGGTGGTCGAAGGCGGCACGGGCGTTGGCGGCGCAGATCGTGCCGGTGCCATCGCCTGGATACAGCGCGGCGATGACCGCGGCGGGAGTGAACCGGCCTCCGAGACCGTCCTCGGAGTTCTGGCGGCCGTCCCACCAGCGTTGCAGGGCTTGCTGTTGGGCGCGTTCGCGGGGGACTTCGACGTCCATGATGGTGAAGCGTTCGTAGCCGGCGGCGCCGAGTTGCCGCAACAGGCGTTCGCCGAGTCCGGGCCAGCTGAAGGTGCCTTCGATGACGATGTTCTCCCCGCGCTGCATGCACACCTCTTGCATGGCGTCGAGGACCTTCGTCGATTCGGTGTGCACGAGGGTGGCCAGCTCGCGGGGCATGATGGTCCCGCCGTCGGGCAGTTCGATCTCGAGAATGCTCCGGTAGATACCGGTGTCGAGGGCGTCGCGGATGAGGTGGTCTTTGACGCGGTCGGCGTCGAGAACGCGCCAGCCTTGCCCGGCGAGGCCGTGGCGTTTGATGCTGGTGGATTTCCCGGCGCCGGGTACCCCGGCGGTGGCGATGGCGCAGAACTGGCCTTCGAGGACCACGTTGTGCTGTTCGGCGAGGTAGCGCTCGATGAGCCGGTCGACGGTGCGACGCCGATGCGGGTCGCTGGCGTAGAGCCGGTGTGAGGCGGTGGCACCGCCTCGGTCGAGGGTGCCACCGGCCGCGCACATGCGCTCGAGGACTGCAGCTGTGGCTGCGCGCAGGTCCGCCACTACGCGCGCCCTGCGGCGTTGCGTCGGGCGGCGGTGATCTTCAGTAGGTGCTGGTAGTCCTCGTCGGACAACAGATCTCCGGCGCGTTCGATCTGATCCCAGGTGCCGGGCAGGTAGGTCTCTCCGGTGGGGTCGGTGGTGCCGAAGGTGTAGTTCCACTTCTCGAGTTCGCGCATCATCGCCGCGTGGTCGATTACGCCGGCGGCGTGTTCGAGCAGCACCTAACGCGGGCTGCGCTCGCAGACGTGCGGGGTGAGCCGTGCTGTTTTGGCCAGGCGGCTGACCTCGGGTTGTTCGACGCCGAGCGCCTCGGCGATGCGGCGCTGAGGCCAGCCGGCCTGCACGGCGTCGTGGACGGCGCGGAGTTTGAGGATCTTGGCCAGTTCGTTGCGGGCGGGCACCGCTCGTAGTCGGCGTCCGATCTCCGGTTCGTATGCAAGTGACACAGGAACCATCTCCTCAACTGGTGTTATACGAAATTGTATCACCATGGCGGGGGCACACCGACGAGGACAGCAACTCGACGACAGCCCCCACCCCACAGCCCTGCTCTACCGATCAGCGACCCGCTCGCGATAGCTCCTCCCCGCTGCCCGGATACGCCCCGCAAGATCCTCCGGCGAATGATTCCTCCGCCTCACCAACTCTCCGAGTTCGGGTACCACCGGATGCGGGGTTCGCTCACGGGCCCGTCGTTCGATGTGGTCGGTGACCGAATCAAGATCCTCGTACGAACGCGTGTCCTCCCCAACGACAACCGTGATCGGCACCTCGATACCGAGTTCGAGTGCGGCCTCTCGCGCATGCCCGGTCCACGCCTCGATATAGGACCGACGGTCCTGATCGACGAGTTCGTCGATCGCATCGATCTCGTCCACCAACGCCTGATCCCGAGCGGGGTCGCCGACGTCTTCGCCGCGGAGCCGTTCAAGCGCGTCGATGTCCTCGTCGTAGACCTGCTCGAGCCCCGCGTAGTACCAGTGATCGTCGAGGTCCAGCACCACCCGGACAGGCACAGTTCGCCACCGTGGCAAGTCCTCCTCCATCACCGTGCCGTTGACGAGTTGAGCGACGAGGCCGGCCTCCCACGAGCCTGGGCGTCCGATGAGGAGCTTCTCGACCGAACCGACATTCGCAGTGACGCTGGCAAGGATGCGGGCGAGTTCGTCAGCGAAATCGATTGCGCTGCCGTCTTCGCGGACACTGCGCGCCAGAGCGGTCAAAGCGGCGATCACCTGATCCCGAACCTGAGGGTCGACACCTGCCCGGGAGGGTTGCGGTTGCGCGGCACTGTCGGCAGCAGAGGTCGGGTCCTCGCCGCGAGCCACCGCACGCATGGCCTCCGGAAAGGTCGTACCGGGATGCGCGGCCTGATAGGCGCGAGCAGCCTTCTTACGGGCGGAGTTCTTGGTCATGGCGGGCTCCGATCACATGGCCGTCGCGGCGTCCCGCATCCACCACGGACGGATGTGACGGTCAGCAAGGGTTGCAGATCCGGGGGACCTCGCCCTCAGGCGCGGCCGAAGTGGTGATGCGGGCACCGGTCGGCAACGTCGGGGTCAGCCATGCAACGTGGCTCTGATCGTGAAGGTAGCAGACCCGACCGTCACACCCGGGCTCACCACTCCCGCGCACATCCGCCGCATGTCCCCTCGGGACAACTCCCCGACCGTTCCACCGCGCTCGACCCAAAAGGCGAAGAACAGAGACAAAAAATAGACTATTTACGCAGCTCACCGCATATGTGGTGTATTGCCTACACCGACCACACAGATACTGTGCCTGACACAGCATTACCGGTCGGTGCAACTGAGCAGATCCTGTCCCCACGAACACAGTCGCCGTGCGTCCGGTGGGTGCAGAGGAGTTACTCACCCCGCACCCACCGGTGCCCTTCCCCCCGCTCAGACCACAGCAGCCAGGACCTGCGGAGACCTGTCGAACACCTCCGGCGCGCAGCGGTCACGGTAATCCGCTTCCGGCCGCAGCCCCGCCGCGATCTCAGCGGTCACCAAGAACGACCCCGCCGCCTCGATGTGCCAGGCACGGTGCGCGCGAGCGAGCTCGTCGGCCACCCGCGGCCGAAAATTCGGGCCGTAGCTGAGAAACGGCTGCAGCGCCTCGAGACGTGCCGCCACGTTCGCAACGGCCTGCAGCGCATCCCCACGTCGGCTGATCTCCTTCATCGCTGAACTCCCTTCCTCGACAACCGGTACGCACCAGTTCTCTCCCGAAGCCAGACACAGCGCGGCACCCACGGAGCCCGCACCTGCACGACACACGCACCGGACCTGCGCACTCACGCAGGCGGATCCATCGCCGTTCATGCCGGCACGGACCACGCCGGTGGACAGGCCCACCCCCGCTGCGGAGCCGATAAGCGCACCGAAGAGCAGAACCGCCGTCAGTACGGTGACCTTCCGACCACCCATCGAAAGGACCTCGTTCATGTCGATTCGCCGACGCATCACCCGCGCAGCGGCCCTCGCTGCCTCCGCCCTCGCTGTCGCCGCCGGCGCAGCACTGGTCACCACCGGAACCTCGGCAGCCGCTCCAGTACAGACCCTGCAGGTCACGGGCACCGCCATCGTGCCGATCCCGTCCGGGCAGTGCCACGGCAGCATCGACGTCGCATTCGAGCACGTCCCCGGCCGCCCCGACCAGGCCGAGGTGATCTTCACCCCGAACGGCACCTACGGATCGATCCCCGGTTGCGAAGTGCCCACCAACATCACCTGGATCAACGGCATCGCCCCGTTCACCCACACCCACCCGGTCACCATCGCCGACGGCCGCACCACCACCGTGGTCACTCCCGGACAGGGCCTGAGCCTGCTGACCACAACCGCCAACACCTATCTCAACGGCGGACCCAGCTGGGGAACCAGCGGCTACCTGTGGCTCCAGCCGTAGACCACCAGCATTCTTCGAGCCCGCTCTGAGTCCCCAGTCATGGGCATCCCTTCCGACACAAGAAACGGCCGCAACGCACATGTGCGTTGCGGCCGTTCCGATCCGGTGAGGCAAACACCGATAACGACACACTAGCAACGATCGTTTGCCCCGAACACGCAGCGCGAGCAGCGATCAGGCCGCCGCCACGCCCCGCACAGACTCTTCACCGCTGGGAAACCGGTCCCGCACCAGCGCATCGGTGAACAGCTGCCGAAGCACGATGTAGTCGGTGCCCACACGCACAATCGACTGCGCCAGAGGCAAGGTCAGCGCGGCGAGGTCCGGCAACGCCACCGCGGCCGGCTTCCGATTCGACCGTGCACGCGGGGCACGCACCACCGTCGGCACGCTCACCGTGTCGGTGACCACCACAACGCGCCGATAAAACTTCTCCATGCTGTCGTACGGGCACAACACGTACTGGGGGCTGTCCTCGCGCGCCCCAGCCTTCAACTTCGGCAGCGCGGTGCGCGAGAACTCGGTCCAGGTCATGTGCGGCAGATCCGTGAGATTCATGGGTAACCCCTCATCGTCGAACAGTGGATACGCCACTAACCCTCATCTGAGGCACCCACGGGCGCGGCACCGTGAACAGCGCTGCCACCAGCTCTTTCGATGACGTCAACGGACACGACAGAAAGCTGGCGGACAGCGCCGCACACGGCACCTACGTCGAACAACACCCCCGTTGTTCTCCGCACCCAGGGGAAGCCGGGCGCGGAGAACAACGAGGAATCGCGGGTCAGACCCGGGTGGGGGAGGCAACCCCGAACCGGCGAGCCGCCACAGCCACCCAGTCGGCGCGCTGCTCCGGATCGGGGCAGGCAGCCACAGCGAGCGCCTCGAGGATCGTGTGGACCTGGCGGTCCGACAGTGCGATGGTCTCGCCCTCGTCGTCGGACGATGCGAACACCACATTGCCGAAGAAGAACTGCTGCACCGCCGGGGCCAAACGGCGGGCGACGAAGCTGGCAGCGGGGTTGACTCCCACGCCGTACATACCTTCGTCGTCGAGCCACATATCGATGCGCCCACCGTTGCCGTCCGGCAACGACACCACATCGAAGAACTGGCAGCCGATCTCCGCGCGCAGACCGTCGCTGATCTTGCGGCCACCCTCCACCAGGTCGATACGAGAAACGTTCGCGTCCGTCGAAATCCGAAGTGCCTGCATGTCTGCCTCCAGGGGCTCGTGTCCGTTGATGACGAGATCAGCTTGTTCCCGGCACTTTTCGAGCGCGGCACCGAACATGAAGCACCCCCAGCCCTGCCGCAGGTCGCCGGCAACAGGTCCGGACAGGGATCGGGGAGAACGAAGCGGCGGCTTCTGGTGAATGGGCAGACACGGGTGTCTGTGCGGGAGTTCGGCAGCGCGACCGGTCCTGTCGTCCGCGCATCCAGAGGTGTCCACGCTGGTGGCGACCCTTCCATCCATGGCCGGGTCAGCCGGACAGCGCTCCCCCTGGGGGAGCGGGGACTCGAGGTGAAGCCTCTACCCCGGGTCCACGCCCCACCGAGTCAGCGGGAAGCGACAGCTTCCTCACCGTGATATCCCTGCCCTCGATACTCGGCCTCACCCCAGTCGACACCGAGCAGGTCGGCGAGATGACGCAGGTCAGCGAGCAGATCAGCCAAAGCCGATTCGAAGTCGTCGCACTCACCGTCGATATAGGGCAGCAACGCAGGCAACGCCGACATGGCACGCCACGCCGCGGACTCGGCGACGAGGCTGCTGAGTGCATCCGGGCCCTGCGCACCGGCGCAGGCCACGTCGTCATCCGAAACACCTACAGGGCTGCCGCTGTTCACCTCGGCGGCCACGGCGTCACGCAGCGCCATCAGATCGTTCTTGGTGCGGGCGGCACGCAGCCGCTGAGACAGCAATTCGGTCATCGGGGATCCTCTTCGTGTCGAAGGCCAATGTGTGGACCCGTCGACGATGTGAGGAGCCCACCGCGGGTGCGGCACAGCCGAACACCGCGGCGGACAGCACCCCAGCGCGAGAGCAGCCAGTCGAGCACGCCGATGGCCACACCGGTGGTCACAGCGGTGGCCACAGCGGTGGCCACCACGTCCGCAGCGCGCTGTGAGTACACCTTCGCGATGGCCCACTGGCTGGTGTAGACGAACGGTGGTTGCGCGCCTGCGCTGCAGGCATCGAATTCGTCCCGGTCCCGGATCCCCGCACCAGGAGGTGAAACAGCCCGGTCCCAGCGGCGACCAGAATTTCCGAGTGCGATCGCGGACATCGATCAGCCCTTTCGGTCGAAGTGGCCGCGCAGCCACAGATGCAGCGGCGGGCCGACCAGGCAGTCCACCCCTGATCGGCCCGCCGACCGTAGAAACACGCTTCTTCATCCTGGGGGAGGGGAGCAGTTCCATGAACTGCGACGGACGGGGTCACGAACTCGAAAGGGTTCGTGACCCCGTTTCGTTGGATCGGCTAGTCCAACGTGAATTGATCGGCACGTCCGCTGCGCTATGGATGCTGGTGACCCCAGGGAATCGGATTTGTGCTGTTGTCTCGTCCGAAGTCGCAGGACCACCATCTACGCTCCGCAAGGTCGGTTAGGCAGCTCTGGACATGGGCGGCCGGCCCAATTCACCCGTCAATTACAGTGATCCGACACCATGCTTATGTCACCCGAGGTAAGCCGACTGCACCACCGGCCAACACTTTCCTGCTCGGCACTCAGCTGAACAGTGCAGCCAACCATGCCGCGGCGAGCAGCACGTCCGGTCCGCGAAGCCATTGCCGGAGCAGATCGACCGGGATTTGTCCCACGGCGGTTTCCAGGATCAAACCGTCGTACCGGATCGACGGTCGGGTGCGTACTCGGTACGCGGCTGCGCAGCCCCCGACCAGGCCGATCGCCAACGTTGTGACCGTGCTATCGGTCAGGAGTGTCATAGATATGGCCGCCAGTGCCGCGGCCACACCCGGCACGACGGTCAGCGGCCACCGTATCCGCCGGTCGTCGACACCGAGCACGGCACCGAAATCGCGGTCGCGGAAGACATCCCGGAGCCCCGCACTGAAGATCATCGCCACGATGAAGACCGCGGCGAGGTATAGCACGGCCACCGCCGGTGGTGTTGCCACCATCGGTGCAATACCCGCCGCTCCGATGGCACAGAACGCCAGCAACAGAGAGACCGGTCTGCGAACGTGACGGAGCACATCGGATCGGATCAGCGCCCAGGCAAGCCCACCGGAGAACGAGCGGGTGCGTCGGCGTCCGATGCGTCGCCACGATGCGTGCTCGAGCGCGCCCAGCAGCACCGAGATGTCCAAGGCGGTCGCCGACGCGGACACAGCCACTGTGGTCTCGGCTCCGGCCGCAAGCTCCGCAGCTGCGATCCTGTGGCACGACCGCACGGCCACGGCCGCCAGAGCTGCGGCCAGTGCCCCGACCGCGGCGACGGGCCACCAGCGGGTCGGCAGCGCAACATCGACTCCGGCTGTCGCCGTGAAGACCGCCGCTACCGACCCCAGGGCACAGATCCGGCTCAGGATGGTCACAGTGCCGGGCGCGAGCAGTCGGCACTGAACGAGAACGCAGAGCGCAACGACGACGACTCCGGTCAGCGTCGTCAAGACGGTGAACGCAAACCACATCGTCAACTCCGCGGCGAACGCTGCAAGGCGTCCGGCCAGCGCACCGACCAGGGCGCCGCAGCCGAGTACGACAACCACCCGGCTGCGCACCAGAGCGCCGCGGTCGAGCAGTGTCGAGCTCACCCAGAAGCCGAGTTCAGCACTGATGGTCACCGGCCCCACAGCCCGCCCGGCCGCGACCCCGGCTGCCACCGCGGCCGCGGCGACGGCCCATCCCCACGTCGATGTCCACGGCTGCCCGGTGACCAGAACGCTCGAGGCGGTGAGCACGGTCGGCGGCAGCGTGAACAGCCACCACAGCAGGCCGGCACCGACGTACAGGCCCAGCGCCCCCAGCACGAGGGTCGCTGCCCGACCGGTGGCCGGTGCGTGGCGTCGTTCGAAGTGCCGGATCAGGGTGCGGATCGACCGCACGGAAGGGAGGTTGTCGGTGATCACCATGAGTCGGCGTCCACGACCTGATCGGCGACCGCGTCCACCAATTCCGCATCGTGCGAGACCATCAGCACGGTTCGGCCCGACTGTTTCTCGGACGCGAGGACAGCTGCGAGCCAGCTGCGACCGGCGGTGTCGAGGTGTTGTTCGGGTTCGTCGAGAACCAGCAGCGTGCGGGGCCGGACGAACGCTGAGGCCAACGCCAACCGGCGACGCTGCCCGCTCGAGAAGGTCACCGGAAGCCGGTCGCTCACCGCGAGTAGGTCGACCTCGGCCAATGCCTGTGTCGCCGCGTCGAACGGGTCGGGCACCCCGTGGCCGGTTGCGACGAGTTGCAGGTGTTCGTGGGCTGTGAGGTGGGCGAAGACGGGCACATCGCCGAGAACCGCGGCGACCTTGCGCCGGAAGGCCCGGGAAGTCTCGTCCACGGGTGTGCCGTCGATGTCGATGACACCGGCGTCGAGTCGGTCTGCGCCGACGACGCATCGCAACAGGGTCGACTTGCCGGCGCCGTTCGCGCCGACGACGGCGCAGCATCGGCCGGAGGCGACATCGAAGTCGACGCCGGTCAGAACAGGCAGGTCACCGAACCAACGGTGGGCATTGCGAATGGACACGGCCGGTACGCCGTGTGAATCAGGGATGGGCATGAACAGGGGTCTCCGGTCATCCTCGAGGAACAAGACATATGAGGATGGGGACCGTGCAGCAGCGACCTCGTTCGAGTCCACGCCCCGCCGAGGCCGACAGGACAGATCGCGTGCGGGTCCCCGTTACCGGGACCCGGGTGCTCGTGGACGGGGCCGACCCGCGGTGTCGGGATGAGAGTGTCGGCGGAGTTCGCCGCGTCGGCGTTGTTCCTCGCTCGTCGGACCGCGAATGCTCCGACTGAAGGAGAACAGGGGGTCATCTGCACAAGTGACGAGCACAAGCGCTGCAACGGCAACGACCGCAACCAACAGGCCCGCCAGCAACGTTGAACTGTCCCCGGTGGACATCGATGCGACCGGCACGGCCGCAGCGACGAGCCAGGACAGGACGAAGAACGCTACCTCCGCCCCGTTCCTCCACCCGTAACACACCCTGTCAGTCTATTGGCTCGGGCAATAGAAGCGCCTTGCGGGGGCAACCGCGACATAATGGAGGGTCCGGAGTCACACTGCGACCCTCCCTTGAATGAGCAGACCCACACCGGGTTTCTGCCACTGGTGCACTCAGCGACGGCCTGCCCTTCCGCTGTCACTTTCAGGACGGCTTTGGCGCTGGTCAGATAAAGCTCTGGAACGCGGAAATGGGAAAGCCTGCCGACCGGGTGTCGCGAGCTGCACGGAGAGCAGTCCACGAACTCTGACCAGCAGAGTCACGAACTCCAAAGGGTTCGTGCCCCCGCTGTCGTTCCGAGAAGGAACAAGAGCATTGTTACCTAACGCCGAGAATGTCTCCGGTCCGGGAGAGCACGGCATCGGCCACTGACTGATCGGCGTCACCTGGATGCTCGAGACCCGACATCAATTGCTGAAGTGTCGCCTGCCAGTGCTCAATTCGGTCGGGAAAACATGTGGTCAACACGTCGACCATCGCCGCCGGAGCGATCGAGGCACCGGGCGAGGCACCAAGCAAACCTGCAATAGAGCCTTCGGCGCCGGTGACGACCTCGGTACCGAAGGTCAACACCCCGACCCTGCGAGGATGAGGCTTGATCAGTTGCGCCCGTTGGCCTGCGTCGATCAACGACCAGTCGCCCTCGCGGGCAGCGGGGTGGAAGCGGCGCAGTTGCCGCAACTTCCGACCCCGGGAGGCGAGGAGCTGCCCGAGGAGATAGCGCACCAACCCCATGTTCTGGATCCCGACTGCGATTAGCGGTGCCAGGTTCGCAAGCCGGATTGTGGTGAACAGGTCGGTGAGCCGCCCATGCCGGAGCAGACGTGTGCTGAAGGTGGCGTAGGGACCGAACATCAGGGCTACGCGTCCCTCGATCACCCGTTTGTCCAGGTGCGGCACCGACATCGGCGGGGCGCCGACGTCGGCCTGGCTGTAGACCTTCACCGGGTGGCGGGATACAAGATCCGGGTTGTCGGTGCGCAGGAACTGGGCGCCGATGGGAAAGACCGCATAGCCGCGTACTTCCGGGATGCGGGCCTTCTGGAGAAGTTTGAGCGCGTACCCGCCGGCGCCGACGAACACGAACCGCGAACGCACCGAGAAGCGGCCGGTGCCGGAGCGGCCGGAAACGGTCCATGAGCCGTCCGGGACGCGGCGCAATCGGGTCACCTCGTGTCCGGTCCGCACCTCGGCGCCCCGGTCGCGCATACCGCGGATCAGGTCATGGGTCAGGGCACCGAAATCCACGTCGGTGCCCGCCTCGTAGCGGGTCGCGGCGATCGGACCGGTGTCGTCGCGGCCTTCCATCACCAGCGGCGCCCACCGAGCGATGACCTCGGGGTCTTCGCTGTACTCCATGGCCGAGAACAGCGGCGAGCGCTGCAAGGTCTCGTAACGCCGGCGTAGGTAGGCGACATCTCGGTCGCCGAACACCACGTTCATGTGCGGTGTCGCATTTACGAACGATGCGTTCAGCTCCCCGGCTTCGACGAGCGCGGCCCAGAACTGGCGGGAGAGCCGGAACTGCCGTCCGATCTCTTCGGCTCGGGATGGGTCGGTGGGCTCGGGCATGTAGTTCAGCTCGCACAGTCCGGCATGGCCGGTACCCGCGTTGTTCCATGCCGCGCTGCTCTCCTGGGCCGGGCCGTCGAGGCGTTCGAGGACAAGCACCGACCAGTCGGGCTCGAGTCGGGTGAGCAACGCCCCCAACGTCGCCGACATGATGCCCCCACCGATCAACACGGCATCGTAGTGGGGGTCGAGTTGCCTTGTCCGATTGCTCGATCGACGGAGAGTCACGGCGACGCACCTGCTTTCGTCTCGTAGGTACTTCCAGCGTGCGCGACGACGATCAATCCGTCCAATGAGACTTTATGGGTATTATGATCCGAATATGGATTGGTTCTTGTCGGACGAAACGGTGTCGGTCGTCCCACTTCTGACCGCCTTCGATGCCGCGGCCCGAGAAGGGCACATCACTCACGCCGCCGATCGGCTGCGGGTACCGCAGTCCTCGCTCAGTCGCCGCATCAAATCACTCGAACAGATCCTCGGTGTGCCGCTGTTCCAGCAGGTCGGCCGCGGCGTCTCGCTGACCACCGCCGGACGCGAACTCCACGAGCGCACCGAATCGGCGATCCGGGAACTCGATGAGGCGATCACCACTGTCCGCAATCACGCCGACCCCGACAGTGGCGTGGTTCGTTTCGGATTCCCCCTCACCCTGGGTCCGGTCAGCGTCCCCTCCATGCTCGCCGAGTTCCACCGCCACGCTCCCCGCATCCGCCTGCACCTGGTGCAAGCCCACGGGCAAGCGCTCGCGCAGATGGTGTGTGAGGGCCGGCTCGACCTCGCCGTGATGATCCCGCCTCCGGACGATCTGCCCGCCACGGTTGTGGGACATCAGCGACTACTGCTCCATGTTGCGGACAGCCACCGGCTCGCGCACCGCAAGCACGTCGACCTCGGTGAACTGTCCGGCGAGCATTTCATCGCCAGTCCGTCCTCCTACCACATCCGCAAGGAACTCGAAAAGGGCTGTGCGGAAGCTGGTTTCGATCCGTACATTGCGTTCGAGATCAGCGAGTTCGACACGATCCGGGCGTTGGTCGCACAAGGACTCGGGATTGCGCTGCTGCCCGCGTCCGAGACCGAAACCACCGGAGTGACCACGCTTCGTGCCACCGGCATCGCGGATCGTGCCATCGGCCTGGCGATCGGTACACGCCACCCGTCGCCGGCAGTGCATCGGCTGCACGCCCACATCATCGCGTGGACAGACCGATTACGCACGCCCTGGGACAGCGAGTAGACCCCTGATCGACCGCGGATACGTGACCGCCATCAAAGCTCTGGAATTCGCGGTGAACTTCTCTGGACCGGAGGCTCGGACTGCGCCCTTCACCAGGCATCACGAACTGCCCGGAGAGAGCGGAAGGGTTAGAGTCGTTGGACATACCCGAACCCGAGGGGTTCGTAGCCGTGAGCGCGCAGCGCAGCGACTTCTTCGGTGTAGGCCACCCGCTGGTGCACGGGCACGAAATCGGTGGGTGTTCCGTCGAGTGTGGTGACGGTGAAGCCGTGTTGTATCCCCCGTCTGTTGTCGTCTTCGGTGCCTCTGTGGGGCGCGGGTGATCGCGTGTGGCGCGGGCCTTCGCTGCTGCGCGTCGTTCCTGTCGACGCTGCTCGACCTGGGCGTCCATGGTCATGGTGTCCTCGTCTGTAGCCGGTGGGGGAGAGCACCGACCTTCTCCACCGGTTCCGGCCGACGCGGTATCAGCGCAGGCCCGCCCCGGACACACACGCAATCCAGTCCCCCACGGGACTTCTGCTACCCCTCCTCGGAACCTGCCGCAGTGGTCGGGTGCGGCGCGCTGCCCGGGTACTGGCCTGTAGGACCGTAGCCACCCGCCGTCGGCCACACCGGCTGGAGGCTGTACCGAGCTTGGAACTGGCGGCGTTCGGCGGCAGCTTTCGACGAGCCGATCAACAAGCCGAGCAGCCCACAGGCGAAGGCCCCACCGACACCGAAGAAGACCATCATCATGACGACGCGGTCCTCGTTGATGTAATCCCACGAACCCCCGGCCTCGCTGACCGCAATCGCCACCAGGGCCCCACACGCGAGCACACCGAGGAACCCACCGATGAGCCCACCGATGAGCGAGTAGGCCAACGTTGTCCCCGACGTATTCGGCGGCGTCACCACAGTCGGAGGAGCCGCGCCCCATTGAGGCGGGACAGCCCCGTACGGCTGCTGATGCGCGTACGGCTGTTGCGGCTGGGCCGGATAGGGCTGCTCCACGCCGTGTCCAAGGGCGTGCGGTTGCTGTGGAGACTCAGGGATGTCGGGGGTGGGCTCGCTCATGGGCTCCTGATTTTCCGCTCGATTGCGAAGAGCAACACCCGTCTTGGGCGCGTGCTCACGGGCGACGCCACGCTAACAACCTGCGTTCCAGCGACAACGAGTCGTCACCCCACAGATAGCCCGCACCTCACCGTCAAAGCAGGCACCGAACGTCGTCATCCGCGTGACTCTCACCGCCGCACGAACCCCCTGTGCAGTTCAGCGAACCCAAACAGATCTGGTGCAGCAGACTCGGAACATGGCCACCTCGTCCCCTCCGTTGTCCCCGATGCTGGCAACCCTCGACCAACCCCCGAGCGGCAATTGGGTGTTTGAGATGAAGTTCGACGGCCAACGCGCCCTCGTCACCGTCGAGGACGGACAGTGCCGGTTGACCAGCCGCGCAGGCAACGACATCACCCGCACGTTCCCCGAACTCGCAGAGCCACTGATCTCAGCGCTCGGGCGTCAGGACTGCACCGTCGACGGCGAGATCGTCGCCCTCGACTCCAAGGGGCAACCGTCCTTCGCCCGGCTGCAGAGACGCATGCACGTCCAGCGTCCTACTGAACAGCTGCTCTCCGACATCCCGGTCATGATGTACCTGTTCGACGTCCTCGCTGTCGACGGCAACTCCACCATCGACCTGCCGTATCTCGAACGACGAGCCGTGCTCGACGACTTGATCACCCCCGGTGCGCAGGTGCAACTGTCGCCTTTCTGGAGCGACGTCGACGGCTCGACCATGCTCGAGGTGGCTCGGGAGAACGGCCTCGAAGGCATCGTCGCCAAGGACCCCAACAGTCCATACCTTCCGGGTACGCGTGCGCCGAGCTGGATCAAGACTCCACTGCGCCGCAACACCGAGGGGGTAGTCGTCGGTTGGATTCCCGGAGCGGGCCGGGCCGCCGGCGGGATCGGCTCCTTGTTGCTCGGAGCGCACAACAACGAGGGCCAACTGGTGTTCATAGGTCGCGTCGGCACAGGTTTCACAGCAACGACGCGGCGTGAATTGCTGTCCCAGCTGCGCCCACTGGAACGGCCCACCAGCCCGCTGGACGTCGCTCCGCCCAGACGCGAAAGCCACGCCGCGCATTGGGTCGAGGCGATCCTCGTCGGCGAGGTCGAGTACCGGGAATACGCCGGCGGAAGTCTGCGCCATCCAAGCTGGCGCGGTCTGCGTTCGGACAAGTCGGTGGACGAGGTCGATCTACCCGGCCAACACTGACTCGGCCGCAACAGGTCGATCGCCCGTCGTCATCCCTACAAGGGGCGTGATTCACTCCAGCGCAGCGGTCCAGTCCCTATTTGGGCGTCGGCGGCAGATACCCGGCGGCCGCAGTACGCGCAATCGTCACCGCTTCCTCCGGCGTCAATCGTGTCCCCCATGACTGTTCCTCGGCTTCCACCGCCGCTCGACCAGCCGCCAGCGCTGCTCGCCCGGCATCACGAACTGCGGTCATTACCGAGCGGGGCTCGACGCCGTCGGCGAGCTGCGCGCGCCGGACCGCGGCCGCGACCAATTCGGCACCTTCCGTCGCAGCCCTACGGACGGCGAGGAACTGCCAGGCGCCAGTGGCGCCGTCAGCGTCGGGGACGTCGATACGGGTGCCTTCCCAGGAAGCGCTACGGGCACCGGCCTGTCGGTCCTCATATCGGCGGACCCGCTCGACGAGGGACTGACGTGTCACTCCACCGAACGCAGACCGAATGACCTCCCACGCAACGCCCGCCTCGCGGGCATTGACGATCGCGGCAGCGGAGACATCGATGGCTTCATTGAGTCGCTCCCGTTGCTTCCGCTCCCGTCGTGCCGCATCACGCAACACGGTTTCAGCGGCACCACGCGCGTGCGCGATCGGATCGGTGCGGATCTGCTCCACGTACCGTCACCCTCCCTAGGTTGGCGCGAATGTCCCCGGCTGCAGCGAAAGCAAGCGCAGGGTGCAGTTGCACCATGGCATCCGTCGTTCGGGTGAACCACCGCCCCGCCACACCCCACCGGACAGCGCTCCCCCTGGGGGAGTGGGGGACCACCGCGTTGCACGGCCGATCGGGATGCGACGGGCAGGAAACATCTCCTCGCCAGTGATCGATGCAGAAGGCATGACAGTGCAACGGTGCGAGCGATGCGAGCTGCCAGTGGGGCAGTGTGAACACACCCGCCGGCCGACACAGGTCAGGCGGCCAGATCACGCCCGCATTCTGGTCAGCCCGCAGAACGTCGCGCACCTTCCAGGCTGTCCCCACAACGACGAAAGCGATCCGAGCCGATGGGGTGAGATCCGCGATGTTCCCAACGCCTGGTCTCGACTGGGAAATGGGGAAGTGCTGACCACCAACGCCGGCGCCGTGATCGACCGGCGTGCGGCGCAACGGTGCCGCGATTGCGAGTACCGCTGACCCCCGAATCCGGCGTCGCCACGAACACCCCCCGGCAACGGACAGCGCTCTCCCCGGGGGAGAACGCGGGCCACTGCACCCTCGACCGCAACGCACCTGCCCGTGACGAGCAACGCTGCGCTGCAGACGCCGACCGCAGACATCCACGGTGCACGCAACACGGCAACGGCCGCACCCGCGCTCACCGCCGAGAGCTGTCCCCCGAACCGAGGCAACAACCGCATTGCAGGGCGGCGCACGCAACGGTCCTCACCCCTCCTGATCGTGTCCCCCTGACGGGAAGCGCAGACAACGAACACCGCCACCGGTGACCTAGAGTGCCCCGTCGCGTTGCGCCCTTCGCTCTTGGCGAGAGCACGAACCGTTGCGCCGCCTCGAGCGATGCCACCTGTGCCTGTTGCCCACGGCGCCTCATTGCGAGCCGATGACCGCGCAGAGCCCAGCCGTTGCCGACACCGTTCGACATCGCTACCGGGCCTGCCGGTGCATGCATGAGCATCGCCTCGACGCGTTGCACCATCCATCCCCCAGGTGCCCGCGCACGCCGATCACTCCGCGCTACCCCGGGCGGCCGCGACCACCGCAACGACCCGTTGCATCACCGCTGACCTGCATCGTTGCTTCCGGACGGCGCGTTGCAGCGCCCTCGACGCGCCCATTGCGGACCGCAGTGCAACCCCACACCGTGACGACCCGATCACCTCGCCTCTCGCAGCCTCACCCGCTGGCCCGCAGAGCGCAGCGCAGAGCCCCGCAGCTCGCCCAGTCATCGACAGTCGACGACTCCACCGGCAAACTCCGCCCACCCAGCTCCGACAACCAGCTCCGACGCGGCGATGGACAGGGCCGCGAGTCCCTTCACCGCGATGCTCCGGCGCCGACCCGACCGGCCCACCACCGAGCGGTGACCGAAGCCCCCAGGAACGCAACACACCGAGGCCCCCACGCCGTCATCCCCACCCGCCGACGCAAGGGCCATTGCATAGCCGCGTCACACATCGCCGCCACCCGTTGCACAGCCGCGTCAGGCATCGACACCGGCCGTTGCGTGCCGCCGCCCGGTTCCATCCGGCTGCCATCCCGACGGCGTTGCGGCCATCGCTCCGGAACACCGCATCACGCGCACGGAGCAACGCAACGCATCGACGCATCAACCCACCGACCCATTGCGCCTTTGCACCGCCTCGTTGCGCCCACGCGATCGGGCTGGGGCCACCACAGTCCCGCAACATCCGCCGGCACTGCTCGATGCACGGCGAGCAACCGTTGCCGACACCGCCGTGGACCTTCCTCGCTCCGGCCATCACGCAACGCCCCGTGACGACGTGACCACCCATGCACCCGCAACACCGACCGTCGACGATGCAACATGACGGCCGCACCACTCGAGCTGTCCCCACCGGCGCTCACCGAACCGCGGCGCCGACCTCACGACCACAGCCCCTCGACGACCGGTCCGCAACGGTGCACCGACCGGACTTGTGCATCACCGGCGGCCGCACTGCACGAACCAGCGCAACGCCCCTGCCGGCACAGACCCCGACCACGGTCGCCCCCAGCGTTCACCGGTTACACAGTCCCGGTCACCTCTCCACCCGTTCTTGTCCCCCCCCACCCCGCCCGCAACCGACCCGACGACTCCCGCCTGCACCTGCCGTGCACCCCACCCTTCAGCACCACCCGACCATTCCGGACAGCGCTCCCCCTGGGGGAACGCCACACGGGGGAGCGCCCCCGGAATCCACCCACCCCCACCCCCACCGCGACGCCGCGACCCCCGCCAATGCCGGCCCCACGCAGAACCCCCGCCACCACCGACCACCGCACTCCGTGTCCCCCCACCACCCACACACCAGGTGCAGGGAGCACCTGCACTCCACCATCCGCTCCGCACACACACCCCACCCACACACACCAACCGCCACACCCACCCCCCAAACCCCCCTCAAACTCCCCCCGTTTCGTTCACTGCCGTTGGTGGCTCGGGACTGCTGCACGATCCGGTGACAGATTCGGTCACGCAGCCTGTGTGGCTGGTGTGGTCATGATGGTCTCGAACTCGACAGGCGTCAATCTGCCGAGCCGGAGCTGACGTCGCCGGCGGTGATAGGTCCGCTCGATCCAAGTCACGATCGCGATGCGCAACTGCTCGCGTGTGGCCCATCTCTGCCGGTCGAGGACGTTCTTCTGGAGCAGCGCAAAGAACGATTCCATCGCGGCATTGTCGCCGGCCGCACCCACCCGACCCATCGATCCGACCAGGTCGTGGCGGGCGAGGGCGCGGACAAATTTCCGGCTGCGAAATTGCGATCCACGGTCGGAATGAACCACACATCCGGCAACCGAGTCCCGCCGTGCCACTGCCGATTCGAGGGCCGTGACAGCCAGACGGGATTTCATCCGATCGCTGATCGAGTAGCCGACGATCCGGTTCGAGTACACGTCCTTGACCGCACACAGGTAGAGCTTGCCTTCCTCGGTTCTGTGTTCGGTGATATCGGTGAGCCACAAAGTGTTTGGAGCATCCGCGGTGAAGACGCGGCCGACGAGATCATCGTGCACCGGCGGCCCGGAGCGGCCCTTCTTCGAGCCACGTTTCTTGCCGAACACACTCCACCACCTGTTGGTCGAACAGATCCGCCACGCCGTGCGGTCCGACATCGACTCGCCCGCATCGCGGGCTTCGTCGGCGAGGAACCGGTAGCCGAACTCCGGGTCCTCGCGGTGGGCGTCGAACAGGGCGTTCGCCCGGTACGCCTCCTCGAGTTCGGCGTCGGTGACCGGGTCGGCGAGCCACCGGTAGTACGGCTGGCGCGCGATCCCCAGAACCCGGCACGTCACCGCGACGGGAATCCCGCCGGCGGCCAGCTCGCGGACGAGCGGGTACATCATTTTCCCGGAAGATTCGCCTGTGATAGATACGCCGCGGCCCGCCGCAGCACTTCGTTCTCCTGCTCAAGCAACCGGATCCGCTTTCTCAGCTCGCGGTTCTCTCTGGACTCCTCGTTCGTCGTCCCTGGCTTGGTGCCGTCCTCGACGTCGGCATTCCTGAGCCAGTTGGTCAGGCAGGATTCGCTGATACCGAAGTCCGCGGCGATCTGCCGCAGGTGCTGACCTGGTTCGCGGTTGCGGGCCACGCGGACGACGTCGTCGCGGAACTCTTTCGGATAGGGCTTGGGCACGGGGTCCATCCTTCCAGCAGTGCCTCACGGCACCACAGTTCAGATGTCACCTATCCGTGCAGCAGTCCCACCCACCAACGCCTAGCGCAGCGACCCGACCACCACCAACCGGCTACAGCGCAGGAGCCCTCGGCCACCCACCCCGGCCAGAACACAAGGGATGCGAGCGAGCGAGACATCCCACAGTGGACTGCATCGGGGTGGTCAACGAAGTGGCCGACTCCTGCGGTGAAGCCGGAACCCCCATCAACCACGCACGCACACCACACCGAAGACAGCGAAGCGATTCTGCGGTGTGTGTGCAGTGCTGTTGTGGGGGTTAGTCAGGGTTTTCGGCGGGGGTTGGGTGACAACGTTTTTGGCTGGTTTGGGCTGGTGGAGGCGGTTTGTGTGGGGGTGGTCGGGTTGTCGTTTGTTGACAACGTCGGCGACAACTTCGACCGAATCGTCGTGGCTACCATCGGCGGACGTGTTGTCGCTGTGAAAGGTGGGGTTGTTGGCGTCGACGATTGAGGCGTGGGAGTACGAGATGCTGACTACGCCAGAGGTACCGACGCGGTGGCGGCAGGCTCGGGCGCGGCGGCGTTTTTCGGCTGATGCGCTTCCTCCGCAGAAGCGGGGGAAGTCTGGTGGGAAGGGGCCGTCGGGGTGGCGGCGTAAGCCGGCTGATGAGGAGTTGCTGCAGTTCTTGACGCTGCACGGTGTGGTGTCGCTGCGGCAGGCTGCGCGCTGGTTTTATGGCGGCGCGATGAACACTGCGCGGTATCGGGTGCGGTTGATGGAGGAGGCGGGGCTGTTGACCCGTCATCAGGATCAGCCGTGGGCGAGCGCGGTGTTGGTTCCGACGTTGGATGGGCAGACGATCGGGTTGGAGTCGGCGGAGTTCCCGGTGTCGCATTCGACGCTGCGTGGTCACATGTCGGTGCCGTCGAATCTGCTGCACCGGTTGCTGACTGCCGAGCATGCGTTAGCGACTCAGGCTCGGGGGCGGAGGGTTATTTCCGAGCGTCAGATCCGGATGTTGGAGGCGCGCGACGAAACGGAGTCGCACAAGTTGCTGCAGTGGATGGGCGCGAAGTACTCATCTGATGGGTACACCGCGGGTATCTCTCCGTCGACGTTGACGGTCACCGAGTCCGGGCCGGATGGGACCACGGTGGTGGGTGAGCGGAACACCTGGCTCGGGTTGCCGGTGTACACGGATTTCGATCATCGCTCTGCGCCGTACTCGCAGCAGCGATCCGGGTTGCGGTATCCGGACTTCGTTGAGGTCCTCGAGTCGGGGGAGCTCGCGGCTGTCGAGGTGGAGGTGTCGACGAAGTCGGAGTCTCGAATTCGGATGCTTGTCGATAGCTATCGGGATTCTCTTCCGAAGGCTGAGAAGTACGTCGACGCTTCTGGGGTGGAGGCACTGCGGTTGCGGCGTGGACAGTTCCGTCATTGTCGGTGGATCGTGTCGCCGGAGGTGCGGGTGCTGCTGCAGGGAAGCTCGAATTTTTTGACGGGGAAGCACGAGTTGGGTTTGCTGCAGAAGTCGATGCCGGATGTATACGGCCCGAAGTTCGATTGGTCGAATCAGGATGATCGTCGGCCGGTGCGGGTTGTGGAGGCGATGTCGGACGATGCTGGGATTCAGTACGCGCTCGATCAGCGTGCGCTGGAGCCGCAGTACCGTTGCGACTACCGGTCGTGGTCGCGGTGGCGGTCGTTGTGGGCTGAGGAAGTGCCGGCTGAAAAGCAGTCGCTGTACCTGTTTGCGTGGTGGTTGCGCAGTGGGGACAACCACGAGCGGTGCCGGCAGCTCACGCGCCGGTGACGGTGTGATGCCGCTCTGCGCATTGTGTGCGGGGCACGTCGAGATCGTGGTGCGCGATGCTGAGGACAGCTGTTGAGGGCTTGGTTCGGGGCACCGATTCGCGGGTCGTGTTGTCTACGAAAATCCGGGTTCCGGGGCGGGTTTCGCTGCTGAATCTGCACTGGAATCAGCGCAGTTTTCTGCCGGGAAAAAGGGCTGTCGCGGGGTGCTTTCCGGGCTCATGAACGTGGTTGCGCGCGGCTCGCGGGGCATGTCGAGACACCTTGTGAGGGGCTAGGCGCCGATGGTGGGGGCACGACGGAGGGGTCGAGTCAGGTCCGTGACGTCGCGGTGATGGTCCTGGTCGTCGACATCGGTGACCAGGGTTCATAGCTGTGCTGGGAAGGCCGATGTCGGTGATGTTGCTGCCGTCCGGCAGGTCGCTGACGGTCGCTGGATAGGACACTGACCGAGTGGTCGCGCAGAGCGTGCGGGTCGTGGTGTTGAGCAGATCGACCGGTGCTGTGGGTGTTGTCGGCGGTGGAATCGTCAGGTGGGCACCCATTGGCGATGACTTGGTTCGTGGTTCTGAAGGGCGTGGCCACTGTCTCGGCTACCAGGCCGGTGGGGCTCGTGTGCCATCTAGAGCTCCACCGCGCTGGTCCACGAAAGACCTGTCCGGGTGTTGGTTACGCAATGCAGTTTCGCGCGGCGCATCATGCGGAAGCGGGGTCCACGACACGTCCGGTAGGGCCGGAATCGACTTCTGCGCGCGTCGTGACCTCCAGGTACCAGGAGGGTCGTGCCGACTCGCAGCGGGCGTGATGTGTTGAAGAGTGCGGGAGTCGACGTTGCGGCGATCGTCCGTCACAGCGCTCCGTGTTGCGACCCTGCGTTGCGACATCAGGTGGTTATCGACGTCATCGACGGACCGTCGGGGCATTGCGACGGGGCCTGAACTCCCTGTGTTTACAGCGGTGCCCACGGGGTGATTCACGGTGCTCTCGCAACGATCACCGGGAGGGTTCCCGCAACGACAGACCTCAGGGATGCAACGGTCGTCGTGGTTGATGCGCAATGCGAGCCGTGCATTGACGCAACGTCGACCACGTTCATGACGCAACGATCGCCCCCGACGCCGCAACACGAGATAGTCCGCCGCGCAACGCACCCGAACCTGCGAGAGTGCTCTACTGCCCGGGCGGACATTGCGAGCGCAACGTCCACCACAGCAAGTTCGACACTCCGAAGATAGCCACGGTGACACCTCGAAGCCGGCCGTGCACTTGCGAACGCAACGTCCACAGGGCTGATATGCAACGTCCTTCTGCATGCTGAGAGCACCCGGCGTGGACCCGACTTGGATCAGGAAGTGCCCACCGCAACCGTCGAACTGTGGTCGGGAGCCAACGTACGAACGTCACGCAGAAGCCACGTCACCAGATGCCGCAGAAACGCTGCGGTCCGCTGCTGCGAATACTCTGCGGGGACAAATCCGGTTCGAGTGAGATAGGCGGCGCGGTGCAGATCGACGGGAAACAGGCAGCATCTGCGGTGTTCAAACACCTCGGACCTCAAGGCCGCACACGGACCCACAAGACCGATACACCGGGACAGCTCGACTTCAGTACCGGTTCGAGCCGGGGCTGCATCATCCACGACGGCAGCGTGTTGACCGACGTCGAGGTCCGTCACATTCTGCAACGTCACCACGCCGACAACGCCAAGGGCAAGGCGCTCATGTTGTTCACGACAGCAGCACCACAGGTCCGCAAACGTGCCTTCTCGTACACCGCGATCTATCTGATCGGTCCGGGCGGCATCGTCACGCCGTGGAATCGCCGCGCCCGCATCCTCGCCCCCTCACCCCGCAGCAGCAGACACGGCGGCGGGTGCTGTGGGGGACGGTCCTCGCGCTGGTTGCAGTAGCTCTCGTCGCCGCGGCCGTTCTTGTCGTGACGGGGGATGCCAGCGGTCTGGTCCGCTCTGTAGGCATCGCCGTTCTTGTGGTCGCAGTGCTCGCGATCATCGGGGTTGTGGGAGCCGTTCTCGATGCCACCGGTGTGCTCACCAGGCTCAAGTAATCGGTCCCGGCCCCTGCGAGGCCGTCCGAAGAGCCGACACAACCTGCTCCCCAATATCTCCAACCACCCGTTGCGGTGACGTGAAGGACACGCTGTGCGTCAGGCATCGGTTCTCTCCAAAGGGCGCCACGAAGTCTGTACGCCTCCTTGGAAAGAACCGATGCGTGACCGCTACTCGAGCCTTGCACGCATTGCCGGTCATCATCAGGCGTCGGCCGCAGCTCGCCGCTGCTGCCGGCGCCCACCTTTTCCGTCATGCCGTCGACGGCTCGGGATCCGATGAGCGCGACGACGCAGAGCAAGTTCGTGCTGCAACCTCTGCGCTGACAACTTCCCTGGACCGTGAATGCTCGTGCCGTCCGGCCGTTCGATCGTCGTTGCCATTGCCATGTAGTCCCTTCGAGATGCTCGGATTCACCAGCACACAGTAGTGCCCGCACCAGGGCTGCTGCGGCAACGGATTTTGCGTCGATACCAACGCAGACGACTAGATCGAGTGGATTCAAACCCCATTACGGGGCGGAATCATCGCCGCCTACATTCCCATTCCACTGGTACCGACAGCTACCAAGACGATCGATCTCGGAAGGCATAAGCGTGTTTCCGCGGCGAGCAGGTGGCCGCTACTCCTCACGCCTCGGCCCGGAACTCACTAGGGTTCTCGACTGGACTCGGTGGCCTGGCGGCCATCGGGTTCGAGGAGTGGCGGCCTCCGTGCTTCATCCACGATCTATGCGTGGGTGGAGTAGATGCGGACGGCGTAGGTGTGGTGTAGCCGGCCAGCTTGACCGCTTCGCTGGCTTCAGCGGGTCTTCTCCGAGGCTGATGAGTTTGTCGACGGCGAAGGCTTCGGCGGCAGCGCGGTTGGGGTGCACTCGGCGAAGTGCCCACCGGTGGGGATGTGCTGGAAGTCGACTTCGTGTGGGGCGGACGGGTCGGAACGGGGCGCGGCAAGGTTGGTGTTCCCCGTGCAGGAGTGCCTGGTATCGACGGTTTCTGGTCTTGATGCCTGGAATTCTTGCGGAGACGATGCGGCAGGCCGATGCTTCCCGAAGTCCGCTGTCGCGTCCCTCCATCGACCTGCCGCACTTTCACTATAGCGACTCGTAGAACATGTGTTCGATGAACACTCGTCACCGGATCGTTCGACCCGGGACGCGGAGGGTCTTGTTCAGGGCCACGTCCCCCGGTTCGTGAATGGTGTGACCGTACCGACCCGCCGGGCCGACTCCGGTGCAGGGGTGCCCGGTAACGGGTCTCGATGAGTGGCGCGCAGCCCTGATCGGATCACCTGGGCTTCACCCTGAAGTCACCCCCACCGTTCCGCGCCGAACGTGCCAGCATGGTTTCGCCCGACCAAGGCCATCCCCGCCCGAACCCGTGGAGAAAACGATGACACCCAGCGCCGACGGCACGAACAAGGGCGAGCGCGATCGCACCCGACTCGAACGCGAACTGGCTCTACTCGCCGATGTGCGCCGCCGCATCGCCGCATCCGAACCGACTCTGCGCATCCCCACCACCACAGTCGATCGGATCCTCGACGAATACCTGCAGCTGCCTCAACAGGACCCGAGCCACGGACGGTAGCGGCCCCAACAGACAGTTGCGCCCAGCCGGTCGCGGCCGCGCGGTCCAAACGAAGCCAGTGACATGGGATGGACAGGACGATGTCAGCGACAAGAGTGGGCCAGGGGATCGTCCGCGTGTTCACCGGTACCTCAGATTTCTTCTCCACGGCAGGCGATGGCACCCTCGAGACACGGGGTAGCCGTAGCATCCGCCGGAAATCGGGCGGATTTGGCGTATCCGACTGGTGGGCACGGGGTTTCGAGTTCGGCATGCACTGTCGACTGGTTGGTGCTTGACTGCCGATGATGATGTTGGTCGGTGCTGGTGGAGGCTGAGGTCGTGGCGACGCGGATGTTCGCGGACGAGGAGTTGGAACGACTGCGGGGATTCCCGGAGATCAGCCGCGAGGAGCTGTTCCGGTACTTCACGCTGACGCCTGCGGATCTGGCGTTCGTGGATCCGGGCCGGGGCCGGGGCCCAGCCGAGCGGCTGGGCTTGGCGATCGCGTTGTGTACGCTGCCGTGGCTGGGATTCGTGCCGGATCGGCTGGTCACGGCTCCGCCGGTGGCGGTGGCTCGTGTCGCCGAGCAGTTGCGGTTGGATCCGGTGGTGATCGGTGCCTACGGCAGGCGAGCCAAGACCCGCACCGAGCATGTGCGCCTGGCCGCGCGGTACCTGGGATGGCGTGCGGTCGGTGCGCTCGAGTTCAAGGAGCTCGATGAGTTCCTGCTCGCGCGGGCGATGGAGCACGATTCCCCGACTCTGCTGTTCCGGCTGGCGTGTGAGTATCTGATCTCGGCGAAGGTGATCCGGCCAGGCCCGGTCACCGTGGTCGAGCGGGTCGCCCACGCCCGCCACCAGGCCCAGACCGAAACCTATGACCGGCTCGCTCACGAGTTCACTGCGGCGCGGTGCGCGGAGTTGGACGGCTTGCTTGTCACCGACGCTTCGCTGGGGATCTCGCGGTTGCGGTGGCTGTCGACCGGGCCGGTGGAGGCCTCGGCGGCCGCGGTCCGCGCCGAGGTCGACAAGCTGGGTTTCCTGCGCGGGTTGGGCGCTGATCGGCTGGATATGTCGGTGCTGCCCGCCGAGCGGCGCCGGTTTTTGGCCACGATGGGCCGGCGCCTGAGTCCGCAAGCGCTGCAACGTCGGGATCCGCAACGCCGGTATCCGATCCTGCTCACGGTGCTGGCCCAGTCCGGCACCGATGTCCTCGATGAGGTCGTGGCGTTGTTCGATCAGGCGATCTCGGTGAAATTCGGTGCTGCCGAACGGAAGATGCAGCAGCGGCTGGCCGAACGAGGGAAGACTGGAGAGGACCGTCAGGCGCTGCTGGACGATCTGTTGGAAATCGTCACCGACCCCGGCGTTCCGGATGAGGAGATCGGTGCGCTGATCCGCGGCGAGAAGATCGGGTGGGAGCGCCTGCGCGCGGCGATCGCCCAGGCCAAGCCCAGGTTGCCGCGTGATCACGGGCATCTGGCGGCGTTGGATTCCTCCTACAACTACCTGCGTCAGTTCACCCCCGCGGTGCTCGAAGCGGTGCGCTTCTGCGGCGGTACCGCCGCGACCGAGTTGCTGATCGCGGTGAACATGCTGCGCGAGTTGAACGCGACCGGGCGGCGCAAGGTCTTCGATGACGCCCCGACCGGGTTCGTGCCGATGAAGTGGCGCGGCTACCTCGACGAGGCCCGCAAATCCGGCAGCGCGACCGCGTATCGGCACTACTGGGAGTTGTGTGTGCTGCTCGGATTGCGTGACGGGTTGCGCAGCGGGGATGTGTTCGTGCCGGGCTCGCGCCGTTACGCCGACCCGGCCGCCTACCTGCTCACCACCGGGCAGTGGGAACCGCAACGCGTTGAGTTCTGCGGCCTGGTCGGGCGATCCGCCGATCCTGGCGTCGCGCTGGCCACCGTGGTCGCCGAACTGCACGACGCTCTCGGTGAGCTGGAGGAGGTGCTGGCCGGCGGGGACGGCCCGGTCCGGCTGGACGAGGGCGGGGATCTGGTGATCTCGCCGCTGAGCGCGGAAGATGTTCCCGCCGAGGCGATCACGCTCAAGGCCGAGCTGACCGAAATGCTGCCGTTCGCGCCGATCGTGTCGCTGCTGATCGAGCTGGACAAACGCACCGGCTACCTGGACTGCTTCACCCACGCCGGCGGTCAGGCCACCCGGACGCCGGAGCTCAAACGCAACCTGATCGCGGTACTGCTGGCGCACTCGACGAACCTGGGGTTGACCCGGATGGCCGAGGCGTGCGGAATCACCTACGACATCCTGGCCTGGACCGACGAGTGGTATGTGCGCGAGGAGACCCTGCGCGCGGCCAACCTGGTACTGGTCGGCTACCACCAGCGGCTGCCGCTGACCGCGGTGTTCGGCGCCGGAACACTGTCGTCGAGCGACGGGCAGCGTTTCCCGACGCGCGGTAAGTCGACCACGGCGCGGCCGTTGAGCCGCTATTTCGCCAGCGAGGGCCTGTCGACCTACACCCATGTCAGCGACACCCACGCCACCTACGGCACCAAGGTCATCGTGGCGACCAAACGCGAAGCCCACTACGTGCTCGATGAGATCCTGGGCAACGCCACCGATCTGCCGATCACCGAGCACGCCACCGACACCCACGGGGTCACCCTGGTCAACTTCGGGTTGTTCGACCTGCTCGGGATGCAGCTCTCGCCACGGATCCGGGATCTGGGGCGGATCACCCTGTACCGGCCGGGCCCGCGCGCCGAGGCCGAGGCCCGGTTCCCGCACGCGGGCCCGCTGATGACCCGCAAGGCCAACCTGGGTTTGATCGCCGAGCACTGGGACGATCTGCTGCGGTTGGCCGGATCGCTGAAGTTCGGGCACGCCACCGCGTCGCTGTTGGTCGGCAAGCTGTCGGCGTCGGGGCGGCAGAACACCCTGGCCGCGGCGCTCAAGGAGTACGGGGCGCTGCGGCGCACCATTTACGCCGCGAGATACCTCTCCGATCCGGACTACCGGCGCAAGATCTCGCGGCAGCTCAACAAGGGCGAGTCGCTGCACGCGCTGCGCCGCGACCTGCTCTATGCCCATGAGGGGATGATCCGGGCGCGCCACCTCGAGGACCAGACCGAGCAGGCCTGGTGCCTGACCTTGACGACCAACGCTGTGATCGCCTGGACCACAGAGTATTACGGGTTCGCTGTCGAGCAGATGCGCCGGACCGGGCAGCGTATCGATGACGAGGTCCTGGCCCACATCAGCCCGGCCCACAGTGCCAACATCAACTTCTTCGGCGCGATCGAGGTCGACATCGACGCCGAGCTGGCCCAGCTGGGCCCGACCGGGTACCGGCCGCTGCGGGTGCGCGACACCTTGTTCTGACCGCGCGGAACCGGGGCCCGTGGTTACGGCGTGGCGATGTCGATAGCGGTGTCTGCTGGCGTGGGTGTTCGGTGGGCGGTGAGGAAGTTGTCGACGAGCCGGGTGCAGTCGTCGTGGTCGATGCTGCGTAATCCGGTGAGACGGGCGAACACGATCGGGCCGAGGAGTTCGATGATGGCGAAGGTGGTGTCGAGCTCGCCGAGCATCGCGCGGGCCTCGGGACTGGTGAGGATCTGGTCGAACGGGTGGCGGTACTGCTCGATGACGCGCGCGCGCAGCGAGGTGACCGCGGCCGGGTCGGGGTGGTCCTCGCCGATGGAACCCATCGCCAGCCAGGCCAGGGTGGTCATCTGCACCGGAGCCTGTTCGATGAGGTCGGCCTGGCTGGCGAGCAGCGCCAGGAGCCGCTCACGCACGGGCCCGGTGCCGGTCGGTGTGTCGACCTGGGGAAGTAGTCGTTCGAAAGTCGCCGCGAGCAGCTGGGTGGTGCTGCCGAAGTGCCGGTAGAGGGTGGCGCGGGCGACCTTCGACACGCGGGTGACCGCCTCGACGGTGACCGCCTCGACACCGCCGGTGGACAGCAGATGGGTGGCCGCGTCGAGCAACCGGTTGCGTGAGCGCGCCAGTCGCGGATCGGCCTGCTCGTCGTCCGCGGCGAGCGGGTCGGTCGCCGCCGGGCCTGAGTCGGTCATGGACGCGCCTTCCTCCGAATTCGTGTCGTTGAACTCTTGATATGGGTGAACTCTATCCCACCCCCCAACCACTATGATACGAATGGTCTCGTACAGATACCGTTGGTCTTCAAAGTCGGGGAGGTGCCGGTGGCCACACCCGGAACGGACACTGTCGAGATCGCCCGCTGGACCAGGGCCCAGTGGTGGATGCTGGCGGTGTCGTGCCTGGCGGTGGCGCTGGTGGTCGCGGCGATGGCGGCGTTGTATTCGGCGTTGCCGCAGATCGCGCTTGCGACCGGGGCCACCCAAGCCCAGCTGACCTGGATCGTCGACGGCTACACGCTGGTGCTGGCGTGTCTGGTGCTGCCCGCCGGCGCCGTCGGTGACCGTTACGGGCGCCGCGTGGTGCTGGTGGTGGGGTTGGTGGTGTTCGCCGCCGCCTCGGCGCTGCCGCTGCTGCTGTCCGACCCGGCCTGGTTGATCGCGACGCGCGCGCTGGCCGGGGCAGGCGCCGCGCTGGTGATGCCCTCGACGCTGTCGATCCTCACTGCAGGGTTCGCCCCCGCTCATCGCGGCCGGGCGGTGGGGATATGGGCCGGGGTCGCCGGATCCGGGGCGATACTGGGGATTCTCGGTGCCGGGGTGCTGCTCGAACGATGGTCGTGGCTATCGGTGTTCGTAGGGTTGACCGTGGCCGGGGCGGTGCTGGCGGGGTTGGCGTGCACCATCGCCGAGTCCCGCCAGCGCGAGCATCCGCAGGTGGACTGGGTGGGCGCGGTGGCGGTGGCGGTCGCTGTCGCGGCGATCGTGTTCGCCGTGATCGAGTTCCCCGCGCGCGGCTGGGCCGACCCGCTCGTCGCCGCCGCCGCCGGGGTCGGCGTGGCCGCGACGGCGGCCTTCGTGGTCGTCGAGCTGCGCTCGGCGGCGCCGCTGCTGGATGTGCGGTTGTTCGCCCGCCGTGGTTTCGGTGCCGGGTCGCTGTCGGTGACCATCCAGTTCCTGGTCACCTTCGGGGTATTCCTGCTGCTTGTGCAGTACCTGCAGCTGGTCTTCGGTTACGGGCCGCTGGCCTCGGCGCTGGCGTTGGCGCCGATGGTGGTGCCGCTGGTCGTGATCTCGGTGATCGCGCCGTGGCTGTCGAGCCTGGTCGGGTTACGGGTGATGACCGTGGCCGGCCTGCTCACCATCGCCGCCGGGCTGGTGCTGGTGAGCCGGCTGACACTCGCCGCGCACTACCTCGACCTGCTGTGGCCGCTGCTGATCATGAGCGCGGGCCTGGGATTGTGCACCGCGCCGGCGACCTATGCCATCGTCGCCGACACCCCCGAGGCCAAACACGGGGTCGCCGCCGCGGTCAACGACGCCGCCCGCGAGATCGGCGCCGCGATCGGGATCGCCGTGGCCGGCAGCGTGCTGGCCGCCGGCTACACCCACCGCATCCAGCCCGCCCTGCCCCAGTTGCCCGAGCCCGCCCGCGGCCCGGTCGCCGATTCCCTGGCCGCGGCGCTGCAGGTCGCCGACCAGGCCGGACCGGTGGCCGCACCGCTGGCCGAGTTCGCCAAGGCCGCGTTCGTGCACGGCAGCGGCCAGGCCGCGCTCGCCCTGGCCGCCCTCACCACCGTCGGGGCGATCGTGCTGGCAGTACTGGCCCCCGGCCGCGCACCACGCCGCCGATACATCTCGACCATTTCCCCCGCAAAACACGCTCCCTTCTCGTGAAAGACGCCCGTCATGACGGCCTATCGCACGATCATCGTCGACACCGACGGATCCGACCGCTCCTACCGTGTGGTCGACCACGCCGCCGAACTCGCCCACGCCACCCACGCCCGGCTCCTGATCATCTGCGCCCGCCACCCCATCGACGCACGTGAGCTCGGGGCGGACCTCGACCGGCTCGGACCCGACGCCTACCAGCTACGCGGCACCACTCCCACCGAGGCCATCCTGCGGACCGCCCACCAGCACGCCCTCACCCACAACACACCCCCACACACCGATAACACCCCCTGACCTGTTCCGTAACCGGATCGGCCACCGGAACACCACGCAGAGCCAACGTCGGCCCAGCTCACCGGTGTTCCGTAGAGGTGTTCCGCTGACTGTGCCGGTCAGCCCCCGCTATCTGGAACACTTTCGGCATGGGTGAGCCGTTCCGCGTCGGATACTGCCGCTGCTCCACCGACGAACAAGACGTCGAGATCCAAACCGAGCAGCTATTGGCGCTCGGAGTGCCGCGTGAGCGGATCTTCATCGACAAAGGGTTCTCCGGGACCACCCGCAAGAACCGGGCCGGGCTCGACAACGCACTCGCCGCCGTCACCTCCGCCGCGGCGGCCATCGACGGGCGACAGGTAGTGCTGACCACGCCGAAGTTCGACCGATTCGCACGCAACATGGCCGAAGCAGGCCAGACCCTGACCGAACTGCGCGAGCGCGAGGTGCTGTTCGGACTCGGGAGCTCGATCTACGACTGGAACGACCCGTTCGGCAAGCTCTTCCTGCAAACCTTGGCCATGGTCGCCGAATTCGAGGCCAACCTCAACCACCTACGCACCCGCGAGGGCATGGCCAAGGCCCGCGCGAAAGGCAGGCTCAAGGGCAAGCAGCCGAAACTTCCTCTCACGGCACGGAAAACAATCCACCGCCGCTACCACGACCCCGCCGACGACGCGAGCCTGGCGGACCTGGCCGAGGAATACAGCGTCGGCCGCTCCACCATCCACCGCATCGTCAGCAGTGCTGCACCACGAGCCTGAGAATTCACCAGCCTGTCGTCAGGATCCCGCTACTTTGCACTTCCTGACAACCTTGGGTTGCGGGCCCTTACGTCCCACACGAGTTCTGGCCCGAATCGGATCGTCGGCGAGCTGGGCGGATACGCCGCGCCCGCCAGGAGCCGGTGGCGAGACAGACGATCGTTTCGACCCAACAGGCCGAGCGGATCACCGACCGGGCACTACGCCATATCCGCCCGATTTTCGGCAAATGCTACGGCTACCCCGACACGCACGCAAACACCCGGACTGTCGATCACATTGTGCGCACGCTCGACCTTCTGGTCATCGAATACCTCTGCTCGTCACACCTCTTGCACCTGATCGCGACCAGTTTCGCCAGGCAGGCCAGCGCCGAGCTCAACCTGTCGCCGCCACCGTCCACTGGCACGCCGCTTCACCCGAACGGGCGGCGCTAAGGTCGACTCGACCATCGATCCGACGCTGTAAACCGCCTGGGGAAGACGTCGGGAACAGCCCGAAACGAGGCCCGCATGCTCCCTTGTTGCCCGACAACGTAGTAGGGCTGACGGGCGCGCAGGCCGATTTTGAGCTGTTACCGGCGTTCGGGCGGTCACCGCGAGCGAGCCGTTCGGTCGACTTTTCGGTGCTTGCGGTGCTGTTATCGTCACCGCGCACATAGCGATCGAGTGCTCGACGAGCTGTTACCAGCTGATCAGCGCCAGGTCGGTAACAGCTCGAATCGCGCGTGACTGCAATGTTGGTTGAGGGCTCTCTGCAATGGAAACGCCCGTTGTGAACGGCAGCGATACGTTCGTGGGAACAGTCGCTGCCCCGTTCGTCGCGATGAAGAACGCAACCTCGTGGCCTTAAGGTAAAGGACGACCTGCGAGCGGAGGTCGTCTTCAGCGGTTGCGGATGGTCATCACAGAACCTGCGGTTCGGGGATAGCCCTTGGTTTGAGACCGCGGTTGTTTCCGACGTGATGCGCGTGGGCTGGGTGGGGACATCCCGTGAAGTTGGGCCGTCAGCCGCCTGTGTCGGGCCATTGCGTCTGAGTAGTGCCCCATAGAGTGGTGTAACCCGGTGACCAGCACCACAACCGACAGCGTGTCGCTGCTGGACGTGAAACGGTCACCGCGTGATCCTTCGAGTCAACCTTCCACAGAATCCTCGAACGGAGTCATCACGATGACCGCACCCCACATTGTCGACCCTGCGGGTGTATTGCACCAAGCCCTGACCGACGCGTCTCCCGACCTGATGCGCGAACTGCTACAAACCATGATCAACGCCCTGCTGTCCGCCGAAGCCGACGCGGTCTGCGGCGCCGAATGGGGCCGACAGTCCACCGAACGAGTCAACCAGCGCAACGGATACCGACGCCGCCCGCTCGACACCCGCGTCGGCACCATCGACGTCGCCGTCCCCAAACTCCGGTCCGGGACGTATTTTCCCGAATGGCTCCTCGAACGCCGTAAACGCGCCGAAGCGGCATTGATCACCGTGGTCGCCGACTGCTACCTGGCCGGGGTCTCCACCCGCCGGATGGACAAGCTGGTCAAAACCCTCGGCATCAACGCACTGTCGAAGTCCCAGGTCTCACGCATGGCCGAAGACCTCGACGAACAGGTCGCCGCGTTCCGGCAACGCCGACTCGATCACGCGGGCCCGTTCACGTTCGTCGCCGCCGACGCATTGACGATGAAAGTCCGCGAGAACAAGCAGGTCGTGAACGCAGTCGCGATGGTCGCCACCGGAGTCAACGCCGACGGGCACCGCGAAGTGCTGGGCCTGCACGTGGCCACCAGCGAGACCGGGCCGGCATGGAACACCTTCTTCGCCGACCTGGTCGCCCGCGGTCTGAGCGGGGTCCGGTTGGTCACCTCCGATGCACACCGTGGTCTGGTCGATGCGATCGCGGCGAACCTGCCCGGTGCTGCGTGGCAGCGATGCCGGACCCATTACGCGGCGAACCTGATGGGTGTGTGTCCGAAGAGCATGTGGCCGGCGGTCAAGGCGATGTTGCATTCGGTCTACGACCAGCCGACCGCCGATGCGGTCGATGCCCAGTTCGATCGTCTTGTCGAGTACACCGAGGACCGGCTCCCGGCGGTCGCCGAGCACCTGGGCAATGCCCGCCAGGATCTGTTGTCGTTCAGCGCATTTCCGAAGGATGTGTGGACTCAGGTGTGGTCGAATAATCCGGCCGAGCGTCTCAATCGAGAGATCCGACGTCGGACCGATGCGGTGGGGATCTTCCCCAACCGTGACGCGGTCGTCAGGTTGGTCGGTGCTGTTCTGGCCGAGCAGACCGATGAATGGACGGAGGGCCGGCGGTATCTCGGGCTCGAGGTGCTGGCTCGTTGTCGTGCTGTGGGCACCGCGCCGGAGAGTGTCGGGGAGGTGGTTACGGAACCTGCTGCCGCGATTCCTGCTGCATAGTCAGGACAGGAGAAGGGATCACCGTCCTACACCACCTTCTGGGGCTTGACCTGCGTCTGCTGCGAGTTGTTGTTCCTGGACGGTCCACGGCCGGTATTTCAGAATGTTGTTCATCTTGAAGAGGAACAGTTCGATGCGCGCGATTTCTCCGCGCATCTGCTGAAGCTTTTTGCCTTTGGAGGGCTGCTTCCGGTTGTGCGACATGCTGGTACCTGCTTTCGTCGCCGTGAGCTGTTGATACCGCATTGTGTGGTCTCAGGCAATGGGCGCCGGCAACCGAGCCTGTGCACGCGGTCAGTAGCAAGTCCTGCTGTCGGATTGTGGTCGTAGGCTGAGCCCTTCGCTGGGCGCACCGTGGCCCGCTGGCAGGCTGGAGGCAAAGAGCATGAATGACGCCGAGTTCATGGAGTTGCAGAGCTTCATCATCGAGCTCAACGACACGGTTGGCCTTTCGCGGTTCGCCGACGTCATGAGCACGTTGCAACAGATTCAGG
Source organism: Rhodococcus sp. 2G (assembly GCF_001886355.1). Taxonomy (NCBI): domain Bacteria; kingdom Bacillati; phylum Actinomycetota; class Actinomycetes; order Mycobacteriales; family Nocardiaceae; genus Rhodococcus; species Rhodococcus sp. 2G. The sequence continues at coordinate 156,400 of NZ_CP018064.1, read as the reverse complement.
CGACGGTGTCAGCGTCTACTGTCGACGCGGAGAAGCGGTGCTGGCTCTTGTTCTTGCTGTCCTCCACGATGAACAATTTGGCTGCGGCGGCAGAGAGCATCGAAGGTCTCGAACTGGGTGTCGCGTGGGCGAGATCGCTCATCGATGACGAGGAAACGCCTGAACACGTTGCAGCAGAGGCGATGTACAACGTCGGTACCGGACAGGCATCTATCTATCACATTCGCGAGTTGGCGGACATCGGTGAAGACACCGCAGAGCTCAACCCGTCGTTTCGGCTGAAGAACATCGACGATCTTCGCACGGTTCGACGCATCCTTAGGGCGGCCGGCCACGAGGAGTACGCAAGCGCAGAACAGCGGAGCCGGGCACTGTGCAACCTCGGCAATACCCTGGACGATTCCGGTAGATGGGTCGAGGCATACACGGCGTATTCCGATTCGTTGAAGTTGGATCCTTCCAACGGCAACGCGGCCGGGAACGCAGCTGAGCTGCTGCGGCGCAGGCTCGAGCACGGACGAGACGAACTGGGGCACATCGCTGCGGCCTACGACCGATACCTGCAGATCGCGAAAACCTTGAGTGCTCGCACCGCTGAAATCGCAGGCGCGCAGGTGGCTCAACGCTGGGATTCGTTGGAGCCGGTCGGCGGGCAGGGGCACTTCCGTCATGTCGGTGACGAACTGGACCCGTACCACCAGTGGATCGTTGAGCATCGCCTGGCGTTGACGGCAACGGTAGAGGGATTGGGGGGAGGTGGTGACCGCTGGGACAGCGCCGGGCTTGAGGGCGTGGTGCCGTCAACGCCAGGCGAGTCCGTTCCTCCGATCTTCGCTGCTATGAACGTGCTGAAAGCCGAGTATCTGGTGGCGAGGAGAATGGCCTACCGGGGACAACTGATGGTGAACGAAGCCGGGGTCTCGCAGCATCCGGATGATTCAGGGCTGTACACCGATACCCTCGACGGTGGCATCTACGGTGAGGGGCCTGCGCTGCTGTTGCTTGCCCAACGCTCTGCACTTGACGTACTGGACAAGATCGCGGTTGCCGCGAATGAGCACTTTGAGGTGGGCATCGACCCGGGCAAAGTGTCCTTCGCCGGGTTTTGGCAAGACAAGAAGTCGCATGCGGTGCGGCCCAGCTTGTCTGACGGGGATCCCGGATACCTGCATGTTCTTGCGTTGGCCGAGCTCGCTGCCGATCTGTCCGACGACGGCATGTATCCCAACGCTCGGCTGCTGCGGAATGCCGGCACTCACCGGATCGTGCACGCGACCTCTGGTTATCCGACCGGGCCGACGAGGGAAACCTTCAGCACAGTCGATCTGGATGAGCTTATTCAGGCTTCCGTGGAGGCGTTGTGGGTGTGCAGAGCGGCCTTTCTGTACTTCGTCGATCTCCTGGAGAGCCAACTCCCTGACGTCGACTCGGCGGACCAGGTGTGGACGCTCCCTAACCAGAAGTGATCCTGCGCGTCTGTCTGCTGCTGGTGCGCCGCCGATAGTGCGGGCGAGGTCACGCGGATTGAGCTTTCGTGCGGAGGGCTTCGACCTGGGCGACACGGTGCATCGCGCTTGCCCAGTCGCAGCTGCCGTCGGCGAGAGTGGGGAACTGCCCGTACGTGTGGCGGACCGACAGCGCGGGCTTAGCTGAAGCCGGTGCGCTGCGCCACGTGACTTCCGCGCACCACCAGGCCCAGACCAGGGACTCATGTCGATACCGGGTACGGCGGCGCTCCAGCACCCCGTCAACACCTAAGAACGTCGCCACACCGCGGTAGATGCGTTCGCGGTCGATGGCTTGGCCGTGACGGACGAGGCGGTGCGTCTCCAGCACTCGGATCGCGGTGTCGAGATGCCTTCGCGACAGCCCTGTTGCGGCCTGTAGCCCTTCTGAACGGAGGGTGGGGGAGTGGCACATCCACCAGTGCACGATTGCCGTGGTAGGTCCGAGGCTCGAGTGTTGCCAGACATCACGATTCAGGTGGGAGAGGTAGTTGCGAGCTCGATCGAGAGCATGTTCCGGGAGGGCTTCTGGGGGGTGGGAAACCTTGTGTCCACGTACATGTACTGCAGGTATGCAGAGGCGGTATGCGGCGGCTTTTGTGCCGGCGTGTTGGCGTGTGCGGATGAGCCAGCCGGTGTCCATGAGTTCCCGCACGGTGTTGGCGAGTACGGATTTGGTGGTGCTGGCTGCGATGGCCCAGCGGCGGACGTCGAGTTCGAAGTCGTCGACGGTATCGGCGCGGTACATCAGGTCAGCGATTGCGGCCAGTGCTGCCCAGCGGCGGAACGCTTGTGGGGAGCCGCGAAAGAATGGGTGTTGCTCGGCTGCGGTGAGGGCCGCGCGGACGTGTTGGCGTGCGTGGCTGGTGGGTGTGTCTTCAGGGGGCGGGGGTGCAGCGGCGGCTGCGGTGAGGGCGCGGTGCCATTGTCGGGCTGTGTGCTCTTTCGGGTCTGGGCGGGGAGCGCGGTGTCCGTTGGAGGTAGGTGCACTGCGCAGGTGTTCGAGGCCTGGCAATCGGGTGACGGTCGCGGCGCGGGTGATGTCTTCGAGTGACCAGTGTGAGTGGGCGGCCGACAGCATGATGGACCAGGCGATACGGGATGTGTCGGCGTAGGGCGCGGGGTTGGCCTGTGCGAGGCGCTGAATGTGTTCTGGCAGTGGCCTGGTGGCGCCTGGGATCATGCCGATTTGATGATCGATTACCCTAAGCTGTTTCGTCACAGTGACGTTTCTAGGGTTGTCGCGTCCATCGTTTTCCGTCGGACCTGTTGCGGGTCTGGCCCAGTCGAGGAGGGCGTCGACAGCGCTGGGATCTGCGCCTTCGCTGGCCCACTCGAGCGCACGTGCTGCCGGCCGGCCCGCTGTCCGTAGCGCCTGAGAGTGGCCACCGAACCGATGAGGGGAGCCCGGAGCGCGGACACAGCCCGAGGTCGAGTTCCGCAGCGGTGTGGCGTCGAACACTTTCCCGTAGCGGGTAGTGAGAGCGTTAGCGAGCCTTCGGACTTGGAGAGACTCAACAGGGGAAGTCAGCCGGATCCACAGGTGTCGACCATTGCGGCCGCCCGATGCGCACAGCAGATGGGGGACGTCGAGCTGGTGCAGTTTACGGCTGACCTGTTCTGCTGCTCGGCGGGCAGCGCCAGTCGGTGTACCGGGGCGATCGTCGAAATCGAGTCCGAGCAGGTGGAATCGGCCGCTGCGGTCCGTGAGATAGAGCGCCCATGGTGTATTCGGCGGCTCGTCGGGAATCCGCTTGGGGGTATACCGGTGGTCTCGGTGGAAATCGACACGGATGGTGGCGCGCGGAGACCAGCCCCGGACGATCCTGAAGATCTCGTCGGAGGTGAGTGTGGAGTTGTCGGATGCAGACAAACTGTCCGATCCGTCGGAATTCGACAGGGTGGATGGGGCCGACACGGCAGCGTCAGTGGACGCAACCGCGGGCGTGCTTGTACCCTGGAGCTCACTGGTCAAGTGAGTCCTTCCAGTGGAGGGGCACCCCAGTCGGGTCGCCGAGCGCCAACTCGGTCCGACACCTAATTTCAGATCACATGAGACCCCGGTTCCTGGCAGAGCGGGGTCTCATGTATTTCCGGGGAGGTGCGGTGTTCCAGCGTGTAGCTGGTGAACGCGACCTCGGCGGTGCCCCTGGATGAAGTTGTTCAGGCGCCGTACTCGGCGCGGCAACTAGATCGCCAGTGACAGCACCCCCTGTTCTTCACGGTTACGGGTCGCGACCTGCTTGCCGAGCATCGTGGTGGCGAGCGAGGGGTCGAGTGCGAGGGCGTACATGTCGGAAAGGGCCGAGTCGAACGTCGTGTTCTCGACGACCCGCAGGCCGATGGCCAGCAATGCGGAGAACACGAGGAGCATCGGGATCTTTCCGTCGGGGGAGATCCCGTCGCGGAGTTCTTCGATGCGTTCAACGACAGGTGTGGGTGCCCGTCCGATGAGGTTGACGATGCTGTCTTTAGTGTTGGAGGGGTTGAACTGGACTTGGCCGTCCCCTGTGGTGCGGGTCAGCGGCATCAGTTCATCCATGGCGGCATCCAACTCCGCGCTGTGGCGTACGCCGAGCAGGAGGAGAGTGCCGACTACGTCGCCGAGGGGGGTGCTGGTGTCCTCGGCAATAGCTTTGATCGACGTGATGGTCTGCGCGGGAACTCGGGTAGCGACGAATCGCCGATCGCCTTTGGATCGTCGTCCAAGGCGCCGACCGTTCCTGCTGCATGCAGCAGCCATGGCAAGCCCCCAAATGTGGTTCATGCATCTCCGATGGTGGTGACTGTACAACATCGCCACCGCTTTCCGATAAGGATAGGGGTGCCCTGATCTTGGAGCGGCAGCGACACGCCCTTATCTGAAAAAGGTTGCGCGTCGCTCCTGCGCGCCGTCGAGGTACCTCGAACCCTGCTGCGACCCCCTCTTCCCCCGAACACCCCGTGCGATGATCCCCACCATCGGAGAAAAGGCCACTACCAGGAGGTCCGGCCACGCATGGGGTCAAGAACCGACGCGGAACAGCATGACACACGAAATCCCTCGAGCACCGTCAACACCATCGGTCTCGCAGCCGTGTCCGCTGTCGTCGTCCTCGCCGCACTACCCGGCGTCGCCGCAGCAGCGATCTTCTCGATCCTCGCCTACGAGCTCCGCCGCGTCCGCGTCCGCATCTGGGCCACCTGGGCAGCAGCCACCGCAGTCCTCGGCATCGCAGCCGCCGGCTTCTCACCGATCACGTGGCTGTACTGGTCCACGTCCTTCGCCACCCGCACCTGGCTCTCCACAGTCGCCGAATCATTCCCCGCCGATAGCAGCGGACTACGCGGCTGGATGCGCACCCACTCCGACGCAAGCATCCTCGAAGTCGTGGGGACCCAACTCGGATTCGGCATCCCGATCGGCTTCACTGTCACCATCGTCGTGATTGTTGCGTTCCGCGCGCGCCCACGCGCACTTCGCGGCCGCATCGAGGGCCCCGAGCACTCCAACATGCGACCCGTCGGCTTCCTCGACCGTCGACGACGCGCCATCGAACGCCAGAAAATCGCCGACGGCTACTACACGGGAGCCTGAACATGTTGAGTAACCGCCGCACCGAACCGACCATCGCACTAGGGGTGGGGCATTACGGCCACCCCGTGCTGACACCATCCAAGTCGTTCAAGAAGGCCGCGCTGATAGTCGGATCATCTCGTTCCGGCAAGACACGCCTCGCGACCTCCCTCGTCGACCAGCAGGTCCACGTGGAAGGGGGAGGCAACCTCACCATCGACATCAAAGGCGACGACGCGCTGGTCAAGTCCAAAGCTCGACTGGCAGAACGCGAAGGACGCTCGTTCCTGCACTTCGCTCTCGCACCGAAGAACGGCGGGGGATACGAGCAACCTCATCCCTACGCTCCTCCCGTACCCGCCCGATACGACCCACTCAGCCGAGGAAACGGCAAGTCCAAAACGGAGATGCTTCTCAAATCGGTTCCGCGAGACGGTGACGCAGCCGCATACCTTCGAGCGGCACAGGAGATCACTGAGCTTGCATGGAACATCGCCGCGTTGACCGGATACGACCGCACCGTCGGCGCAGATGGCCGCACGCGGATCTCAGCGCTGGAAACGCTGATGAACATGCTCTCCGTGGTCGGCGACGGGGGCGGCGAACTCGAACGTCAAGCCGCTGCCCTGAACGTGGGCACCGTTCGCACCTACTACCCGCACCTGTCCGATGACGAAGCCGGCAAGCGAATCGCGACACTGCGCGCCCGGGTGCAAGCCGTGATGGGCGAACTGAAGAAGGGAAGCACCATCACCGCACAGGCTGCTTCCAATACCCGACAACTGGTCTCGACATACGTCAACTCCTCTGCACTGTTTCCCGGCACGTTCGGCACCGGCCGCAGCCCCGCGGGGCAGATCGACCTGATCCGAGCGATCCTCCGCGGAGAAATCGTGGTCATCAGTCTGCCGGCGCAGGATTATCCCGACTTCGCCGCCATGATCTACACGATGATCCTGCTTGATCTTCAAAATGCGGTCGCAACCCTGCGAGCCCGCAAACTCGCTGTCTCCCAATACCTCGCGCTCGACACCGGGGTCGCGGACAGCACCCCCTGGCCACCGTTCATCGTCCAGATCGAAGAGCTGGGCAGTGCGGTGAACTCCGCCTCCGCCGAAGCGCTCATCAATCTCCTCAACAAGTCCGCCGATATGGGCATCCGTGTCGTGGCCTCCACGCAGGCGCTTGCCGACGTGCGGCAGGTCGACGACGGAAAAGGCGTGTGGTTGGACCGACTCCTCGCCCAGGTTGATCACTTGTTCGCCCTGCAGCTCAACACCGAAGCCGACGACGAGATCGTCTGTGGCTTCTCCGGCAAGGTCACCAAGCAGTTCGCCACGAACGAGACTGCCGTGTCGAACAACCGCCTGCGAATCTTCACCGGCGCATCGGAATCGAAGATGGTGCGCGGTTCCGAGCAACAGGACACCCGTATCCCTTTCGGCACCACACAAGCACTCGACCGCGATTCGTGGGAAATGGTGTACGTGACGAAGGCACCGAAACTGACCGCTGTGCACACCACGGCCCCTGAAGGGCCGAACAACTGGTACGAAATCATCGAGATGGTCCCGGTATTCGAACCGGAGCTCGGCTACAACCCGTTTGCCGGCGACCCGGAGCTGATCGACGCCACCCGCGAAGCAGCTCGCACCACCGCTATCGCCCTCAACGAGGAACTCTCCAAGCGCAGCTCGAAGCTTTTCGAGATCGTCGACGGGGTCACCGAGAAGGCCGACATCGAGCCCGTCTCCGCCGTCACCGCTGTATCCAGCGAGGACAGCACCGCGTTCGATGCGTTCGACGATGCCGCTGGTCCAGAAGGCGACCACTTCACGCACGTTGATCGAAGTGCCGAAGACGATTTCGGCAGAGAGCCTGCGGCGGCCGAACCCAGCGTCTGGGACCGATTGTAGAAGCCCCCGTGTCCTTCTCACCGCTCCGCGCGGATACCACCGGCCCGCAAGAACGCTTCAGTCTGAGTCATCGCGACGAAGCCGGACCACCGGAACGGGCTGTCCTACGCTGACGTCCATCGGAGAACGAATCGCCTGGCGCGCACACCAGTCAATGTGCGTACCAGCGCAATCCTGATGAACGGCGGAAGGGACGCATGTGTCGAAGGACGCTGAGCTGATCGACCGGGCCGCGGTTGTCCTACCGGACGGATTCCGGCCGGCCCGCACCGACAAACGCATCCCGGTGCGACGCATCTACGCTCGATTCAATCCTGCTCGAGACTCGGTCCAGCCCCATCTGCACGCTCTTCTCGGCATGTCTCCTGATCCCGAGCCGCAGCCGGATCCAGTCCCCGCCTACGAGCAGCCACCGGCGACGCCCGTTCCCGATCCCGCTGACGACGGCTCCGACTGGTACGACATCGACGGCGAGCGAATCTACCGGTGGGTCCTCCAAACCGAAGACAGCCACTTCATCGCATCCGACGCCGCCGGCAGCGAACTGCGCGACGAGAACGGTCAGCGTATCTACGTCGACGAAGATGGACGTGCCATCGCTGCGCCCGAACTTCACGTTGACAACGCGGCCAGCACGGCTGCCGACTACCCGACCACCAACACACCGACCCGTAAGAAATCCCTGATCAGCAGAACCAAGGCCCTCGTCAGCTCCGACAGTGACGCCAACTCGAGCTCTGCGCAAGTCTTCGACGGCAACGGTGTTCCCATCGAAGACTTCGACATCGGCAAGATTGGTAAGCAACCGACCGTCGGCCGCCACAATCGCGGGCGGCGCGCCCTCGCCATCGGGGTGACAGCCTTGGCTGCCTGCTCGGCCGCCGGCCTCATCACCGGAGTGGTGTTGGGTCGCTCATCGGTACCAGCCGAAGGAGCAATTTCTGCCGAAGAAGCCGCCGCCTATCGCTTGACGACCTTCCCGGTCAACGCTGCGGTGGGATTCGCGCAGCAGTACCTCGATGTATGCCTCACCCACGGTGACGACGAGTCCGTCAAACGTCGCGAACAGTTACTCCAGGCTATGGGGACACCCGGAGCAGCGGAAAGCTGCGGATGGACTTCCGGTGGACTGCAACAAGAACCGTCCATGATCGTCTGGGACGGCACCGTCAGCCCGATCACCGAGTTCCCCGAAGGGGACGCCGCGTATCTGGGGTTCACCGTGTCGGTGTCCGACGGTCAGTACCTGAGCATGTCTGTTCCGGTGTGGGTGCGCTCCAGCAAGGTCAGCAACGACATGCGGATCGTCGGAGACATCGGGGTCACCGCACCGATGCGCTTGGACAACCCGCCCCCAGCCGAACCGAACCTCAAGGAAGATCCGAATCTCGCAGCGCAGACGAAGGACTCTTTGATCCGACCCTTCCTCGCAGCCTGGGGTGCCTCCGATAGCGGTCAGCTCAACCTTGTTCTCGCGGACTCAGCGGTCGCGCGCGCCAAGACCGGACTCGGTGGCATGGTCACGAACCCGAAGATCGACCAGATCACCGTCCGGTCCCCCCGCGCGACCTCCACCCCCGCAAACCAACCCGTCTCCTACGAGGACGGCAACGTGGCTGTGGCAGAGGTGCGAGTGACCTGGGACGTACCGTCATCGGAATCCACCCAGACCACCGGATATCGCGTCGAGATCGTCCGGCACTCCGGTAAGTGGCTCGTCGTCGACGTCCGCGCAGGCCTCGTTGACCGCGGAGGCGCCGCCAGTAGCGGATCCGGCATTGGATCGGCGAACGATTTGGTCCCAGGAGCAGCGTCGACTCGCGGCAACGGCGAATAGCTAACCATCCCATTCCGGCACCGACGCCGGGCCCAACCGAAAGGGAACCTCCATGCTCATCCTCACTGCGACGGATCTGCTTGCTCAATCCGGAACGAGCGGCATCCAGTCGATCATCAACAACTTCACGACCGAAATCCGAGTTCTCGGTGTCGCCGTCATGGTCATGATGATGGTCGTCATCGGCGTCATGATCGCCATCGCTTCCGGCAAGGAAGGCGGCTGGCGGTCGAGTATCCAGAAGCTCATCGGCGTCCTCGCCGCAGGACTGGTCATCGGCGGCGGCCCCGTGTTGGCCACCTACATGGTCGACACCGGAGAGCAAGTCACCGGCGCGAACAGCAACAACAGCGTTGTCCAGTTCGAATGACCGCACCCAGACCTCATAGCTGACGGGAGCACCATGCCTGTTGAAGGCCGCTACGCAATGGACCGCACGCGAGTGATGAACCACCGCAACAAGATGTGGCGGCTCGGTAAGGACTTTTCCCTGGTCGCTATCGGGGGCGTCGACGCGCAGCTAGCTGGCGTTGCCGGCGCGGTCACAGCACTCAGCATGGTGGTGCTATATCCACTCGGGGGCATACTCGACCAGCGGGCCGTAGTCCTGCCTGTTGGCGGGCTACTCGTATTCGCAGTTTCCTACTTCGTTGCCCAACTCCGCTTCGGCAGCGACGAGTCACCCTTGCAATGGATGCGACTGCAATGGGCGCAACGGTTCAAGAACCCCGACCTGCTCGCAGGTGGCGGCGCCAACAAAAACCCCGGTGATCTGCATTGGGTAGCGATCGTGTGGCGTCCCGAATGGGCCAAGATCGACCTCCGCCGCACGGTGAAAGCGCCGATCTATGACCCCCAGCCCACCAGGCGGGAGTCGTTCGTTCCGAAGAAGAAGCCACCGCGCATCACCTACGACCAGCTACTCGACGCATAAACCAGACATCCGACAGGGCAGGGAGAAGACCATTGATCATTCTGGTGCTGCTACTCCTCGTGGCCGCAGGTGTGATTCCCGGCGTCATCACAGTGTGGGTGCGCAAACGCAGGGCACCTCAGACGAATGAGGCTGTCAAACGCGCCGATCGGCAACGCCTCGGAGTTCGCTACGCCGAAGACGGCTTGTTCCTCATCGATGACGGCATGTGGACGGGAGTGCTCCTGCCTGGCACATCGGATGACTTCGCGTCCAACGCGCAACAAGAGGAAGCCTTCGACCGCTCTGCGAACTTCTACCGCCAGCTGCTGGCCTACGCAGAAGCCGAACAAGGTCGGGCAGCGTCGATCGTGTGCCACGAACTGGTCCGTTACCAACCTGTGGACACCAGCCGTTGGGAAGCCGAACTCAATCGCGCGGTCTGGGACCCCAGTCGCCTGTTCAAGAAACTGCTGGCCAACAAGGTCGCCCCGCACGTTGCCGAGGCTGCTCCGGAACCCCGGCGGATCCTGATGGTACGTCTCGGCACCTTCAAGGGACCGACGATGCTCGATCCGATCACTCTGATCCTGAACTCCGCCGACCACGTCGCCGAAGAGCATTTCCGATCCAGCGATCTCGAGCCGTTCCGTGACGCCGCTGCAAAGCTGCATGCGCGGCTGTCCTTGGTCGGCGCTGAACCAATCAGCCGCGCAGACCTCGTTTGGCTCATCCGCAAGCCTCTCTACGGCAACTTCCAGCCACCGATCGAAAGCGACTACGTGTCCACCCGACCCTGGCGCGCGGGGTTCTTCGACCAGGTCATCGACTTCGAGGGCCGCAACCTCTCAGACGCGGTCGAGGTCATCGAACCGTCCAACGACGGTGGTGAGCGCCGCAAGTCCTATGTCACCACTCTCGTAGTCGCGGACAGCCCCGCCGTGATGCCGTTCGACTATCACAACGCATGGGGACGGGTACTTCGCACGCTTCCCTACCAAGTCGAAGTCAGTTGGCGCTTCAAGCTCATGTCCTCGGACGCCTGGAAAAAGATGGCCAAGCGTCGCATCGGGTTCATCAAGGACGAGGCCGACGACCGTGTGCAAGCAGGCAAGATCGATGACGCAAAGTTCGCCGAAGTGTACGGCGATGCAGTCGAACTCGATGCCGACCTCGATGTGAACCCCTCCCCGGCGATGATAGGTCAGCTACGCCTGTCCATTTCAGCACCGTCTCGAAAAGAACTCGCTCGAGCGGTACAGGACGTCAAGGCCGCGATCAAGGACATCGAACTGCAGCAGCCGCTGAACATCCAGCACGCCCTGCTACGTGAGCAGCTTCCCGGCGACCCGGATCCCATTCATGTCGGCAAGGTCAACCTGTGCGACTACACCCTCGGTATCGACCTCGGCACGCGGTGGACAGACATCGAGGCGTTGGCGCTGGCCCGCCTGGACTCGTCACCGAACGTCGGCGACGCGGTCGAGGTTCATCGCAATGGTCACGTACTCGGATGGCGCGGACCGGTGATCGGCTACTGCGTCGACAACGGCGCTGTCGTCCACTTCGATCCCCACGTCCAGGTCGCCCGTAACCACGGTGCCGGCATCGGCATCATCGGTGCCTCCGGCGGCGGCAAGTCGTCGCTGGCCCTGATGCTGTTCTTCTGGATGTCGGAGTCCGGCACCCAGGTCGTCGCTGCCGACCCGAAGAACGACATCGAACGGTTCTGCTACTACATCGCGTTCGGCGCCCAGGTCACCGATCCTGAGTTCGAGCAGCACGCCAACCGCGGGATTCTCGGCACGCCGCAGTCGCGGTTCCAGCCCATCAACGCTGAATTCTGGGCCGAAACCGACATCATCAACCTCTACGGTGGTCCGGCGGGAATGCTCAGCGCATGGGCGCTGACAGATACCTACGAAGCGGGGGAAGCCCTCGCTCGCGCACAGCTCGAGTTGCTTATCCCTGAGCGCGCCGACCGAGACAAGCTCGAGCCCGGCTTCCAGAAACTGAAGGAGATGTACCGGAAGGCATCTGCCAGCGGTGAAACGTACATCCCGAGCCTGTCCGAACTGGCATCTGCTCTCGGCGAAGAGATCGAGCTGTATCAGAAAGCCGCCGACGCCAGCAATAACGACTGGAACTCCCGGCTGCATGCCAAGCAGGAACTCGTACGGATGCAGGCACTCTATGCGCGATTGGACAACGCCGCTCGGGCACCGTACGCGCGGCTGCTGTTCGGAGGTGCGGACGCAACGTCGGGGTTCCGCAGTATCCGCAAGCGACGGACCGTGATCACTCTGTTCCAGTTCACACCGCCGGACCCGAGCAAATCCCCCAACCAGTGGAGCGAGAAAGAACGTGACGCGGCAGCGGCCATTTTCACTGCGCTGCACCGCATCAACGACTTCTTCGGTGACGTTCACGAGTCCGTGAGTCCCCACACCGGCAGGCAGGGCCGGCGGCCCCGTGCGCTGTTCATCGACGAGGCGTACATCGTCACAGCAATGGAAGCCGGTCGCGACCTGATCGCACGCGCACTGCGCCAGGGACGCTCGCTGAACTTCGTGGTGGTGTTCATCTCGCAGCAAGCGAAGGACATCGCTGCGATCGAACGAGCAATGACCGATGCGGCAGAGACCGATCAGAATCAATTTTCTACGGTCTTCGTGTTCATGCAGAAGGGCCGCGCCGAAGCCATGGCGGCTCTTGAGCTGCTACGGGACACTTCCGATGCCGACGACGCGGAGCGCAGTGAACTCGCGCGGCGGCTTTTGCCCTCAACGAAGGGCGGAGAGCTCGGAAACGGCGTGTGTGTAATGAGAGACGTCGATAACCGAGTGTCGGTGGTCAAGGTCGACCAGATGTTCGTCGAGTTGTCCAACGCCTCCGAGACGAACGCGACGCTCATGGCGGATGCTCAGTCGACTCCGATCTCCGACGACGGGGACGACTGGACCATCAACCCGACGACGCTCGAAGGGGTGCGCAGCGGTGTCAGCCGCAAGGCGATCACTGCTCCGGACGGTGATGACCACAGCTTCGAGTTCGACGGTTTCGACACCCTGCTGACCACCTAGACCAGACAGGAACAACTTATGGCGATGATGAGCCCCGTAGCTCGTACTGCGGCTGCGTTGCACCCGTTCGTCGTTCGGCACGCACCGACGATCGATCGTTGGACGGTGCGTGGGCTCACGCTATTGGTCAGTGCCGCTGCGTTGCTCTCGATCGGGGGTCTCCGCGGTTTGGTCGCACTGTCCGCGGTGGGTCTGGGCTCGGTAGCTCTCTGGTACGGAGCGCGCCGATTTCCGCAGGTGACCGGCGCGGCGCTGTCCACTGCGGTGTGGACGGCGCTGGTCGGCGCTGTCGCCGTCGCTGTCGGTCCCGTCTTCGCCATGGCTCATGCCGATGTCGTGTTGTTGTACCCGGTGGGTCTGCTCATGGTGCTAGCCGCTACATACGTGATGCGGTCGCCGGGGGTTCACCGCGGATGGACCACTGCGGTGGGGCATGCGGTTGTGATGGCATCGTTCCCCGTTGCGTTGCTGTGGCCCGGGACCGCGGCGGCCGGCTATAGCTACATGGTCAGTGTCATCGCGGCGCTGGCGTTGGTGCTGTGGCGGGATCGCAAGGGCGCGCGTACACGTGAGGCCCTCACCGGTCTGTCCCGGTGGATTCGAAGAGGCGCACGTGGCATCGCGTTGGGTGTGATCGCGGTGGTGCTGCTCGGATCGATTTCGGTTGCCATTCCTCCTGAGGTCTCGGCTAATCCGATCTCTTGGGTCGGTGGAAAGATTACGGGTGCCGCAAGTGGTGCGATGTCCGACGTCGTGTGCGCCATTACGCGGCCGGATCTCAGTGGTCAGCCGCCCGGATCGGGGCCTGAGCAGTTCTTGTCGAATCGAAACCTCGGCAAGGTACAGAATTCCGACGGTGGTGTACCCGACTTCGCGAAGGATGCAGGCCGATTCGATCGTGCCGCCACTGCGTCGAACCATTCGATGGACAGCTACACGCTTTACGAGATCAGTGGGCTTCGCGGCGTCAAGTGGGTGAACTGGCAACTCAACGCGGACGGTGAAGAGAACTGCGCGATGATGCCGTGGATCTCCACTCTCATCGGCAATCAGTTGATGCAGATCAACGCTTACCTGCTCCAGTCCACTATTGCCTTGAAGGAGTATGCACAGGCCAAGAACCCGATCCAAGGTCTGTACCAGAGCGTCTCTCCCGTCGTCGGCGAGCTGTACAGCATCTTCGTCTTGATGATGGCTGTGGTGATCACCATCGCCGGCATCGCCGCTGCGGTTCGGGCGATGAACAACGGTGGTGTCCGTCGTGGCCTCGGCGATGTCGGCATGTCGCTGTTGGTGGCGCTTGTGGCAGGCGTCTTCTACGGCGGTGTCACCGTCGCATCGTGGGCCAAGCCTGAAGGCAATGGCTTCTACACCGTCGCGGCGTTCGGTGATCACGTCGGTGGAATGCTCAGCAGCGCCTTCGCTGACGGCATCTTCAACATCCTGAACACGCAGACAGATCAGGACATGATGTGCCAGTCCCCCGCAGCGACGAACGACGGACAGGTGACTGACCTCGGGCATCGCTACACCTCGTGTGTACTGGCGGAGACCTTGCTGTACCAGCCTTGGGCGATCGGACAATTCGGCAGGGCAGGCGAGTCGGTAATCGAGCCGGACGACGAGGCGACGCGCTTTCGCGATCCGACGCAAAGTCAATCGGTGATCAGTCGCGGGGACGAAGGCGAAGGCCTGCCCTGCTACAACAACTACAACGGCTGTAGCGACATGCGGTCGTACCTACTGGTGCATACCGGCGGCCCCAGCATCGACCGCGCTCGCGCAGATTGCCTTGACGGCGACGACAGCTTCGAGGCGTTGAGTAGTTGCGACCCCTACTACGCCGTTGCGGCATCTTTGCACCGGATGGCGGACGACGAACAGTCCGTTGGCCCGCTGACTCCGGACGATGCGGCTGCCACGCTGGTCGCATTCGCCGGCAGCGGCACCATGCCTCACGTCGCGAAGTCCCTGTCCGCTCTGTTCGGGACGGTGATCGCGTGCGTGGGTATCGCGGCCATGTCTCTGATTGCCCTGTGGTGGCACGTAGCCCTTCTGGTGGTGTTCATTCTTGGCCCGCTGCGCCTGACCTGGGCGGCACTGCCGGGCAAGGGCAAGATGATGAAGAACTGGATTGACGACATGGTCTACGCGATCGTGATGGCGTCGGTCTACTCGATTTTGTGCACCCTGATGGTCTTCATGCTCGGTCTGGTGTTCAGTTCGAACGCCGCCGCTGGATTCAAGTTGCTCTGGAGCGTGGCGGTACTGATCGGCATGTGGGTCGCTATGAAGAAGGTCGAAGCCGCAGCCCGACCAGAGGGCGCTACCCAGGTCAATGCTGCAGGAACGATGCAGGCAGCGACGATGGGGGCGCTCGGAACTGCCAGTGTCATGGCGGCCGCCGGGTACCGCCGCAACGGTCGTGACAAAGACGGATCCAGTCCCTCGCAACCCGATCCGCTTTCCAAGACCGCCGCGCCGACGGCGCCGCGACGAACTGCACGGGTGGCGGCCGGGGCTGCCGCCCGCAAGGCTGGCGACGCTGCAGCCTTCGCGGCACGCCCGGTCGTAGAACCCGCCAAACAGCGCGCCGTCGGCACAGTTGCCGCTGCGAGCGCCGCTGCACGCAACAGCCGCATTGTCGTCGGCGCTGAGGAGCTCGGCGGCCGTGTAGCCGCAGGCACGGCGAGGGCCGGCGGGGTCGCGCTGGATGCTGCACGAGGTTTGGCGCTGCGCACCCACGGCGCGTACATCTCGCAGGAAACGCGCGATGGTTGGGTCGCGGCCAGCCAAAGCCGTGGAGGAATGCTTGCCCGAAGCGGTATTCGTGCACGGGCTGGCGCAGCCCGGGCCGCACAGCAGCGACGCGAGCATCAGGAAGCGATGGACCACTACCGGGAATCGTTGCGCAATCGCCGGAGCCGGGACGATCAGGAGGCCAGTGAATGAACCACACAACCCCGAACGGATTCGGATACGGCGACCACGAGTCCCCGCCACCCACGGGTCACGAGCTACGTGAACGGCTCGAGCAGATTCGCCAGCGGCAACAGGGACTGACCGTGGCCGGTTCCGAATTCGGGATCTTCTACGACCAGGACAATCCGTTCGACGCTGATCTGCAGATGACATTCGATGACGGCACCGCGGTCAACCAGGTTGTTATCGGACTCGCCGAAACTGACCTGCTCAACCTAGAGGCCCAGATCAACGAGGTGTTGACGGCGCAGCGTAAGGCGACGGGGCACCATCCCGTGGTCCGCATGCCCGCCTCTTCAACTGACTGGGCACACTTCGATACCGCTGCAGCCGAAAGCGGAAGTGACAGCGACGGTGACGATGACGATGACGGTCAGATAGCTGATCGGAATCGCTTTGATCGCGTTTCCGATCCAATGAACCTGCGCGGACTCGTGAACAACCTGCCTCCGATCCGCGGGATCGACAGCAGCACCTGGGCACCTCTCGTTCTCTTGATGCTGGTCGTAATCGCGGGAGCTGCATTCCTGGGCAGCATGTTCTAATCCCCAAGCTTTCCCTCGGCCACCCACGTTCGTCTGTGACCCCGAACCACCCGAACGACGCCCGCAACAATGCGTGCATCGGAGGTACACAGATGAACCAACAGGGCAAGAACGCTGCGCCCCTCACCTGGGGACAATACTGGCGCTTGGTCTCCGCGACCGCGCGTGAATGGGGCAGGCGAACCCCAGCGGAGTTACGTCACGGCGCACAGCGTTTCCGTACGCAGCGAGGCTTCCGAATCCTGGTATTGGGTCTAGTTGCTGGGCTGATTCCCGCCTGGAACTACCCTTCGGCAACGATGCAGCAGATCGCAAATGCCATCACTCTTATCGCTGTGGCCTGTATCGGGTTCACTTTCGTCGCAATGGCATTCAGTTTCATTCGCAATGGCCATGGGAACGGGAATCGCCGATGAAGCGGCATGTAACGCTAGCTGCGCTGGCCTGCATAGTCACGACGGTCGTGTCTTGTTCAAGCTCGGATGGTGATTCGACGTCGATCCCGTCATCGACCGCCCCGATCTCGGGGCTAACCACCACGACGCCGGCGACACCGCCAGAGCATCAGCATCCCTACGCGTCGCCGGACCTGATTCGCGGGGCCTCCGCAGAAGCCGCCGAGGCAGCTGCGCAACGGTTCATCGTCGGGTGGACCACCTTCATACCGTGGGACTTCGATCCCGCTGAAGAATGGTTCGCGCGGTGGGATTCGGTGGCGTCTCCACAATTCATCGGCCAGATGCAGACATCGATCAACCGGATCTGGTCCTGGACGTGGAATGAGCAGAGGAAGGCCTTCGATTCCCGCGTCGAGCACGTCGTTGACACCTGGATCAGCGACGACAGCGAATCAGCCGTCACACGAGTGACGATCAGCCGACTCGTACTGGGGATGAACGACCGTATCGATCAGATCGAAACCCAGACACTGACATACGACGTGGCGCTGACATTGACCAAGTCGGGTTTTCCGCAGGTTGTCGCAGTCACAGAGACATCGGTCGACGCACCCCCGCCGACCGCGGGAGCACCGCGGTGACCAACGACGACAACGTCAGAAGTAACGGAGACCTCGCAGGTCGTCGACCCCCCTCAAGGGGACGGAAGGTCGCAGCACAAGGCAATACCTCCGTCTCGGCACAGCGAAGGAGCCGGCACCACGAGCCTCCAGCTTCTGAGCAACCCAGGGGAGTGGCTGCCGCGTCGAGATCCGTTCATGCGGGGGCGGTGCGGGCGAAAAATGCAACAGGCAAAGCGATCAACCGCTCAGTCGAGGGGGCGCTGACAGCATCTACCGGCGGCACAGCAACGTTTCTGTATCGCATCATCCCGAAGCCAACCGACAGCAAGGAAGAGCGGCAGAAAAAGTCCCGACGGCTTCTCATCGCCGGAGGCGCAGTTCTCGCATTCATCGCTATGGCCGTGACCTTCGCTTTCATGGTCGCGCTATCGCTGTTGGGAGTGCTCGGCGCAGCATCCGGCGCGATGGGGGCCGCCGGAACCGCTGCGAACGGCTCCTGCCTTGACTTCTCCGTCCCACGCATCGCACAGGGCGGACCAGGGGGAACAGCTGGTGTGCTGGGCCTTCCCCTCGACGAGCACAACATGGTGGTCACCAGCTCCTTCGGGTACCGGGATATCGGTGTCGGCACGAACAACCACGACGGCACAGATCTCGCCGCTCCCGGCATCCACGGTGCGCCGATCTACGCGGTCGGCGACGGTGTGGTCACTGAAGCCGGACCTGCCAGCGGCTACGGCAACTGGGTGGTCATTCGACACGACATCGACGGTCAGGTCGTCGACTCCCTGTACGGACACATGGACGACGGACACGTCTACGTCCAGAAAGGTGACCAGGTCAAAGCCGGTCAGCACATCGCGGATGTCGGGAACTCAGGATGGAGCTCCGGCGCCCACCTGCACTTGGGCATGTACCCCGGAGGGTGGGCTGCCGGCCAGGGTGTGGACCCCATGCCGTGGTTGTCGAAGTTCAAAGTCGGGGCTGAACCAAACCCCGGTGCTGGCTCCGAGCCTGGGCACTCTGGCGCCGACGTGTCGGAAGCTGAGCTCGCGGCGATGCGGCCGTACCCCCCGACCGGCGCACAGCAGCAGCAGACACTCAACGTCGAGCAACAGGGCAACGTCGCTGCCATCATCGCTGCAGCTCGTGAGTCCGATCTCGAGCCGGCCGCACGCGCCGCCGTCATTGCCACCACCTTGGCAGGTCAAGCAACGAACTTCATCTCCCAACCCCGTAACGGCACCGAACCGGTCGGCATCTTTGCTGAACGGCCCCTAGGTGAATCGAATATCGATAACCTCACCAATCCCAAGTACGCCGCCACCCAGTTCTTCAACCGTCTCCGCACGTACAGCGAGCAGAACCCGGATTGGGCTACCAAACCCGTAGCCGACGTGATTGTCGGTGTGCACCCGGAACGGGCGAGTCTGCAAGACCAGTTCATGGCTTGGGAAACACAGGCGGTCGACACTGTCGCAGCTTTGTGGGCAAGTGAGCAGGCACAAGCCGGATCCTCCGGCCTGTTGATGGCGGCCGGGGCGAACCCCGATTGTTCTGTTGGCGTTGTGAATATGGGTCTGGCGCCTGGCGCTGTCCCCCCGGAATATGCGGACATCATCGCGCAAGCAGGCTCCGTATGCGCAGACATCCCACCCCCGTTCATTGCGGCGATCATCGATCAGGAATCGGGATGGGATCCGGGCGTCACCAGCGCAGGGGACGGTGTCAACACCGGTGGCGCTCAGGGCATGACTCAGTTCATGCCAGGGACGTGGACGCAATGGGGCCGCGACTCCGGACTCGATCGCAGCGGCAGAACCGAACGGGGGACCACAGCCCCGGATCCGTTCAACGCTTACGATTCGATCCTGTCGGCCGGCCACTACACCTGCCATCTAGCCGACTACCTCAAACCGCATATCGACAGCGGTCAGGTACGCGGTGACCTGCTCGACCTCGTGGCTGCGAGTTACAACGCCGGGCCCGGCGCAGTCATTCGGTACGGCGGAATCCCCCCATACGGACAGACGCAGGCCTACGTACCTAGCGTGCGCACCAAAATGAACAAGTACGCCCAACCCACTCCCGGATCAGCGGACTCGCCACCCACTGTCACCGGAGGATCCGAGTTCGGCCGGGTCGTCGTCGAAGCAGCGATGCGGCAACTCGGGCAACCGTACGTATGGGGTGGCGGCGATGAGAACGGGCCAACTCTCGGCATCCCTGACCCTCAAAACCCAGGCTCGCCGGGCTTCGATTGCTCCGGACTCGTCGAATACGCCACCGCGCAGGCATCAAACAATGCTGCGACCGCTCACGGATCCACCCACGCGCAGGTCACCCAGGGACGCGAAATCGCACCGCAAGACATCCAGCCGGGCGATGCGGTCTTCTCGAACGGCACAAGCCACGTTGCGATTTGGGTAGGAGATGGGAAGGTCATCGAAGCTCCTACTTTCGGGCAGGCCGTCTCCATCAACAACTTCGACCTAGCTAATGCAGAAAATATTCGGAGGTATGGATGACCCGCCGAGCGCGAATTGCGACCGCCGTTGCCATCGCAGCCAGCCTGACACTGGTGGGGTGTGGGACCAGCGAGGACGGCATGTCCCCCTTGGGGGAAACAGCCACTTCGACCCCCCAGCCCAGCAACACCATCCCGAGCGAACTACCCACTTTGGACCCCTCCACCGTCGATGTCGACGATCCAGACGAGGTCGCTGTTGCGGTCCTTGAGACGATGTACTCCTATCTTCCGGCAGTCGATCAAACTCCAAACGACGCCATGGTCAGGGCAAGCTCCCTGTTCAGCAAGGAGATGGCAGCCGGCGTCCGCGACTATCAACCACCCACGGGTCCCGGGCGTGAGTGGCAGCGTTGGGCAGACACCAACACCTTGGTGACGGCCACCGCAGAGATCAGTCCCCAACAGAGGCCTTCCGATACAGACCGCGCGCTGCGCTACGTGACTGTGCAGCAAACAACCGCAACGAAGTTCTCGTCACAAGAGCTTGCGCCAATCCATCTGGTAGTCAGCCTTGAACGCGCCAGCGAAGGCTGGCGTCTCGCATCGATCCTCCAGCGCTGAACAATCCAGCACATAGAACGCGACGCCGTGATGATGTCGCAAGTAAGGCCTATGCCCGAATGGTGGTTTCTATCGTGTCCCGCATGAGCAACATTCGTCGCCGGGGCACTCGCCCTCGCCCCATAAGCGACCCCGTCGAGGCGGCCGCGCGCAGCTTGCGTGGCATCCAACGGGCACAAATGCGGTACCGGTGGGCGCGCCTTACTGTGGTGTGCGCTGCAATCGGGATAGCTGTTCTTGCACTTGCTTCGATCATCACCGGCTTCGTCGACGACACCGGAAGCGCAGCCGCCGTATTGACCGTCACCGTTCTTGCGGCTGCAGGTCTGAAGGAGCTTGACCCCTGATCTTGGACACGTGGAATCCAGCACACTGCTGGGGGAAGCGAGAATCCAAGGATGGCCAGAAAGAACTACACCGACGAGTTCCGCCGTCGGGCGGTGGACTTGTATGAGTCCACGCCGGGCGCGACGCTCAAGGGGATCGCGGCGGATCTGGGCGTGTCTCGGGGCGCGTTGAAGGAGTGGGTCGACAAGCTGGGCTCGGGGACCATGACGGCGGGTGCAGCGCCGGTCGCGCCGAGCCGAGGCCGGCCCGAGTCACAGACGGCGAGGATCGCGCGGCTGGAGTCGGAGAACGCCGCGTTGAGGGTCGAGCAGGCCAAGCTCGCTGAGGAGCGGGACATCCTCCGCCAGGCGGCGAAGTATTTCGCCGGGGAGACGAACTGGTGAACCGCTTCCAGTTCGTCGAGGACCACAAGGACGCCTGGGGCGTGAAGCGGTTGTGCGAGGTCATCGAGATCGCCCGGTCGTCGTTCTATGCGTGGCTGGCCGCTGCGCCGGGACGTGCCGCGAGGCAAGCCGAGGATGCGGCGCTGGCTGAGCGGATCCGGGTGCTGCAGGACCCGGCGCTGGGCGGGGACCGTGCCTCGGGGGCACCCAGGATCACCGCCGACCTGAACGAGGGTGCGGCCGCGGACGGGCGGGTCAACCACAAGCGGGTGGCCCGCGTGATGCGCGAGCACGGCCTAGCCGGCGTCCGGCTGCGCCGTCGCGTGCGCACCACGATCCCCGACCAGTCGGGACGGCGTTTCCCCGATCTGATCGGCCGCAACTTCTCCGCCGGCGAACCGAACCGCCGCTACGTCGGCGACATCACCTACCTACCCGTCGAGGGCGGCACGAACCTGTACTTCGCCTCGTGCATCGACCTCGGCTCGCGGAAGCTCACCGGGTGGGCGATGGCCGACCACATGCGCACCGAACTCGTCGAGGGCGCGCTCGAAGCCGCCCGGCGCGAGCGCGGTTCCCTTACCGGTTCGGTGTTCCACTCAGACCACGGGTCGGTCTACACCTCGAAGGCATACGCCGCCCTCTGCGAGCAACTCGGGGTGACCCAGTCGATGGGGGCGATCGGATCGTCCGCCGACAATGCCCTCGCCGAGTCGTTCAACGCGACCCTCAAACGTGAACTCCTCGAAGGCCGTTCTGCGTTTCCCGACGCGGCCACTGCCTACCGCGCCGTGTTCCGCTGGGCGAACCGCTACAACACCCGGCGCCGCCACTCCGCGATCGGCAATATCAGCCCGAACGCCTACGAAGCCGCTGCCTCCGCTACCCTCGCGGAAGCGGCATAACCGAAATGACACCGTGTCCAAGGTCAGGGGTTAAGGCCCGAACTACGCAATGGCCTGGTACGGCGCCGCCGTAATGGTTGCATCCATGGCCGTTGCGGCAGTTGTCACGGTGGTGATTGGATCCCGCCTCGATGCCGGATGGGCGCAGCTGGTCGCGATCGGAGCGATCGTGGCCAGCACCGTTGCTGTTCTCACTGCTCGCCGCCTGCGATTTCCTCGTACACCCACTGCGGTAATTGCCCAGTGGTGCGCCCCTGCGGGACTGGTCTTAGGCATCGGCGCGGGCGAGGTCGCCTCCGCAGTGATCGCGACCATCGGACCTGCCGCAGTGATCGCTGCAGGAGCCGACATGGGGACATGGTGGGCTGCGCGGCGCGCATCACGTCGTTCGAACATCCCGATGAAGCCCGGAAGCAACCTTGCGCCGGCACTCTCCGGATTCGCTGATCCGCCGTCTATGAACTCGGCCAACCTGCAGTTGGGCATCGAGGCTGAACAGTGGACGGCAGCGGAGCTTGCAACTCTTGGGCCGGAATGGACAGTGCTGCACTCGCGTTCAATCCCAGGGACGAATGTCGACGTCGACCATGTCGTTATCGGGCCTCCCGGGGTCGTGTTGGTTGACTCGAAGTACCGTCACGGCAGCCTCGATTACCTCGGAAGCTGGTCGGCGCCCTGGGATCACGTAGGGGCTGAGGACACGTCCGGACACAATCAAGACTCCCGGTGGGAACTCAACAACCGGGATGCGTCATTCTTGGCGTACGCGTCCGTGTTTGAAGCCGCGTGCATTGATGACTTGCTTGCGATGCCTCCGGGTCGACTGACAACCTCAGTGGTTCTTGCCGTGCATGGCGCGACGATGAACACTGCATCCGGCACGATGAAGGTGACCACCGACGACGATCACACGGCTGAAGTCCACGTAGTGGTTGGTTCCCATGTAACGAACTATCTGTGTTCCTTACCTGCGCTCGGTAAATCAGCAGCCTTCTTGAGTGACTTGGCAGTCGTCGTCGACTACTTGCTCCCACCCAAGCTCGAGCACGGGATCGGGATGCTTCCCCGCTCCTCGCCCGCGTCGATCTCTTAGCTCTCGATCGACTCATCTCGGACAGCGAACGCTGCCCGAATATCACCAAGTCGTAACCCTCTTTCCCCAGTTAAACACGCTTATGGGAGGCAGCCCAGCTACCTCCCAGGGAGGATTGATCTCTGTTGTCGGACCCCTCGTTGGTTGACGTTCTGTTGTCACGCGCGTCGCAGACCCCTGACCGCCCGGCCTATCACTTCCTCGAAACAGGCGACGTCGACGGCCCGACTGTAACCGTGTCCTACTCCGACCTGGACTTTCAGGTACGTGCGATCGCAGCCGATCTACAGCTACGTGGCCTTGCAGGTCAGAGAGCGCTCCTTCTCTACGCTCCGGGCCTCGACTTCATCAGCGGGTTTCTCGGATGCTTGGCGGCCGGTGTCATCGCAGTTCCGGCACCACTGCCGGAAATGCAGAACTTCGAACGCTCGATGCGCCGACTGCGGCAGGTTATCGCTGACGCCGACATCAACGTCGTTCTGTCCTCGAGCGGTCTGATCGCGGGAATTGCCGCTGCCGAGAACCAAACTCAGGAACTATCAGTTCTAACGTGGATCGCGACCGATCAGGTGCAATCCGACCTCGCGCAGTCCTGGTCTCGCCCCCAACTAGACCCAGAATCGATTGCGTTCCTCCAGTACACCTCCGGATCAACCAGCGCACCCAAGGGGGTCATGGTCACGCATGGCAACCTGATGCATAACCAGCAGTCCATTGCTGAGGTCATGCACAGTTCCAAGGCCACGGCGACATCGCAGCACGGCATTCTGGCAGTTAGCTGGCTTCCGATGTTCCACGACATGGGGCTGATCTGCGCGGTGCTCCATACGATCTACACCGGGCTGACCTCTGTGCTGTTCTCTCCGCTTCATTTCTTTCAGGATCCCAAGCGTTGGCTGACCGCGGTGTCGACCTACCAAGCCTATCTCAGCGGGGGGCCGAACTTCGCGTATGAACTGTGTGTCCGTAAGTCCTCGCCGGAGTGGTTGAAAACCCTAGACCTTTCTCATTGGGCGGCCGCCTTCAATGGCGCTGAACCGGTGCGGTCCAATACCTTTCGACAGTTCTCTGAAACGTTCGCGCAGGCCGGGCTGCGGCCGGGCGCTATCCAGCCGGTGTATGGGTTGGCTGAAGCAACGCTGCTGGTCACCGGAAACACGATCGGAACAGTGCCGTCCTTCCTGCAACGGTCATCGGCGGTCGAATCCGGCCGTTCGGAGACTGCCCTCGAGGTTGTCGGCGTAGGGACACCCCCTGCCGGTACCGATGTAGTGATCGCGAAGCGCAACGATGTCGAGACAGACGCACCGGTGGCGGAGTGCGCGAACGGCGAGGAAGGAGAAATTTGGGTATCCGGTCCCAGCGTGGCAGCGGGCTATTGGGGCAATGCAGAGCGCACCGCCGCTGATTTCGACGCTCACCTCGCCGATGGCCGGCGAGGGTTTCTCCGTACCGGTGATCTCGGGTTCATCCAAGATGGGGAACTATTCGTCACCGGCCGTCACAAGGATCTGCTTGTCATCGACGGCAAGAACCACTACCCGCAGGACGTCGAACTCACGATAGAAGCAGCTCATCCCACCGTCCGGCCTGGGTGCGTCGCTGCGTTTTCGGTCGATACCGGCGTCGAAAGCGAAGAGCCGGTAGTGGTCGCCGAAGCGAGGACATCGGATGTCTCCGAGCACGCTGAGATCGCACAGTGCATTCGTAGAGCGGTGAGTTCCGAACACGGTCTACGTCTGCGCGCAGTGGTTCTGATTCACCCCGCACGATTCATAAGACCAGCAGCGGGAAGATCCAACGCCACGCATGCCGCACCGCCTACCTCAACGGTGATCTGATCGAGCCCGGACATGCCCGCCGCGGCGGTGACCATACGGTAGTGGTGTCCGTCTGTCGACACGTCAGCCCCCACAGAACCTGAAGTAGCGGACCGATGGACCCCTGAATCGGTCCAAGGTTGGGTGATCGACGAAGTCGCCCGCCGTGCCGACATCAAGGTTGCACAGATTAATGTGGATCGCCCGTTGTTCGAGTTCGGCCTCAGCTCTCGCGGCCTTGTCGAACTTCTCGGCGCGCTATCCGAGACGTTAGGCCGCTCCATTGATCCGAGTGTCCTGTTCGAACACCCAACGATCAGCGCGCTGGCCAACTCCCTTTTCGTCAAGGACACCCAAGACAGACGCGCGGCGGCTTCCGACTCCGCGCCGGTCCGCGATGACGATCCCATCGCGGTAGTCGGGATCGGTTGCCGTCTGCCAGGTGGCGTGGACTCTATGGACGATCTATGGGAACTGACCGCATTCTCCGAGGCTCTTGACGACCTCGACATGCTGCTGCGCAAGATCCCGCAGATCCGTGAGGCGATCCGCGCCATTCAGGAGTGCGCCCAGGAGCGCACCGAAATGATGTAAAGCCCCGGGCCTGCCAGTCCCCGACGACGGACCCGCGGCTGACCCCTCGGTACGGTTGAGAGCCGCAGGACGACACCTCGACGACCGTTCCATCCTCAAGGAACACGAACGAGCGTTGCCCGCCGGCCGAGAACGGTAATGACGGCGCTCGCTGAAATTCCCCAGTAACGCTCATCGAAATTCCCCACCCGTGTGGCACCGCCAACGAGGGCAGGTCTCCTCCGATGCTGATGGTCTCTGACCACACATCAGCCAGTCGAAGGAGACCCGCATTCTCATGCTGACATGGGAGGACGATGTGGAAGTACACGCCCTGCGCAAACGAGGCTGGACGATCTCGGCGATCGCCCGACACACCGGCCGCGACCGCAAGACCATCCGGGCCTATCTGAACAACGAACGCACCCCTGGGGTGCGCAAACGCACCGAACCCGACCCGTTCGAACCGTTCGTCGACTACATCACCTGCCGGCTACGGGAAGATCCGCATCTGTGGGCGCGGACCCTGTGCGACGAACTCGAAGAACTCGGCTACCGGATGTCCTATCAGACGCTGACCCGGCAGATCCGCGACCGCGACCTCCGCCCGGTGTGCGAGCACTGCGCCGGCGCGACCGACCGAGCGAACGCGGTCATCGAACACCCACCCGGTGAGGAAACCCAGTGGGACTGGGTAGATCTGCCGAACCCACCCGCATCCTGGGGGTGGGGATCGATGGCGCATCTGCTGGTCGGCTCGCTGGCGCATTCCGGGCGCTGGCGCGGGGTCTTGGCGCCAGCGATGACCCAGCCGCATCTGGTCGACGGTCTCGACCGCATCTGCCGTGGTCTCGGTGGCCTGACCCGCAGTTGGCGCTTCGACCGAATGACCACGGTCTGTCATCCCGACAGCGGGCGGATGACCGCCAGCTTCGCCGGCGTCGCGAAACACTACGGTGTGACGGTGACGATCTGTCCACCTCGGGCCGGCAACCGAAAAGGCGTCGTCGAAAAAGCCAACCATACTGCCGCCCAACGTTGGTGGCGTACCCTGCCCGACGACGTCACCGTCGAGCAGGCGCAGGCGAGGTTGGACGAGTTCTGCCGGGTGCGCAGCGACACCCGCCCCCGCCGCACCGCCGACGGACGCACCACCGTGGGCGCCCTGGCCGCCGCCGAAGCGTTGTCGCCGCCGCCGACAGTGCCGTATCCGGCGATCCTCACCGAGTCCCGGGTCGTGTCGCGGCAGGCGTTGGTGTCCTATCGCGGCAACCGGTATTCGGTGCCGCCGGAGTTGGCGTCCGCGCAGGTCACCGTCACCCGGGTGCTGGGATCGCAGGTCATCGAGATCGTCACCGCCTCGCAGATCACCATCGCACGACACCGCCTGGCGCCGGACGGAGCCGGGGTGATGGTCCGCGACCACGGGCACGTCCATGCGCTCGAACAGGTCGCGATGGCCGCCGCCGGAACCGGTGGTCGCCCGCACCGCCGCAAAGAACGGATCCCACCGGGACCCGAGGCCGTCGAGGCGGCACAAGCACTGCGTCGCAGCACCACCGAGGCTGCAGCGTCGTCGTCCGATGAGTCCGATCCGGAGCCGGCCACCTCCGCCTCGACGGTGATCGATCTGTCGACCTACGAGCGGGCCGCTCGAGGAAGGAACACCCTCGCATGAACAGCACACCGGCCACGACGGACCCGATCCCGCCGCCGAATACCGGCGAGGCGGCCAGTCTCTACCAGCGGTTGCGCGGTCATCTGGCCGTGCTCAAACTGCACGACGCCGCCGAAGCGCTGCCGTCGGTGCTCGACCGGGCCCAGAAGGACAACCTGTCGATGACCGCCGCCCTCGAGCAGTTGCTGGCGATCGAGGTCGACGCCACCGAGGCCCGGCGTCTGGCCGGCCGACTGCGCTTTGCCTGCCTGCCGACGCCGGCCTCGTTGGAGGACTTCGATTTCGATGTCGCCCCGAACCTCGACCGACGGCTCATCGCCGAACTCGGGACCTGCCGGTTCCTGGAAACAGCGACGAATGTGCTGCTCATCGGCCCGCCCGGGGTCGGGAAAACGCACCTGTCGGTGGGTTTGGCCCGCGCTGCGGTCCATGCCGGATATCGCACCTATTTCACCACCGCCGCCGACCTCGCCGCTCGTTGTCATCGCGCCGCGATCGAGGGTCGGTGGGCGACGACGATGCGGTTCTTCGCCGGCCCGACCCTGCTGGTGATCGACGAACTCGGTTACCTTCCGTTGCCGGGTGAGGCCGCCTCGGCGTTGTTTCAGGTTGTTGCGCAACGCTATCTGAAGACCTCGATCGTCATGACCACCAACCGGGGTGTCGGGGAATGGGGTGAGGTCCTCGGTGACACAACCGTGGCCGCCGCCATGCTCGATCGGCTTCTGCATCGTTCGGTGGTGCTCAACCTCGACGGCGATTCCTACCGGCTGCGCGATCATCACGCACGCTCGGAGAACCTCCGCAAAGCCACCATCGGGACCCGGCAACCGCTACAGTGAACACCGCTCACGGGTGGGGATTTTCGTTGAGCACAGCCGGGGATTTTCCCTGAGCCTCGTCAGCAACGACCGGGACGAGTAATACGACGTCCGTCCCTGGTACGACGCCCATCAGTAGTAGCCGATCGACCGCATGTATTGGCGTGAGACTCCGAGACCGCCGCGTATGCACAGTCAATGAGATTCGACGACTGTTCAATCGTATCGCCTGCCCCGTGCAGCACGCCTTCGCCCACCTGTGGAACTGATCGAACTGACGCCGCATCAGCCAAGCCAGAGCCCGCGTCAGTCACTACAAGCGACGGCATCACAAACCGTCGTTGCAGGACTAGGTATGGAAACAGGCCGATGTCCGCTCGATTCTGCTACGCGCAAGGCAATGCAGCGGAGTCGCAGAACTCACCCTCGACCACGTGGCCAGGGGTAGTCGACGCCGCGGAGGACGGCTTCGATCCAACTTGCCGGGCGTCCGAGTGATCCTGGAACAGCTCAACAACGGTCCCATCAACGGCGGCTATGGCGCCGGCATCTGCTTCGAGCTGAGCACACACAGGGCGGTCGGTGTAGGAGACAGAATCGACCCCGCGACCGGCTCCTTGATCATCGACGTCGACATGCTGACATTCGACCGCACGATTGATCTCCATGTCGATTGCGCCACCGTATTCCGTACCGCGGCGCGTACCCTGACTTCACCGCCGGCGTCTGTCGCCTCCGCGATCCACGGGCAGTGCAATACTGAACACAGTCGAACCATCCCCGCGACAACTGCGCGAGCGCACCTGGAATCCAAGGTCAAGTCTGAATCCTCCGGTTTCGTTCGCCCATCTAACTGCGCAGTCTCTGTACCGCACAATCGCCGCCCCGACGCCATACCCTCCGCGGCTGCATCCCTCCGTAATCACAGCGTCGAGTCCATCTCCGCTGCACACAGCTCCCCTGGCAAGGAGTGACTCTTGCAGTACACGCTAACAACAGTGCAGACGTGCGATAGAAGCCTCGATGAAGACTCCCCAGCGATCTTACCCCGCTGGATTACAGCCCCCGCCAGCCGAGACTTCGACCTTCAGGATCTGGCGGCTAAATTAGATGTTTTCATTTTCCGACGATTGCGGCGACCCATTCTCCTAGCGTCGGAGTTCCTGCAAGTATTGCGAAGTCTGCATCAGCGGATCCTTCCGCTCGCCATTTCTCGACCAACTGCATCAAACGGATGGAATCGAGGCCGGCGTCCACGAGATTCGTCGCGTCGGATATTTCTTTGGGTGTGACGCCGAGTGCGGATGCGACATCCTCTTTCATTTGCTCAGGGGAAATAGCTGCAGGCATATGGACCGCCTTTGGTTGGTTGACATCTTATAATTGTAACTTTTTGTTCAGCCGCGCAAGGAATTTCGAAGAGCGGCCCTGCTATCCTTGCCGACTCTCGTCTTGGGGAAGTCGCTGACTATTCGAATTTCATCTGGGAGCTTCCAGTCGGCCAGTCCGGACTGTCGTGCAAAGGCTCGCAGTTCCAAGAGGGAGGGTCCGGTGAGTCCAGCCGGCACGATGAAGACGCAGATGCGTTCACCGAGGGTTTCGTCTGGCAGACCTACCGCGATGACATCACCAACTGCCGGGTGCCGGAGCAACTGACGCTCGAGCTCGGTCGGGGAGACTTTTTCTCCCCCTCGGTTGATGAGGTCGTTCGTGCGACCGTGGACGGTCAAGCTGCCTTCCGGGCTGGCACTGACGATGTCACCAGTGCGGTACCAGCCATCGGTGGTGAAGGACCGGCAATTGGCTTCGGGATTTCGGAAGTAGCCGCGGATTGTGTACGGGCCTCGGGTCATGAGGTGGCCGGGTTCCCCTGGATTGACGGGAACACCCAGGTCATCAACAACTCGCACCTCATCGAGGGCCGACATCGGCCTTCCTTGGGTGTTCAGCACTATATCGTCCGGTCCGTCCAGCGGTGTGTAGCAGACGAGTCCCTCGGCCATCCCGAATACCTGCTGAACCTGCACTCCGAGCGCACTGCGGATCCGGACAGCGAGCTCTGTGGAGCATCGCGCGCCACCGATCTGGATAACAGCGAGCGCGCTATCGACTTGTGCGGATCGTTCCGCGGTATCTGCCCAAAGCCTTGCCAGTGGCGGCACTAGCGCAGTCAGGTTTGCTCCGGTACGGCTGGCAAACGACAATGCGCCGCTTGGTGATGGATCGGCGGTCAGCGCAACCGTGCCGCCCGCCCATAGCGTCCCGAGTATGCCGGGTGAGCTCAATGTGAAGTTGTGCGCGGCGGGCAGGACCGCCAGATAAACGCTCGATGGTCCGAGTCCACAAACCTCTGCGCTGCGGCGAACACTGTATAGATAGTCATCGTGGGTGCGTGGGATCAGTTTGGGAGTTCCGGTGCTGCCACCAGAGAGCATGAGCAAAGCAACAGCATTAGCAGCCGGTTCAGGCTGCTGTTTCCCCGGCGCCAGCCGTAGGTCGAACAGGCCGGTCTGCGTAGAGGAAGCATGGACGCCGTCGGGGCCTACGGTAATCACGTGTTGGATTGTCGGCACCTCACGACGGATTCGATAGGCAAGGGCCTCATAAGAAAAGCCGGTCGTGTCGTGGGGAACGATAATCGCAACCGCGCCACTAGCTTCTGACAGGGCGGCTAGTTCCGCATGCCTATGCGCTGGAAGCGCCATAACGGGTACTACTCCGAGCCGGAAGAGGGCAAATAGGACTTCGACGAAGTAGACCGTGTTGGGCACCTGCAACACGACACGGTCACCTGTCTGAAGACCGAGCGCATCCAGGCCAGCTGCCAGCGAGAAAGCAGCGGCGTCGAGCTCTTTGTAGGTGATATCGCGAACCGGGTCGCGCACAGCCAGACGTTCTCCGTGTTCGGCAGCACGCATACTTAGCATCTGCCCGAATGTGATGCCTGCCCAGCAGCCGGTTGCGCGGTAGAGCTCCGCTGTCTCCTCAGGCCACGGGACGTGGTCGGTAACCTTTTCGTTGGTCATACTTCCCCCTGGACTATCGCCGGTCGAGGTGCGAGGCGAGATCGTCCCGATACCTAGGCAACGTTGGTGATTATTTTCCTTTATCGCCACATTGTTAACTGTGACAAGTAATTTGAGGCGGAGTCTGGTGGGCTCGAGTCCAAGGTGGGGCTCACTCGGCACCTTCCGCGGCCTGACCCCGGGTCGACTGACCACGTCCGAACGACCACGCACTCCACAACTGGGCGTACTCGCCGCGCATTGCAATCAGCTGTTCGTGTGTGCCTCTCTCAATTACTCGACCGTGTCGCATGAGGATCACCTCGTCGGCATGTGCGGCTTGCTCGAGGCGATGTGCGACCACTACTGCGGTACGGCCACGGGTAATACGCAGTGCGGCGGATTCCAGCTCCGCGGCACCCGACGAACCTGCTTCTGCGGTCGCCTCGTCAAGTACGACGACGGCGGGATCAACCAGCGCCACGCGCGCCAAAGCCACCTGTTGAGCCTGTACCGGTGTGAGCACTGTACCTTGCACACCGACCATGGTGTCCAGCCCCGCTTCGAGTTCTGCGACCCATCCCTCCGCACCGGCCGCGCGGAGCGCATTGTCGAGTTCTGTGTCAGTGGCACCCGGATTGGCCAGCGTCAGGTCTTCGCGCAGGGTGCCGGAAAAGACGTGCACGTCTTGGGTGACCATACAGATCAATCGTGATCGAACCGCGGGGTCGAGATCCGCGATGTCGGTATCGCCCAAGCGAACAATCCCTGATGTGGGCGTTCGCAGACCCGCAAGGACCGCTGCAAGCGTCGATTTCCCAGCGCCGGACACACCCACCACTGCCAGTGACTGTCCGGAAGTAACGTCGAGGTTCACATCATTGAGCACCTCACGGTCCCCGTAGCAGAAACGGACGTTCGTGGCGCGAAGATGGCCGGATATCGGGCCAGGCTCGGATCCCGGATAGTGTGCCAGTGGGACCGCGACTGGTACCTGGGCGGTCTCGACGATCACGCCGACCATCCGTCGCAGCGACGCTGATGCCGACGAGATCGGGTCCACGACCAGCAGGAGCTGTCCGATCGGACCGAACAACCGAAGGAAGTAAAGTGTCGCCGCAGTAACCGCCCCGACCGACACCTCACCATCGCGCACTAGGTGAAACCCGATTACGAGCAGTAACGCCATTCCGATCCACTCGGCGAAGTTGACCCGTCCGAACAGTCGGTTGTTGATGACCCTAATCAAAATAGACAACCGAACCACAGCCCATGAGTGTTCCCAGATACGAGCTCGACGGTCGGACTGAAGTGCGAACGCGCGTACCGACGACAAGCCGCGCAACGAGGCCAACAACTCGGCTGCCCGCCTGGCCCGGCGACGGCGTTCTTCCAGATACTGCCCAGGTGC
Source organism: Rhodococcus sp. 2G (assembly GCF_001886355.1). Lineage (NCBI taxonomy): Bacteria > Bacillati > Actinomycetota > Actinomycetes > Mycobacteriales > Nocardiaceae > Rhodococcus > Rhodococcus sp. 2G. Next base: position 123,914 of record NZ_CP018064.1, on the reverse strand, counting down.
AGAGCGACGGTACCTGAGCAGCGCAAACGCGTAGACCGGCAGCACCACCAGACCGACAAGGACGAATCGCCAATCCAACGCCGCCATCCCGATGATTGTGACGGCCACCGCGAACCCCGCGCCGGTGACCGCAGGAAGTACCTGGGAGACGTTCTCGGTGAGCATTGTTACGTCATCGGTGGTCCTGGCGATGAGATCGCCGGCGCCGACCCGTTCCAGTCGGGCCAGCGGCAGATGCATTCCGCTCCCAATGACGCGTTCGCGCAACCTCGCGATCACGCGGTCCACGGCCCCCGCCATCAAAATGAAGCCGAACGACGTGAGCAGTGCGGACGCAGCAGTGGCCGTGACCATTAGTCCGCCCGCCCACCAGACAGCGGTGGTGCCGGTCCACACGATGAGCCGATCACCATTGCTGGCTAGATCGACGATCGATCCCATGAGGCGCGGTGTCACCAAGGCAGTCGTCGCGCCACCGACGAGCATGATCACCGCGAAGACGATCCGCAGCATATGTGGTCGGGCTGCGTCACTGACAACAGCGCGCACCTGGCGCCCCGAGGCGACAGCGAGCTGTGTTTGCGAAGTCTTGGTCGTGGCGGCTGTCGCCTGTACCACTTGGGAAGTTCCCGTGACAGCGGTACTCACGCGTCCAGCCCCTCGGCCGCAGCATGCCACGCAGGAGAACCGGTGAACACGAGCGTGGTGCGTCCCGCACGAAGCTTCGCCACACGGGCGACGATGACAGCTTCGGTGGCCGAGTCCACCGCGGTAGTGGGATCATCGAGGACTAGAACATCTGGGTCTGCGTACAAGGCCCGAGCCAATGCCACACGCTGCCGTTGCCCGCCGGACAGTGCAGTTCCGGCGTCACCCACCTGTGCGTCTAGTCCATCGTCTGCGACAAGGTCGTCTAGGCCTGCTGCCAGCAGCGCAACATCGGCGCTGACTCTCCGCTCGGGTTTGGCGCCCAATTCCACGTTCTCCAGGACGGTCCCTTCGAACAAGTCACCGGCGTGAGGGGCCACCAGAACGGACTGCCGCAACTGCTCGGGCAACATGTCGCGCACATCCGTATCGCCAATCCTGGCGATCCCACGCGGAGAAGAAACACTCAACGCAAGGGCCGACGTCGCGGTAGCGACTTGACTCGATGCCCAATCCAGCACGGTCAAGATCCCCGGCCGCACCACGATGTCGGCGTCCCCGAGACGTAACACCAGCGGGCCCGGCACATACGGGCGGTCGCCCTGGTCCTCAAGGAGCGTAGGTGCCTGTAGTACCGACAAGACGCGAGATGCTGATGCCTTGCCGGAAGCCCACATAACGCTCGCGAGTTTGGCAATAGACTTCATTGGCTCAGTAATCAGCTGGGCGAGGCCGACAACCGTGATCAGTTCGCCGATGTCAATGCTCCCGTTCACCGCTTGCAGACCTGCGAAGACTGCGATCCCGGCAACGAAGGCGCCCGCGAAAACAGTCAATGTGCCTGACAATGCCGCAGTGGCGTTATTCGCGTGCAGCGTTGCCTCAAGCGCTCGCTCAGAGCGGGCCCGGTAACGGTCGACGGCCGTGTCCTCGGCGCCCAAGCCTTTGATCACACGTATCCCGTGCATCAGGTCCGCCGCAGTCCCGGCCGCGAGCGCCGCCGCACCCTGCTGCTGCCCGACGCGCGCCGCGAGCGGACCTCCGATCCGGTCGGAGAGTACGACTACCGCGCATGCCCCGACCAATGTTGCTATGCCGAGTGGCGGGGAAATGGTGAGAAGCACAGCGGCAGAGAAACAGATCCCAACAAGGTTACCGATCGGGTAGATCAATACGCCTTTTGTTCTCGCCACCGTATGTGTGTCACTTGAGGAGATCGCGAGGAGCTCCCCGGGGAGTCTGCGCTTACCGCCCATTCCATTCGGATCCAGCGCACGGTCGCAGATCCGCATGCGCAGGCCATGATCGACGAAATTCATTGCGATCCAACCGAGCCTAGAGGCATATCGAAAGCTGAACGACAACCCTGCAAAGACGATGGCGAGGATTGCTATCCACTCCATCAATGCAGCGCTGTCACCGGTGGTGACACCGCGGTCGATGGCGAGACCTACCACTACCGGTACCAACATGACCCCGACCTGATGTGCCGCGGACAACGTGACCGCGGGGACCATGTATTGGGGGTGCGCGACCATCGTCCGCCACAGCAGCTGCTGTGGGCTTGTCGACGCATCGACATGTGGTACGTCGACGACGGAGCTTCCCCGGCTTCGCTTCCGACTTTTCATGTCAGCGGACGTACCGACTGGAATCGCCGAAACGAGTCGTTACGCACGAACCGGCGGTCAGTTGGTCCAACAGCTCAGCCGAGGACAGGACAACACCGCAGCGGCGGGCGGTGTAGTTCAGCGCCATCAAGTGTTCGTCGCGCGTGAAATCGGCTGTGGCATCGAGGACCATGAAGGGCTGAATGTCGCTCATGAACGCTTCAGCAGTGCTGAGCATGCAGCCCATGTGGGCGTAGACGCCTGTAACCATAAGCTGGTCGCGGTTGTAGAAGGCCAGCAGGTCGCGCAGATCGGTGCGTTGGAAGGCCGAGTAGCGCCACTTGGTCACCTGAATGTCCCCGGCGGATGGGGCCAGTTCGGGGACCACTTCAGTGTCGAATCCGACAGTCATGCCGGTGCCCCAAAAGTCGGCCAGAATGCCACGGCGGGAGGGGTGCTGGTTGCCGGGTTGCATCGTATAGATAACAGGAATGCTCAATTCCTGGCAGCGCTTTCTGATTTCGGCGAGGTTGACCAGTACGCTTTGCATCGGGTCCACGGTGCTGTCGTACGCCGAAATGAAGTAGCGTTGCATATCGTGGATGAGTAGTGCACAGCGGGCAGGGTCGATCCTCCACGGGACTTGATTGGGGACAAGCTCGTCAGCGTCCGGCAGCGAGTACGGGACGATTGGGGGGATTGGCATGGTATGTCTCCCTGATGATGGTGCGATCGATGGCTTCGGCGGGGCCAGCTGGGCTCAATCAGGTGACCGCGACGGAAGCCTCAGTGATCCCCAGAGGCCGAAGCACGCGTTGGAATTTGGCTGTGGTTTCCGCTAATTCGGCATGCGGGTCAGAGCCGGCGACGATCCCGCTACCTGCGTAGGCTACCAAACGTTGTTGATCGGAGGAGAGTTCGGCGCAGCGGATACTGACCACCCATTCACCGTTTCCGTCGCTGTCGCACCAACCCACAGCGCCCGCATAGAACCCGCGACGGCCCTCGAGCGAGGCGATCACGCGGGCTGCCTCCGTCGTCGGAGTGCCGCAGATAGCAGGGGTTGGATGCAAAGCCGCGGCCAACTCCAAGGCCGAGGGGCCAGCGTCAGCAACCGTCGCTGTGATCGTCGTGCCGAGATGCCACATGTTCGGCGTGGCTGTAAGGCTCGGGCCGGAGATGTCGACGTTGCCGCAGAACTTTTGCAGGCAACGTCCGACCTGATCAACGACGTACTGATGCTCTCGCAGGTCTTTGGCTGAGCCGAGCAGAATCTCAGCGGCGACCCGGTCTGCTCTGGGATCAGGTTCGCGATTGGTTGAACCGGCGAGAGGGTGGCTGAACACTACGGAGCCGTTTCGATTGATCAGAATTTCGGGGCTGGCGCCCACCAGGTGCTTGCCGCGATAGAGGTCACCCGCAGCGGATAGGTCCACGAGGAATCCATTGCCTGCCGGATCAGTAGATACCAACCGATCCAGAAGCTCGACGGCTTCCACCGGTTGTTCCGCACGCGCATGAATTGCCCTGGCTAACACTACCTTTTGCAGCGAGTTTTCCTCGTCGCACAACTTCCCCACTACCGATGCGACTCGTCGGGCATGCTCCTCCGGCGATGGGATGGAATCCTCGAACTCGAAGGGCGGCAACGCTTTCGATGATGCCGGTCGATACCTTTCGGCAGTGACAGACACTCGTTCGGGCGCCCATAACGCGGCTGGCTCATCGGGTACGAACGGAAGCGCACCGACGATCATGTCGTTCTGTCCGTTGCGCAGGTGTGCCGCAGCTTCGGCTGCGGAGTCAAAGCGCTCTCCTCGACCGTGCGCGATTACTGTTCGATGGGGCCGAGCCATGACGAAGGTCGGCCGCGCACGGCCGGCTTGATTGTCACTAATGTCGATCATCCTCTCGCATCACATATCGAGGCTGGCCCCACCATCGACCCGCAGATCGTGCATAGTGATGTGTCGGGCGTCGTTGGAAACCAAGAAACGGACAGCTGCGGCGATATCAGTGGGAGTAGCTATACGCCGCAGTGGAATTCCAAGTCGATAGGAGTCGGGATCGCCCTCGATCAGGGTCGTGAGTGCACTGTCGGAAAGGGGCGGATTCCCGACGTCTATGCCCACGGGCTCGCGGGTGGCGTGGAGTCCGCGGAGCATCGCCGTGTCGGTGGAACCAGGGGAGACCAGGTTGACCCGAACGCCGTAAGGGGCAACTTGAAGCGCCAGGGCACGGGTGAAGGCCGTGGCGGCGGCCTTCGATGCGGAGTATGCAGCCATGCCGACACGGGGAGTAGTTGCGGCATTAGAGGATACAACGACGATTGACCCGTAACCTGTTGCGACCATGTCCCGGGCTGCGCGCTGGGCAACGTTCATGGTGCCGGTGGCGTTGACCGCGAGGCTGTGGGCCCAATCCTCGATGGACGTGTCCAGTGCCGTGCTCGGCAGCATGATTCCAGCGGCATGCACCACCACGTGCGCAGGGCCAAACTCGGAGATCAACCGGTCGAACGCCTTCGAGACCACCGCCCCATCTGTCACGTCGATTTCGTCTGCAAGCACGGATGCCTCTGTTGCACCGCCGAGTTCGCGCGCGACGCGATGCACTCCGGCGGCTTGATCCCAAAGTGCCAAGGCCCGCGCGTCGGGTGCGAGCGTTGATGCAATTGCTGCGCCGATACCGGCGGCCGCGCCAGTGACAACAACGACCGGCCTTCCGAACCCGGTCATGAGCCGTCGCCTGCCGTGACTTTGAACACAGCCGCTGCTCCGTTCGACCGAACGCTAGCGACGCACCGCGTAGCCGGCGAACTCACAGTCGGGGGCCATACGGAAAGCCCGCCGACAATCACCAAAGAGCACGCACTCTGCTGCGTATCAACGGGTTTAAGCGCTCTTGGCCGGGGTGGCGTCACATGGCGCTGGTGTGTCATCGAGCTCACTCGTCCCGGTCGTAACCGGCCACGCCTTGTCGCCAATAGCCCGTAATGAGGCAATCCTGTGGGCCGAGGCCGAGTTCGGTACGCACCCAACGTCGGAGCGGTCTGATCGCGCCGGATTCGCCCGCGATCCAGGCATAGACTCGCTGATCGGCATGTATCTCGACACTGCGTACCAGCTTCTCGAATGTGCCGTCCGTCCCCGGCCCCGAACGGCCGCGGTGCAACCAGTGGACTTCGACACCGTCGGGTGCGTCCAGCGGGATCTGCTCATTGTGATGCACGACTTCGATGAAGGCCCAGCCAGAGGCGTCTTGTGGCAACCACTCTAGCCAACGGGCGATGGCAGGCAAGGCTGTGATATCACCAGCGAGCAAGTACTTGTCGTAGGTCTTGGGCACCACGAGCCCTCCAACAGGTCCGGCAATATGCACTCGGGCACCGGGATTCACTCTTAGCGCCCATTCTGAGGCCAGGCCCCCCGGGTGAATCGCGACATCGATGTCCAACTCGCGAGCGGCTGCGTCGAACCGGCGCACCGTGTAGTCACGCGTCACCGGTCGCGGGGTTCCCCACTTCAGGACAAGCTCGTCCTTCTGGGGGAGGCGCAGAACCCCTTCCTCATCAGGAAACACTAGACGTACATGCTCATCGGGCACATAGCTATGAAATCCATCGAGCTCCTCGCCACCGAAGGTGATGCGTAGCAGGCCCGAACCCACCTGGGCGGTGCGGAGCACCTCCACCGTACACAACCCGATCGGGTAGCCGACCTTCGCACCGTGCGTACCAGAGAGTACATCGGCGATACGTTCGGCATAGGAAGCGCGATCCATCAGGGATTACCCTCTTTCGATAACGACGTGCCAGCAAGGGACGCCTCGTTGCTCCCTCGGTCTGACTGCGGCAGCACGAATAGCGAGCCGATCAACACTAGACGTAGCTGTTCGACCAGCACATTCAGGGGTGAATTCGTTGCAGGGATGAGTCTAGGCGCGTCCCCACTCGCTACGGTGCCGCAGCCACACCATTCATAGTCTTCGCGATACTTGGCGCACAAACACACCTTCGAGGTGACGCGCATAGCTGCATGGGATCGCCGATACGCGGGGCCGGCTTTTGCCGGAACCGTAGTTAACGTGAAGTTCGATCCACGCGGCGTAGACTGCTGCCAGAGAACCAAGGCCCGTTGGATTTCGGAATCGACCTACCCAAGACGCACGGAATAACCAAGGTCCAAGTGGTTCTTTCAGATCTCCGAGGATCGAATACGACACGACGTCTATGAGCATAGTGGTTCCCGTCGAATTTACACGGCTGAGAAAAACTCCAAGATAGCGCTCCCCCTCCCCAGGGTGTGCAGTCGATAGGACAAACCGGACCCGATGCTATGAGTCGCTCCGTTGTCTGTCAACCTGTCTGGAGCACGCAGTCAGGACTTGTTGTGACGGTACATTTAACATACTGTCCTCCGAAGGATTCGAACTTTTGAAGTTCGAATGTGCGCTGTGAGTGCGCTGCGATCCATGCAGCCGGGGAATCCTACCGAATTGAACGCGCCCGCGGCCTCATGTCGCGCGGAAGGAGTGGGGAGGCGTCCGCGTGTGTGGACGGAAACTGTTGGTGAACCGATCAAGTGCAGGGTGTGACACTGTCGTGAATAGACAAGCGCACCCGAGTACCAGCGCGGCCTTGGATTTGTAGCGGGGAGGGTTCGTATTAATCGGCGAGGCGGACCCTTGAGTCTATACCTGTACGGCGGCCGCATTGCGGCTGTGCCGAGTGTGACGGGAGCGCGACAGTTGAACAGGAGGGGAAATGACACGTACGAAATCAACGACAGGTACGGCCTTCGGCGGGATGGAGATTGCCAGCCAGACCGACTACTTCACAATATATCAGCACCCAGACGACCGCCCGGCTTATGAGGCGTTGCACGCAGTCGAAACAGCGTTGAATTTAGGACGTCCTTACATTCCGGAGTTGTATAGAATTTATGCAACAGATTCTCTGGGCAACAACCAGTACGTAGAACTCAAAGCGGAGAATCCAAAAAAAAACGTCCACCCGGCGTTTTCTCGCTCGCGTTCTCTGCCGTGGCACGTTGACGCACTCCTCGAGCCGATCGGCGTCGTGAATACCACGCTCCTGCATTGCATTAGCCCTGCGGTGGAAGGTGGCGAGACAGTCGTCGCGGATATTTCCTCAATATTCCTCTCTTTGGCAGAAGAACATCCCGAGGCTGCCGAACTGCTCACCCAGGAGCATATCCTGGCCAAACGGGCAACTTTGGAGGGAATCAGTGCCGAGCGTATTGGTCCGGCGTTCGCGTATCGCCCCGGGTGTGAGCGGCCTGTGATCACGAGATACGGTCAAGCAGACACTGACGTATGGCGGCCGCGAGATTTCAGAGAAAACGAACTGCTTGAGATCGGTCTCAAAGTGATCGAAGACATGCTTGAAATACCTTCGTCAAGCACCAGGGTACGGCTCAACGCGGGGCAGACGCTAGTACTGAGGAATTCGTCGTGTGTGCATCGTCGCACCGAATATCGCGACGACCAAAATGCGGGCCGGCGACTGGTCCGGGCGATGTATACAAAAGAGTACTAGCTCCGAAAGGTAGCAACGATGAGCAAAATGCCTCCTACCGTTGTGAACATAATCGTTGCCGCAGCGGGGAAGGGGACTCGGTTCGGCGCTAGATACGCCAAGGAACTTCACTTGCTGCCGACCGGTCATGCGGTAGTTGATCGAGTCTTGGAGCCCTGGCTCAATGCGATTTCTGGGGAGGAATTCTCACCGCGGGTAATAATTGTTGGTGACGAAAGCAGAGGTGCGACCCTCGCGCACGTCGCCGAGCGGTATCCGAAGGTGCCGATCGGGATGTGCCTCCAGCGGGCAGACGCACCGAACGTCAACGTGAATGTTCTATCAGCAGCGCGCCAGTGGATCGACAGTGGAGTTGTCATCTATCTGCTCGCGGATCAGATACTGACCGCCGCCGACGCCGTCCTTGTGGGTGCCTTGAAAAATGTCCAGGACGGAGGGATCGGCGTTCTGGTAGCAGGAATCCCGGCGAGCGCCCGCCCTGCTGAGGGGTGTATAGAGCTCGACACGGCCAATGAGCATGTTGTCACGCACATGGAGAAACCACCTGCGGAAGACGAGCGATATAACCATGCGTGGGCTGCACTCGTGGCTAACGCGAACCAGCTTGACCGACTTATAGATGGATTTCAAAACCAGCACGACGAGCCATGGCGGGAATCAAAGGCAATCCATGTCCAGGACTATGTGAACATCAATTCAATTGACGATTTGAGTACGGTGCAATGACTGGGCAGAAATTGATCGTCTTCGACGTCTGTGACTACGATCTCGATTCTGTTTCCGGGATTACGCGGCGAGCTGTGGAAATTAGCCGATCACTACCGCGAGAATACGTTTCCCTCGTGGTCGACTCTCGTGGAAGAATGAAGGGCTGCAATCGCGTCGACGACGTTATTATTTCGCTTCTCAGGGATACTGCGAACCGGGAGTCGAAGAACGCATACGAGTACGTTCTTCGGTCGGCAGATCTCGTAGTAATGTATGATTTCGCTCAGCCGAGAAGCATTGAAATCGTCCGCGATCTCGGCACTCCGATAATCGCCGAGATCGCACCACCGATCGAGCACCTTCTCTATGACGCGGACAAAGCACCGCGCGAACGAATCGTGCAGCACCAGAGGCACGTAGAGACGTTTAACACCCTGGTTCATGAAGCTCAGTATTTTCTTGCTCGATCCGGTATAGAAAAAGCTGTATTGGCGGGTGTGTTGGTTTCCGCTGGCCGAGTCGACGTCATCGATGGTGACACCGCAAGATTCCGCGATCTGATCGCCACGGTGCCGGTTGGATACACCGTCGGAGAAGCTGGACGGACGCTGCGCAACCATCCAGAGGGCGACATGACGCCTCCCACAATAAAACCAGCCGTCGTCTGGAACGGCGGCCTATGGCCGTATATGAACTGGAAGATCGTGCTCGACGCGATAACGCATGTCGATTCCAGTATCCGAGAAGAGTTCCTGGTGGCTTTCCCAGATGTTCGATCCAGAGAACCGGACCTCGGTGAGGGCTCCGTGCAACGACCGAACGAGGTTCTCGAATATGCGCGCTCGATCGGCGTAGATAAGCACGTCGTACTCTACCGGCTCCGCATCGATTCGTGCGATCAACCCACCAAGGATTATGATCAAATTCTCGTGAGCGCCGATGAAAACGTGCACGTGCATCCTCGTGGGTACGTGTGTATTGGCCGAGACGGTATCGAGAACGAAACATGTGTCCGCCTCCGTGTAAGGGAACCACGAGCATTCGGTCTGCCGATGATCATCGATGAAGGAAATCCTACGTCCGACGAACTCGTTCGGGATGGTTTGGCCATCCCTGTCGATCGCGAATCTGCCAAATCTGTAGCCGCGGGCTTGAGTCAAGCATGGACGGTCCGGAATTCGATTCAACGTGAGCGCCTGGAGAATTACAATTATCAAAAGAGCAATGCCCCACTTGTTGCCGCAATCGAGGATCTACTCGCACGTCGAGACGCTTGCGGTGCCATGAACGATACAGCGGAAGGAATTGGATAGATGCGCAACACGGGTGCGCCGCGATTTATCCGCCCATGGTCGAAGGCCGGGGAAGTAGCTCCAATCGTCCATCGCGCCTTCGGAAATACCGTAGAGCTGCGCGGTGACGGTACTGCCAAATTCGACGGTAACTCAGGGGCGATGAGCAGCGTACTCGGCGCTCACAATGCAAGGGTAAGCGCAAGCATTGCTGATCAACTCAATGTGCTCGCTTCATACGATGCGAGCACATTCAGCAATCCGAACGCGGAGCGTCTGGCACGCTTGCTGACAGAACGCACTGAGAGCTGGGGCAGTGCTGCCTATCTGGCGAACAGCGGGAGCGAGGCGAACGAGGCTGCCGTCGGCATGGCGACTCAGATCCAGGAAGCCCGAGGACGCAGTCACGTTCCGATCGTCGTGCTGAGTCACGGATACCACGGCAGTACGTCTTTGCTCCGCCACTTGTCCATGGGCGGACAATTCGCGCCGAAGGCACTCGGGCTTGGTGTTGAGGTTCGCTACGTCGACTGTGCGAGGTGGATGCACATGGTTGACGATTACGCGACATATGCCAGAGCGTTCACCCAGTCTCTGGCAGACGCAATCAGTGGCTGTTCCTACGGCGCTGAACCTGCAGGGATCGTGATAATCGAGCCGTGGCTGAATGTGGCGGGCGGGTACACATTGCCGCAGGAAACCCTTAGGATCGCCGAAGAGAGCTGCCGAGAGCAGGGCGCGATCCTGATCGTCGACGAGGTCTTCACCGGGTTCGGGCGTGGGGGGGCACTCTCCTTTGCGTTGGCCTCCGGGATCAATCCTGATTTGATCACGCTTAGCAAGGGGCTGACAAACGGCACCGTACCGCTGAGTGTCACCCTGGTGAGCACCCCGATCGCCAATGAGCTATCGCGTCTTCCTCGCGTGTTCGCCGGACACACGATGTCGGGGAATGCACTGGCGGCCGAAGCTGCGATTGCTTCTCTTGGAGAGTTCGACGACCACGGCGTGTGGTCCCGTGTTAGTCGGGTCGCTGAGGTCGTTAAGGATGCCAGCCAGGTATTCACTGAACAGGGCGTCGGGCATCACACTTTTGGGACTTGTGTTTCTATTCATTTGCATACCGATGGCGATGCCCTCACGCTGTCTCGTTTCTGTTCCGACCGGGGCGTGGTCGCTCGCAGGCAGTCAAATTCATTGATGCTCATTCCGGCACTGACGTCGGCCGAATGCGATCTACTTGCGGCGATAGATGTCATCGCGGCCGGTACGAGCGAAATCGAACTCGGCCGAGCGACAATTGCAGAGGAGAAAAATTGAGGCGACCGTCGAAGGATCGGACTGTTTTCCCAGCAATAGAGAAGATGTTCGACCAGCGACGACTATCCGATGACGAAGTGAGACATTCTATTGCGGCATTCATGGAAGGCACCGTCTCGGATCTCACTATTGCGACATGGCTAGGTGCTTTCGCGGCCCGCGGTGTGGACTTCGACGAGGTGAAGTCTCTCACGGACGCGTACATCGCGTCGGGCCGGCAGGTAGAGCCGGCAAGTCGTGAAAGTGGCGAGCCCGTCGTCGTTGACAAGCACAGCAGCGGCGGCGTCGGAGACAAAGTGTCGTTGACGGCGTTGCCGATCATCGCTGCGATGGGGATCCCGGTGCTGAAGCTTAGCGGGGGGGCTCTCGGTTTAGCAGGAGGTACTGCCGACAAACTCTCCAGCATTCCAGGATTCAGGGTACAACTTGCGCATTCAGAGCTTGAGGAGATTCTCGCCCGAACCAATCTGGTCATCGGGAGCCAGACGAATGATCTGTGTCCAGGCGACTCGGCCACCTACCGGATACGCGACCTCTGTGGCGCCGTAAAATCTGTCGCTCTGATCGCTGCGAGCATCGTTTCGAAGAAAGTTGCTGCAGGATCCACACGAGTCGTCTATCACATCAAATGGGGCGAGGCCGGTCTGGTTCCTGACGAAGCATCGGCACGGGGACTCGGTGAGTTGATTTACGCCCTATCGCGGGCATATAAAATCAACTCGAAGATTGTCTACTCCGAAATAGATTCGCCAGCGGGGTACTGTGTCGGGAACCTGCTCGAGGTTCTTGAGGCGAGAAGGTTCCTCGGTGGCCACTCAAGGCATCCGAAATTGCTTGAGGAGGTCTACTCCGTCTGCCGAGCGCTGCTGGAAGTGGCGGCGCTCGATCCAGCAAATGCAGATCGCAGGATCAGTACGGTAATCGAAAATGGTGACGCGCTGGCGACCTTTGAGAGATGGCTGTCAGGACAGGGTGCAGACTCTGGATTCGTCAACGACCCGGAGCTCTACTTTTCATCTCTAAAACCGCAGCATCTAGCGGTTCGTGCAAATAAATCCGGGGTGGTCGCACGAATTGATCCTCTGGGAATGGCTGAGATCGCGGCGGCGCTAGGTTTCGCCAAGAATGCGATCGACGATTGCGTCGACCCGTTGGCTGGAATCGAGCTCAAGATCGAATTGGAGTCCAAGGTGTCGGCAGGAGACGTAATCGCTACGCTCTGGTCCAGTAATCCAATCGGTGCCCACATGGAATTGCAGGCATGCAATTCTATCGAAGTTGTTTCCTAGTGAAGTGCGCCCTAATGAGGGATCGCCGAACAAGCGAAAGAATGTAATGAATCACTTAAATGGTCGAGTTGCTGCGACTTCGACACCCTCCACCGTAGTTTGGTTGAACGGCGCGTTCGGTGCAGGAAAGACCACTGTTGCGAGGAGACTTGCGGGCAGGTTTCCGAACTCCGTGATGGTTGATCCCGAAGAAGTGGGATCAATTCTGCGGTCCTCCCTGCAGAAGGTTTCGCCTCGGAGCGATTTTCAGGACTGGAAAGCATGGCGGCGTTTATCGGTAGAGCTTATCGCATCTATCGCGGCCGAGGTTCCCGGTACCTTGATTATTGTTCCGCAGACCGTTCTGATTGAGAAGTACTGGGAGGAAATCAGTAGTGGACTTTCGTCGAGGGTTCGACTGCTTCCAGTTTCCCTGCACGTCGGACTCGATGTGCACACCCAGAGGGTGCACACGGATCAAGAAGAACCGGATGCGCTTCGATGGCGGCTGCATAGGTACAGTGACTATCAGCAGGCTTCGTGGATCTCTCATCGATTCAACATTGTCGATAACAATATGGAGAGTATTGACCTGACGGTGGATTCGGTGGCGAAGCTAATACCATGCTGAGGTATTGACCATCGATCTCCTGACAAATGTGTCTTGGGGGTGCTTATGAGAAATCCGATATTTCGACTGACCGCTGCACAGGAAGCAATTTGGAACGCGATCCAGCTTTCTGTTGATCCTAGTGTATGGGTGGTTTGCGAACTGTCAGTCTATGAGGCAATCGCCTCGGACGTCGCCGATGCAGCGAGACGGGTAGTCGGTCAGGTGCCGATCCTTTATACGCGTGTCCATCACGGCGAGGGTGAACACGCAGGTCGGATTGTCCAGACTCGAGCGCATGACCCATTGGATCGTGTCGTTCTCGTGGCGAATATCGACGTATCTACGCCGTGCGATGTGATCAACACAGCGAGGGCAATGCTGGACAGCTATGCACCTTCCATGGCTGCGACTATCGACGTTCCGCTATTTTTAATTGTGGTCGTTCCACTTGGCGCAGACAAAACAGCCTGTGTCCAGATGTACAACCATATTATTATCGACGGGTACGGTGCGAGCCTGATTCAGGATCGGATCGAGTCCGAGCTCGCACTTGAGCATGCTCCCGATCGAGTTGACCCCTACGAGCCAAGCCAGAGTGCTCCGGAAGAGCTTCTTGCCGAAGAGGCTTATCGTTCCTCGGAAAACTATGCCAACGACTGGGAGTACTGGCGAAGTGCGCTCGATGTGGTGGTCGATTACCCGTACAGAAGCAGGCGGGAAGTTGATGGTGCACTTTCCGATTCGCGGTTACTCGATCGGCTGCTCGTGGATTCGCTGACGCAGACGGCGAAGTCGGTCGGTTGCCATCGGTTAGAGGTTCTGACCGGACTTTACGTAGGATTCGTCGCTTACCGGCTGGGGGTCGACAAGGTGACCTTCGCGATGCCATTCAGCAACCGTCTCCGGTTTCCGACATTGGCAGCCGTCCCGTGCATGTTGGTGAACGTTCTACCGATCCAGGTTGCCACCGACGGAGGGACTGAAACATTATTCGGGCTTGCAGCTCGTACCGCCGAAGTACTCCGAGAGGTCGGCAAGCACTCGAGGTTCCGCGGAGAGGAACTCGTCGCAAGAGTGGACGGTGCCGATGGGCGGATGCTGGCAGGTATCGGGGTCAATATCAGGACCTTCTTCGGTTCGAAGTCGGGCACCCATCGTGTGTCGATAGCTACGGGCCCTCGTGAGCCAGGAGGCCTGCAGATCGATCTCGGGCCTGCTGGCGAGATGACCTTAACTCTGCCTCGTGCGGCTGATCGCGAGTCTGTAGAGCCGACGCTGGACTTAGATGACTTTGTCTGCTTCTGTCGAAACTGGCTTGCGTCTCCCGAGCTTGCTCTGCGAGAGGTTCCGCTCTTCGCCGCGGCGCAGTGGGAGGCTATCGGGGCTCTCAGCCCTAGGCCACGCGTTGCGCTCGACAGATTGCTCCGTGGCGATCTGATCGGGAGCCTTCCGCACGTGCCGGCACCGACGGTGAGGTTTCATGAAGAGTCGGGGGCGATCAGATCAGTACCAAGCACTGACCTGTTCGTCCACGTCCAGTCCAGGCGCCGGTACCTCGAGTCAGTGATCCAAGCCCCCGACCTGATTGCTGTAGTCGCCGGCCGGGGGCTCGAAACCGTGATCACTATTCTGGCTATGCTCCAAGCGCGGCGCCCTTTCACGCTGATCGACCAGGAGCACCCGCCGGCTCGCATCCGACAGATCCTAGAGCTGGCCAAGCCGAAGTACATCATTCGTACCGACTCGTCCACGACGCTCCCAGTGCCTGCAGACAGCATCGGTAGGAGCGGAATGGATTCTGTCGTCGAGGTATTCAAAACGGAAGACACCGATCTGCAGCCGACTGTATCGAGTGAGAACGACATCGACTGGGCCGAGATTGCGTACGTCATCTTTACATCGGGAAGTACCGGCGTGCCCAAGGGCGTGGCAGTCGGTCGGAGTGCGCTTGAGCGGTTTCTGAGCAGCCAGATATCCACGCTTCACGACCCCGAATTCTGTGGAACAAGGAGCGCTGGACTGCCTCGTCGAGCTGCGATGACCGCGTCTTTTGGATTCGATGCCTTCTATGAGCAATTGTGCTTTCTGCTTGTGGGCTACGACACGCACGTGTATTCCGAAGCGCAGCGACGAGACCCAGAGGAGATGGCGCTTCGTCTCGTCGCGGATCAGATCGACGTCATCGACCT
The DNA here is from genome assembly GCF_001886355.1 of Rhodococcus sp. 2G. NCBI lineage: Bacteria > Bacillati > Actinomycetota > Actinomycetes > Mycobacteriales > Nocardiaceae > Rhodococcus > Rhodococcus sp. 2G. Next base: position 108,706 of record NZ_CP018064.1, on the reverse strand, counting down.
GACACCGTCTCATGCGCAGGCGCTGCTGACTGCAGGTCTGTGGACACACGCGAATCCTGGTCCGACGACAGTATTGCTCGGCGGTGAGGCGGTGCCCATGTCGCTGTGGCAGCAACTCCGGCGGAATACCGACGTTCTTGCGAACACCTACGGTCCCACAGAGAACACAGTCGACACCGCAATCTTCTATGAATTTCCGGCCGAGTCCGCACAGGTACCGGTGGATCGAGGGACCTCGTCGTCTGCACCGATCGGGAGACTTCTTCCGGGGGTCACCGGGTTGGTCGTCAACGACCTCGGTATTCCGGTTCGACCCGGCGAAGTCGGTGAGCTGGTTGTTTATGGCGACCAATTGATGGCGGGTTACCTTTCCGGAGGTCGCACGATCGACCCGGCGCTACGGCAGCTCGTCAACGAGGCGGGCGCTCATTCGGTCTACGCCACCGGCGATCTGGTTTGGATCGATGATGTAGAGGGTCTGGTCTTCGTGAGCCGAAACGACCGGCAGGTTCAGATCCGCGGAAACAGGGTCGACCTCACTGAGGTAGAGAAATCACTGCTGGCGTTGGAGTGTGTACAACACTGCGCGGCGCGGGTCTCCGGGGACAACAGACTCGAAGCCGTTGTGGTCGTGGCTGCCGATGATTCTGCAGATGTCGCAGAGATCCGGAGGCAACTCAGTGAACGCGTCCCAGCGAGCCATGTGCCGGCCCGCCTTATGGCAGTGGATTCGCTGAAATACAACGTCAACGGCAAGGTTGACTGGGACGAAGTCTGGTCCCAGGTGGCGATCCTTCCAGAACAGCCGGTTGTCCTCAAAGATCCGGTCTCCGAGGACCTCATCGTCGGCCCCGGCCAGGAGGTTCTTGCCGAGGTCGTGCGAGAGGTTCTCGCCGACCAGTTCACCGCGTCCTTGTTGACGGCGAGCTTTCTCGAGCTCGGCGGTGACAGCTTGTCGACGATCGATGTCGTCGCCCGGATGCATGTACGGGGCTGGCGGGTGGCAGCAGCAGACCTGCGAGGTAGCAGACGTCTTATAGATGTGACAGTGATGCATCTCGGCGAGGATCCGAACACTCGCCACGCTCGTGGGCTCCCGGTCAGCGAATCCCAGTGGGTGGGTGATGGCCCTAACCTGACTGTCGGGCTTCCACCGATAGCGATCGCGGCGTGGGAAGCGGCAGGAAGAGACCTCAAGAAACTCCTGCGATTCTGCTACGCGCAGGCCTACTCGATTCAAGCGAGCCCAGCTGAACTGAGGCGCCGGCTCGCCGTACTCAGCCATTCACATCCGCTCTTGACAGCCAAGGTTGTGGCCCCAGACGAATCAGACAGCGGCGCAGTCCCGACGTTGACGTTTAGGGTCGCTGCCGAGGACCCTCGCGACGACGAGACGGTCCTCCGAATAATGGAGTTCTCGGCCGGAACCGATTCAGAGACCGTTCTTGAAGAAGTGTGGGCAAGTGAGAACCGCGAGCACACCGTGTTCGCCGCAGGCGTCGCGCCGCGGCCTGGTGGCGGAACCGATGTAGTTCTCGTTGTGTCGCATTTGGTCATGGACCCGGTTTCCTGGCGAATCGTTGAGAGAGCAGTCGTGACAGGTGACGGGTTGGCGACCAGCACCGGAGCACGTCAGCGCGAAGTCGACTGGTACGCACGTTCAAAAACACTTGAGAGGGAACTCGGTCGCGCTCGCGGTAGACGCGACTGGGTGGAGGTGATCGCAGAACGCAGAAGACACGGGGACTTCCTGCATACGAGCCATCGATTGGAATTTGAGAACGGTCTCGCGTTCGTCAGAAACAGTTGGTACGCCGACCTGCTCGGCGGTGATCTGCTGGATATCGTCGTGGTTGCTGTCGTTCGAGCACTAGGGAGCCGCTCCACCGGCGTCAAGCAATTCCTACCAACGAACGAAATCCTGCTCGAAGGTCACGGTAGGACAGGGATACCCCGCCTGGGTCTACCCGACGAGACGGGAATCGGCTGGTACGCATTCGAGTGGCCGGTCTCGGTGGACGGCATCACCTCAGCGATTCCCATGGCCTGGGATCTGAACACATGGCACTCCTCGATATCCGCCATCAAGATTCGTAGGACATCCACACCGATCGAGAAGAACCTGACATGGGGCTATCGGCTCGACTCAACCAAGGGCGAACCGCAGAGACCGCACGTTCTGCTGAACTTCCTCGGCGTGCAGGGCGCAAAAGACCATGCCGATGGCGCACTTCTCCGCGTGCTCGGTGAGGAAAGCGTAACAAACGACTGCATCACCTTGAACTGCTGGTTTGAGAAAACCAGCGATCGCGCAACATTCCGTGTCGATGTGACAGCGTGTGAGTTCCATGCCGGAACCGATCCCGGTTGGCTTCTCGCAGCCATCGAGGAATACCTGGTGGAACTCTCGGAAATGATCTCCCAATTCGACCGCGAGTGTGCCGTATGAACACCGAAAATGCCGAGTGCGTCGACGTGTACAAGCAGGTGAGAGCTGGTGTTGATTCCGATGCTGGTCAAATCGGGCAAGGGCGATGCCTGGTCGATCCCAATAAAGACTCGCTTCTGATACTCGGACAATGCCTCGGCGAGGAATGGTACCGATCTAGGCTGGTCGACTACAGTGGCCCCTGGCAGGAGCAGGAGCGTGCGGTGGTTGCGCAGGCCCTGTCCAGGATCTGGAATGTGCATGTCGAACCATCCCACGTTCGATTCACCGAGGGAGCGACTGAAGGGGTCAGCCTCGTCATCGAATTTTTGGCCGCGAACGGATTCAGTGTTGCGCTGCCGCTACCTTCCTACTACATCTTCGAACAATCGAGTGCCGTGAACGGTATGCCGGTCTCTCTCTACTACAATGAATACGGGAGCACCTTTCCGGGCCCAGCCGAAACGCGAGGACCGATTGCGTTGGTCTCGGTAATGCCGAGCGGAGTATCGGGAAGAATGTTCGAGGAACCGGAGATTGATCCCGGCTACTTGTTCTTCGATACTGCGTTTCAAATCGGTCACCGAGTTCATGAGTTCCCCTTGATGTCTCTCGGTGAAAAACTGAGAAAGACAGATCTTGAGCGTTGTGTTGTGACTTTTACCGCCAGCAAGGATCTGTCCCTCCCCGGCCTCAGACCCGGAGTCGTTGTCTCCTGGGACGATCGACTGATCGAGAGTATCGACCAGAGCCGATTCGCGCGATCCTATTGTCTCAATCCGTATGGCTCGCTCGTGTCGACGTCTTACGTGCTCGCAGTCGGAGGCTACAGTCGAGTTACTGGCGAAGAAGCGGATGTCGACTGGGTCGGTGCACACGTCGGTACGGATGCAGCCCGCGCAATATCCTCACTTGCGGATTCGATGGCATCGCATTTCGGGACTTTGAGGAGCGGACTGGCATCTGGCTGGGACGTTATCGAACGCTCATGGATCGCAGACGAATGTGATCTGACGAAGATCGAGCCCTACGCGGGATATTCGACCCATGTGCCTGTCGGTCGAACGATTGGGTACGAAAACCTCGTCTCAACATGCAACAGTGTAGGCCGCAAATTTCGGCTGAAGTTGAACCCGACCCTCATGTTTGGTGGGAACCAAGCCGCTTGGACCGGGCTCTATCCGAATGAGGCTGGAGTTCGAGTCAACATCTCCGAGCCTCCTGCCTCCCTCGAAAGAGCGCTCCGAACCGCGAAGGCAGGTCTTGATTTGATGTCGAGAGGAGGGAACCTCCGTGCCTAAGTACCCGATCGTGGCACAGTCGCTGACCGCTGTTTCCGGATTCGATTGGGCGTCGAAGAACCTCGACGTGGACACGCTCCTGGAATCATTGCCGTCCATCGGTATCGGTGCCAACGATTCGGCTCTGATCTACAATGCGATCGACATCGAATGCTCCGTCCAGAAGTATCGTGAAACAGTAGGGGAGCATGGCCTCGGATTTGCAGTCAAGGCGAACCGGACGCCCTCGGTCCTTAGCTATTTGGCGTCTGTTGTCGATTTTGCTTCGGTTTCGAGCGTTGCCGAGTACTCCTCCGCCAAGACTGCGGGGTTTGACGACTTTAGATTCGTGTTCCCCGGAGATTCGCATACCCTTCGCCGGGTAGTCGGCGAGACGTCGGGCGGCGTGGTGTTCTGCAATTCCATCCCTCAATTCAAGGCATACGTCGGCCGCGTGAAATCGATCGGGCTACGCGTGCGCACCGACCCGGCAAGCAGGTTTGGTATCGAGATCGGGCAACTGTCCACGCTCAGCGTTCGCGAGAGGGGACGTATAAGTCACGTATTGGGTCACGTTGCGAACGTGAGTGATATCGCGCAACTCCACTCGCTTATTGGACTCCTTCGTGAAGCGATCCTATATCTCCCGCGTGTCGAAACGGTGAGTCTCGGAGGCGGGATGATCGCACTCTTTCGAAATGTCGGCGCAAGGCAAGTCCGACAAGTGTTGTCTACCGAGCTCTTGCCGTACGTCCAGACTTTCGAGCTGGAGCCGGGCGCCGATGCAGTAATGGGTTCCGGGTACGTCGTATGCAACGTCGTGTCGGTGTCCAGGAACAGTAATTTTCAAGAAGTCACTCTGGATGTATCGGTGTTCTCTCTGAATAGCTGGACCGACATCGAATTCGTTGGCTGCCGATTTGTTGGCGCCGCTGACCGTCGTCGGGTTGGCCTCAGCCGTATAGCGGGCCCGACGTGCTACGAGGGTGACGTCTGGTTAATCGTCGAGGAAGCGCGGGAGTTCGTTGTCGGCGATCGCTTAATCTTTCGAGGTTTCGGCGCGTATTCAGCTGGCATGTTCCGGCCTATTCATGGCCTGCAGCATCCGACGGAAGTGCTAGTTTCAATAGCGAGCAACGAGGATAATAGAAATGATTTCGAGGGTGCAAACGCTGCTTTCCGATCTATCCGAGGCGGAGCGCGGCTCGATAGTTAATCTCACACCCAGCGAGAACAGGTTGAGCCCGCGGGCTGCGGCGCTTCTGGGGTCCGATTTGGCGAACAGGTATCACTTCGGATCCGACTCCAACGGTACCGATGAGTTCCCGGCAGGCGCCCGGGCCGCACGCCTGGTCGAGGCGGGAAGGACTGCGCTGGCGGAGTTGAGCCAATCCCAGTTCGTCAATACGCGGCCCGTATCGGGGATGTCGGCCATGCATCTGGTGCTGTACGCGATGGCTCGGCGGGGGCCGGGGATGATCTTGTATGTCGAGGAGGCGAGTGGCGGTCACTACGCGACAGGCGAGATTATCAAGATGGTCGGAGGAATTCCCGTACCGATCCGTTACGACGAGTACGGCGTCTTCGATGTTCGATCCGCCCTGTCGAGCTTGGACCCGCGCTTGGTGGTAGGCGTGTATCTGGACGTCCAGAACACTGTGGTAGAGCCCAGGTATACGGAAGCCACCAAAGAACTGCGGTCGCGAGGGGTGGACGCGTGGGTACATGTTGACTGCAGTCACACGCTCGGATTGATCCTCGGAGGCGCACACAGCCGCCCCGCCGTCGACGGCCCATTGTCCTTCGGTGGGTCAACCCACAAAACCTTCCCAGGTCCGCACAAGGGCTGCATCATGACGTCGGATGGTGGGGTGAACAAGGACCTGGGTGCTGCGCAGCCGTACATCCTGAGCAGCCACCACCTCGCCGCTGAGGCATCTCTTGCGCTGTCGGCGTTGGAGTTTCAGTGCTACGGCGTGGAGTATGCCGCGCGGGTATTGGACTGCAGTCGATCACTAGCAAGTGCCCTCGACGTCCGAGGCGTGGCGGTCGAGTCCGCACCGCCGGGATGTGTCGAATCCCACCAGGTCTGGGTAGGCCCCGATGCAAGCTTCGCCAATTCGTGGTTCGAGGTTGCGGATGTACTTGCGTCCGCGGGAATCTTCCTGAATGTACAGAGGAGCCTCCCGCGTTTGGGAGGGCCATCGCTCCGGCTGGGTACCGCTGAGATGGCGCTACTCGGCGCCACTGCGGAGAGCATGACTATTGTTGCGGACATGATCTCTTCGGTCAGCCGAGGCGATCTTGGTGCTGTCAGTATGGATTCCCTCAAGAGGCTGCGGGGATCGTTCGGCGCACCGCTATGGGACGGTGTGCCGGTTGAATAGCACGTTCGAGCATGTTCCGCTGCTGTCCGAGGAACACATCGAGTCTATTGCCGGCTGGTTGCCGAGTATCCTGGAGAGTGTAAGTAGCCGACTTCTGCACGGTGGCGAGCTTGAGGTCGCAGACTCCTCTCTGCTGCTCAGAGCGGGCCTGGGCGCCCGAGTGCATTCGATGATCTGTCCAGACCTGGGTGAGGTGGCGGCCGACCGAGAGCTGAGGGCTCTACTCAAGGATTGGTCCGAGCCGTTCGACGATCCCCACCGCCGTTCGGTAGTTCGAGCCTTTCAGATCGGAATGTGTCTCGGTCTGGCCGGGTGGTTGTCAGAGCTTAGGGTTGCGCATGCTGTGCAGCGGGCGTCGCTGTATAGCGAGCTTTATGGCTGCGGCGGCACCGGTTGCCGGATCTGGAGCGTGTACGGACAGGACTACTTCGCCGAACAAGCTTCCGGATACAATCGCCGCCGGTTCCGAGGTGACGATTTTTTTTCAGCCGTGAAGAGCGCACTCTCGACGTCGGTGTCACCCTCGTCGGTTGTTGCCGATATTGGTTGCGGGACAGGAGCACTCTCGGAGATTGCGGTGAATCTGGGCGCGAAGGTGGTTGCGACGGATATCTCCCGAGACATGTTGCGAGAGTTCATTGCGCCAACCACGCATGACCCACAGATCTTGGTGGCGCAGTCCACGTGTCTTCAACTTCCTATGGTGGACGAAGCGGTCGACTGCGCGATTGAGCACGAGGTATTCTGTTTTGCACCGAGTCCCGTACGAGCTGCCCTGGAGGCGCTGCGCGTCGTTAAAGACGGAGGGGTTCTGCTCCGGTTGGTTTCTCGGGTGGATTTGGAGGAAGAACTCAAGGCTGTTGAGAGCCTTTTCCATGACGCACTTCGAAGGATGGGTTACTTCGGATTTCGATTATATGGCAAGGGCGCAGACGCCGCCATAGATAAGAATCTGCAGCAACTCGGCCTGGTAGTCAAGCGTGAAATGGTCGGCAGTTGGTCCGTGGCAGTGTCACGTCAGGAAATCATTGCACGGTTGCAGTCGGGTTACGTCCCATACCTCGGTCGAGTGCCCGCGGAAGACCTAAATCGAGCAAGTGACATTGTGCTGGAACGGCTCTCGTCTGACCGGATCTGCGTCAATGAGCCGCTCGTGGCCACCGTTTCATTGGAGGCCTACAGCACTCGTCGACGTCTGCCAACATCTCGTAATCGTTCGAAGTGAGGAGTGAAGTGGCTATTCGTATCGAGGTTCCGCCCAGCCTGCAGTTAGAATCGCGACTCGCCACCGTCGCCGGCCATGGCCGACGGCCGATTGCTCTGCGGTGGCACGCAAGTAGCGAGATACCATTCTCGATGGAATTCGTTTCGAGACTGTGCGCGGTGCTTATAGCTCGGCACGATATCCTGCGTTTTCGATTTCAATCCGATACGCGGGTGGACGTGCTGGACATGCAATCCGCAGTGCAACAGATGACTACCAACTTCGTCGAGATCCGCGATGTTGACGACTCCGATCCTCAGACGTTGGCGAGAGAATCGAACGCTTATTTCGAACCACTCGATCTGTCGCAAGGATTGGCTGCTCTCGTTATTTGTATCGGCCGCTCCGGGAATATCGTCGCGGTCATCGTCGCCGTTGACCATGTAGCGATGGACGAACGTTCGTTTGTTGGACTCGACCAGACCATGCAGGAAATTCTGTCGGACCCTGGCATCCGACATGCCGATCCCCGCTACGACTACTTGGCCTACTGTCACGAGCAACGACTGACGCTGGCGTCCGAGGAAGGCCGAGAATGTGTCGCGCGTGCGAAACGTAGCATGGACACGCTAGGCGGCTACCCGCCTCGAGTCGATGCACTATTGAGAGCCGACCCCTGCTCTATTGATCAGCCGACTTTTTCCGAATGCAAGACGGCCGTGACGTGGCGTTCGCTGACGGATGCTGCACGAAGCGAGCGAGTTAGCGTCTACACGTTCTGCATGGCCTCGTTCTTCGATGCGTTGACGACAGTTTTCGACCGACAGGTGGCCGCGGTATGTGCGTCCGTTCATGGCAGGTCGCGAGTGCGATATGCCGATTCGTGCGGTTTGTTCAGTTTCGGCGTTCCCGTCGCGTTGATCGATCGCAGTTCCCGGCTCACGCCCAGCGAGCGCCGCCGAATCGTCGACGCAGAATTCGCGACGATCGTGGACGGCGCACTGCCATTAGTGCAACTGGGGCGACGGTTCGATCTTGATTGGACGAACCAGTCAGCGGGGGCTGCGATCTACTTCGAAGTCCGCCCTCTGCGGCGCGCGGAGGCTGGCACAGCACACCGCGGTGAGTTTCTTCTCGCTAAGGCTAGTGCCCGGCCTGGCATGGGCAGCGACGTGTTCATATCCGTACGAGAGGATGAGGGCGGCACGACGAAAGCCACTGCTGAGTTCGATGCGGGCACTGTCGACAGAAGGCAGGTCGAGCTGCTCTTGGCGTCGCTCTCCGATTCGTTAATTCTCGCAATAAACCATCAGTAGCAGGTGCACGAGACGAATCTCCTCGGTGTGTCCAGAGACGTTATCGCTTGTGAAGGATGGAGTCATATCAGGTTCGAGGAAATACCCGTCCGAGCTGCGTGAGCGGGTGGTGCGGATGGTTGCCGAGGGGCGTGGCGAGTATTCCTCGGAGTGGGCGGCGATCGAGTCGGTCGCTGACAAGTTGGCCCTCGGGTCGGCACAGACGCTGCTGAACTGGGTCCGCCGTGACCAGGTCGACGCGGGCAAGCGCCCGGGGGTGACCAGCGAGATGGCCGGAACTCCGCCGGCTCAGGGCGAGGAATCGAGAACTCAAGGCTGATGGCCATGATCACAACGGTGGAGAAGACGAACCCGAGGGGACAGCCGAGCTGCATGATCCCTGCCCAGCGTCCGCGACGGTCCGATTCGCGTGCTCAGTGACCATCAGTGCAGCTCCGCCCGATTCGCCTCCGATCGCGACACTCTGCACGACTCGTAATGTCACGAGGAGAATCGGCGCGAGGATCTCGATGGCTGCGTAGGGATGGATACGTAAGGGGGGAGCAGGCCGATCAGGAAACTCGCTCCGCCCATGATCGCCATGGTGACGATCAGCATCGATTTGCGGCCGGGTTTGTCGCCGAAGTGGCCGAAGATCACTCCACCCAGTGGGCGAGCAGCATAGCCGGCGGCGAGGATGCCGAAGCTGCGATGGTTGAGGCAGCCGAGTTCACCGATGGGAAAGAACAGACCCCCGAAGGCGAGTGCGGCCATGGTGCTGTAGAACAGGAAATCGTAGTACTTGAGGACGGTACCGAGCAGGCCGGACAGCGTGACTTTTCGGGACCTGAGTGCGGTGTTTTGCGCGTCTTCTGGCGTGGATGGAATGTTCATAGGCCTCCCGGTGTGTGAAGGGTCAAGCGAGGTGCAACGACGGGTTCGGTTCGCCAGCCGAGGCAGCGGAGCACGGCCTATCGGTGTGAAACACCCGCGACGACCGGTTGCGAAAGCTGTGTCATCACAACAGCACAGCGAACGGCAGGAGCAGCCATGAAGCGCAAGACCGTCGGCGGAGACGAACGAGACGCCTTCACCCGCGTGAGCCGCCAGGCCACCAACTGGAAGCCCGGGGAAGCGAAGCGGATCAAGGAACGTGCCAACTTCCGGGAACGTCGAGCAGTACGACGCGAACTCGCCGCCTGATACGCCTATCGGCGCTCCCGGAGCGCTCACCGTGATCAGCGGACGGCCACGGCGTCGGCGACCGCTTCGAACCCCGGGACCGCCAGGACGACCGTCGCGGCCGTGAGACCTGACTTGCACAGATTTAGTGCCCCGCTCCGATCACCGGGTCGGTAGACCCAGCGCGGTGAGGATGCGGACCGCGTCCGGGTCGAGAGGGTCGGTAGCGGTATGGGGGTGGCCGGCGATGGTGATAGTGATTTCCTGGAGCGGGCGCAGGGTCCGAACCAGGGAGCGAAGCGAAGTCCCGGTCTCAACCTGGAGATAGCGGGCGATCGCGAGTGCGGTGCAACCTGGCGGTACTCACTCGTGGGGTTACTGGCAGGACGCCTTCCACCGGTCCTGGCCGATGCTCTCTGAAGAGCTCGGGCTCACCGAGAAGTAACACGTCGACGAGTCAGTCGTAGCCGGGGCGCCCAGCAGTCGAAGATCTTGTTTCCTGGAGAATTTCAATGCCGGGCGCCCTTGCCTATGTCCAGTCGGTTACGCGACCATGCTCGCCGCGGGTTCGGCCCACGACGCGACCTTGTCGTAGTGACCTCGGTGTGGCAGTCGACGCGACACCAGCACGAGTTGGCGTGCCAACACCACAGTGGCGACTACGTAGTACGGCCATGCCACCCACATCCCACCGCCGGTGTCGTTCCATCCGAAATAGGTGAATCCCATCGGGATGAACGCAGCCGGCACGTACAACAGCGAACGCGCCGCGCCAGCTGCCCAGGCAGAGCGCACCAGCGAGATCGTGATCAACGCGGCAATGATGCCGAGCACGAGTTGCATCGGCCGCCTCCTTTCCGTTCCCGGACAGTGTGACGGCAGCGGTTCGGTCGCTGTCAGCGGTCATGTAATTCCCCAGGTTGAGGGGTCGACCCGTCACGTAATTCCTCACCCGGCCGTCACGTAATTCCCCACCCTCGGGGCGTGTCGGCCGGGGTGTGGGTGCTGCTGCAGGTTCGCTTCTTCCCAAGGTCCACCGAGGGCCTGGGAAGGGGCCCGACGGTGGCAAGGAGAACGTGGACGATGACCGATCTGATGGAGTTGTTCCGGCATTGGCATGCCGGCCGCTCCCAGGTGCAGATCTCGACAGCCCTGGGACTCGACCGCAAAACCATCCGCAAGTACTTGGCCCCGGCGCTGGCGGCGGGACTGACCCCTGGCGACGGCGACAAGTTCGACGAGAACCTGTGGCGCGAGTTGATCACGTCCTGGTTCCCGGAAGTGGTGGACCCGACGGCACGGGCGGTGACCTGGCCGGCGATCGCCGCCCACCACACCTGGATCGAGGGCCAACTCGACGAGTCGGTGACCGTGGCGACGATCGCTCAACGCCTGCGCGACGACCACGGTGTCCCGGTGTCGGAATCGACCGTGCGGCGATATATCGCAACACGATTCGCCGAACGGGTCGCGGCGTCGAAAGCAACCTTTCCCCGCGGCCCGGTTCCGCCGGGCGACGAGGGCCAGGTCGACTACGGCAAGTTGGGGATGTGGCGCGATCCGGCGACGGATCGGCGGGTGGCGGTATGGGCGTTCGCGATGATCCTGGCGTGTTCGCGGATGCTGTTCGTCCAACCGGTGCTGCGGATGGATCAAACCTCGTGGTGCGCTTCGCATGTGGCCGCGTTCGAGTTCTTCGGCGGCGCTCCGGCGCGGATGGTGTGTGACAACCTCAAAACCGGGGTGGACCGCCCCGATCTCTACGATCCGCAGATCAACCGGGCCTATGCCGAACTCGCCGACTTCTATCAGGTGCTCATCGATCCGGCCCGGGCCGGCAAACCCAAGGACAAACCACGCATCGAACGGCCCATGCCCTATATCCGGGACTCGTTCTTCCGGGGCCGCGAGTTCACCTCGCTGACGCAGATGCAGGCCGCCGCACTGGCATGGTGCACCGACGTCTACGGCCGGCATCAGCATCGCGGTCTCGGTGGTGCGCACCCGGCGGTGGTGTTCGACGCCGTCGAAAAGCACACCCTGACGCCGTTGCCGCCCAGGAGGTTCGAGCCGGTGGTCTACTCCACCGGCAAACTCGCCCCGGACTGTCACGTCAAGGCCGGCAAGGCGTTGTATTCGGCGCCGTGGCAGCTGATCGGCCGACGATTGCTGGTGCGCACCGCCGGGGATGTGGTGCAGATCTTCCACGACGAGCAGGTCGTGGCCACCCATGTGCGCCGCCTGTCCGGGAGAGCGACCAATCCCGAGCATTATCCGCCGGAGAAGACCGCGTTCACGTTGCAGACGGTGGTGTGGTGCCGGGTCCAGGCCGAGCAGATCGGACCCGGCGCGGTCGCGATCGTCGACGAATTGTCCCAGGTCAACGCGATCCATCGACTGCGATCGATCCAGGGCATCATCCGGCTGCGGTCGCGTTACGACGATGCCCGCATCGATGCGGCCTGCGCCCGTGCCCTCGAGGTCGGTGATCCGCGTTATCGCACGGTCAAGGGCATCCTCGTCGCCGGCACCGAACACGACGGCCAGGACGTCGCCGATGCCGGGGTCACCGCGCCGGCGTTGTTGCGCGGGCCGGCCGCGTTCGACACCGAACGATCCGCTTGATCCGTTCATATCGCCAGAAATATTGAACTGCAATTACTTTCACTAGATGCTGTGAGGACACCTGTCATGACCATCCATGATCCCAGCCTGCGGGCTGCGTTGAAAACCTTGAAGCTGACCGGCATGCTCGACACCCTCGACGCGCGCCTGGCGCAAACCCGCGACGGGCAGCTCGGGCACCTCGAGTTCCTGCAGGTGCTCTGCGAGGACGAGATCGCCCGCCGCGAAACCGCCGCCTTGGCCCGGCGGGTGCGCCGGGCCAAGTTCGAGCAGCAGGCCACCTTCGAGGACTTCGACTTCACCGCCAACCCGAAGCTCCCGGCCGCGATGCTGCGGGATCTCGCTGCGCTGCGGTGGCTCGACGCCGGCGAGTCGGTGATCCTCTACGGACCCGTCGGCGTCGGCAAAACCCATGTGGCACAAGCGCTAGGGCATCATGTGGCCCGACGCGGCGGGGACGTGCGGTTCGTCAAGTGTTCCCGGATGCTCGCCGATCTGGCCGGTGGACACGCCGACCGCACCATCGGCCAACGGATGCGCGAATACACCCGGCCGCTGGTGTTGATCATCGACGACTTCGCGATGCGCGAGCACACCACCACCCAGTCCGATGATCTCTACGATCTGGTATCCGACCGGGCGATCGCCGGCAAGCCGTTGGTTCTGACGAGCAACCGGGCCCCGAAAGACTGGTATCCGCTGTTCCCGAATCCGGTCGTGGCCGAGTCCCTGCTCGATCGGTTGATCAACACCAGCCACCAGATCCTGATGGACGGCCCGTCCTACCGGCCACGCAAACGCCCCGGGAACCGCACCGCGGCCGCGAACTGAACCAACCCGGGCACCGGCCCGGCTACCCTCGACTCAGCACACCCGGACATGGGGAATTCCATGACGGAAACCCCTGGGGAATTACGCGACGGTCGACAGTCGCGCGGCAGTTAGAACTGCGGAGTGTTCTCGTTGAGGTAGCTGTTGATTGCGTCCGTAAGCTCTTCTGCGTTGTCGTCCTCAGCAGGATCTGCTCCGGCAGTGGTCGCAGCGGTGATCACGTAGCCGTCGACCGGCTGCTGGGACAGCGACATGTTCCGGGGCGCGATGCGCGCGAGCATCACCCAGTTATCGCCGACAACTTCCGTGCTCGGAAGTTTCCTGATTCCGAATGCGTCGACAGGCTCGACCGTGCGGTACCCGGAGTCCGGCAGTTCGCGGCCTTTGCCGGTGGTGTCGAGGAAGGTCTTGCCGGTAGCTGCGATTTCTTCCTCGACCGATAGTCCAACCTGGTCGTACGCGATCCGGGTGTACCTGCACGGGGTGGGGTTGAGCGGGTCGTTTTCACTGCAGGGCGGCCGGATGTCCAGTCCCTCGGGGGCGGGTTCGATAGGCGCGATCTTGCCCCCGTCCTGAGCTGTGGAAAGGGCGTTGTCCGCAGCGGGCAGTGTGGCGATAGAGACCGTGGGTACGGTCCATTCCCCCGCGCCGGCGTCGATCGTGAAAGTGCAGTTGGTCATCGTGCCGGGGCCGGTTCCCGTCGCAGTGTCGACAGAGATGTCGTCTGCGGAGAATCCGAGGTCCCGGTACTGGTACTTGACGATGCCGATCACCGGCTCGGTCAGCTGCGAATCGCACGGATCGGAAGCGAGCGTGGTGGTCAGTGCCGCCAAGTCGGCGACTGGTGCGGGGAGGCTCGTGCCATCGTTGTCGGCTGCGGCTGATGTCGTCGCGGTGGTGTCTGCGGGGGCATCGTCGTTGGTTCCCCCGCATGCTGACAAGGCGACCGCGGCGGCGCCGAGGATCGCGATTGCCGGGGCCGATCTACGCAAGAGCACGAGTTCTCCTTCACTTGGTCGGCAGTAATTCCATCAGCAACAGCATGCCGGTGAAGTCCAACGAGTCACCGTTCGGGGCGCCGCCGGCGGATGTGTTGTATCCGGATTTGCTCGCAAACCTATCCGGGTTGAGACGGCTGGATGTGGACCGGATCTGCGACATGAGCTGTCGAGCGCTGCGTCGCCGCTGGTTGCGGCGCTTCTTCTGTGCTGCGATGGCGCGGGGTCCTGGTTCGGGGTTGCGCGGAGATGCTGGTTCTCGGGTCGTGTCACGAGATGCGGACGGTCCAGTCCCTTTGTTGGTGTCGGGTGTGTCGTCCACACCAGCTGCAGTGGTGGGCCGGTCGTTTTTCATCAATGAGGCCGCCGGTGGGTACGGCGGGTGGGCCGCTTCGGCGAGCGCATCTGGAATCGGCACGAATCCTTCCTGACGGTCGGCATAGTCCTGGAGGACGTCCTCGAGTGGGCGAGGTGCGGCCGGAGTGGAGAAGGTCTCGTCCTGGGCGGCCTGTACTCGGGCCGCGCTGCGCTCCGAGTCGCTGAGTGCATTCCAGGCGTGTGCGTCGCCCGATTCTTCGATCACCTGCAGTCGAGCGGCGGCGATGTTTGCGTTCTCCGCAGCTTCGTAGTGTCGACGCGACCAGTACTCCCATTCCCGTTGGTTTCCCCCGTTCATGTCCATGCGCAGTCGGCAGCGGGCCATGTCGTATCGGGCGTCACCAAGTTCCTTGTATGCGGTGAGTGCGGCGGGGTGGGTTGGGCGCGGGGGCATTGCGGCGACTTGATCGCGGCGGTAGGCCTCCATCAGCCGCCCTTCGATCAGGCGTTTGGACAGGCGAGGAAGTTCCTTGTCGCGGGGGTTGGTAGCGAGCCGTCGTTCGATCTCAGCGGCGAGGTCCGCGCGGGCTTCTTCGGTGGAGTCAAGATCAGCCTGCCGCATGATCAGTTCCCGGGCAGCGAGGTCTCGTTCTTGCAGTAGTTGGCTGTGTGCCGAAGTTCCGGGCTTGAGGGTCTGTAGCTTGGCGTGCAGACGGCGGACCGTGGCCTGTTGCGCCGTCAGAGCAGACGCCCGGCATTTGGGGCAGCGGCGACCCGGTTTGGCCTTACACATAGAGCAGACGCCTCCTCGTGGTGGATGGTTCGCACCATTGTGAGAAGGCTCGTTCTGTCGATGGTGGGTGCTGCGGAGGCGGTAGAGATGCGGATGGCCCGCCGGAGCGGGCCATCACACTTATCGGAGAATCAACTAGTCCCAACCACAGGGACAAGACGCGGGGCAACCTAGGCGCCGTAGGGCTTCTGGTCAGCGCCCGCGTTTTGGGGTGTCACTCTCGCTCGTGGAGAAGCGACAGTCCACATGATAGTTCACGGCGTGAACCGGTCAAGCGAAATCGGACAAAGATCGCACGCCTTGGGTGCTCACTCTTCGAGCGCTGAGGCCGGCAACCAGTCCGCGTCGAACAACTTCGCGATCGCCTCCAAAGCACTGATGTCACCGTTGACGCTGGTAGCTGTAACCAAGAGGCGGTCGATCATCGTTCGAGCTGCCGATTCTTCGACAGTCCCTGCCGCGTAGATCAGCGACCAGGGACACACCTGCCCGTCCCGATGCGCCCGGCCGATCGTCTGGCGGGCAGCGATGCCCGAGTAACGAGGTTGGTGGAAGAACCCGACTCGGGGTGTAGAGGACGCGTAGGTGCCGTCGGTGAACATCTCTGAGGCCTGCAGGTTGATGGCCGATGCCGTGTTGAACACGACAACTGGGTTCTGGCCCCGCTGGAAACGCAATCGCTCGTTTTCGAGGTCGCCGCCACCGAAGATCCGCGAGACTCCGATGCCTTGAGCTTCGAGGAGCTCCGCAACTGGCTCGGCGGCGGTGGTGGTCAGTTCCGTGGCGACGAGCACTTGGTAGCCACGCTCGACAGTCGCAGCGACCAACTCGGCGGTCTGCGGTGCACGAAGCAAACTGGCTTTCTGTCGGAACCTGATGAGCGCTGCACGTCCGCGGGCGGTATCCCTGCCGGTGCGGGCCAGCCGCATCTCTGCTCGGAATTCTGCCCAGTCCTGGTTGTAAGACGCCCACTGCTCGGCCGTGAAGTCGACCGGCAACCCATCGATGGGGGCTGGCCCCCAGGGTGCGTCGCGGTGCAGGATCACGGGCGGATCAGTATTTTCCATCCACTCCCGCACAACCGTCACTGCTTTGGTCTGTAGTGCTGGGGACTGCTTGGCCTCCGCATTCCACTGCCATTTGCCCTTGTCCCATCCTGGCTCTAGTGGCAATCCGATCTCGACGAGCCGTGCCCCGAGATCAGCCCACGCGGCAGGTGCCTCTCCGTGGATTTGCGCGAGTAGAGACGACAGGTAGGTGTATTCGCCGGGGTGGTGGCCTGGGGTGGCCGTCAGCGAGATGACGAATGGTGCCTTGCGCGGTGGCGCTGACAGTTTGTTGATCCGCCGCATGTACCGGGTGCGATCGGATGTGATGTGCCGAAACTGGTGGGCTTCGTCGTTGATCACGACGTCGAAGTGGATGCGCGATTGGCCATTGGGTCCGAGCAGCTTCTTGAGCTGGTCGGACGACATGATCAGCCAACGGAACCCACCGTCACCGCCGTAGGCGGCGATCGCGTCCCGCCAGGCTGGGATCGTGATGCGGGCTGGCCGGTCGACCGTGACCAGGATGGTGTTGCCACCTCCGAGGTGGCAGATTGCTTTCGCTCCGAGCACTGCCGTGCCGGTCTTACCCACCCCCATGTCGTCGCTGACGAGTATTCCGCGCCATCCGCTCTTGTACGCGGAGGCAATACCTCTAGCGCCCTCGATCTGGAGAGGGCGCGGCGTCTTCGGCGCGGCCTGAGCACCCCGGCTCCGTACCCCGTTGAGTTCATCTTCGGTCCACCGTGCATAGCTGTACGCCTTCGACGCGAACATCCCCAGATGAGCCGGCAGCTGTCGCCCCACATAGGCGTAGGCGCGAAGGCCCCGGTAGTAGCGAGAACCCGGAGGTGTACACCGGAAGGGAACGTCTTCAAGCACCCAGATCCGCTCACCCGGGCCAGCAGCCGGCATATCAAGTCGAGCGGATACAGCGCTTCGTGGTGACGTCGTGCGGGTACTTCGGCGAGAGCGTGCGCGCGGCGGCATAACGATCAGGTCCAGACGCTGTCGGCAGAAGACATCTCGGCGGTCGATCCGGCCGAACCTGCCGTAGCCGCAGAGCCGGAATCTGCCTTGTCTTTCTGCGGCGATGCTGCTGGTTCTGTTGCCTCTCCAGCACGAGTTCTATGCTCAGCGTCGGTTGGGGTGGATGTGCCCGAGGCGCCGTTCGAGGGTGCGGTGGCGGCGTGGTCGGGTACGGCTTGCAGGACGCCAGAGCAACGCAGCAACATCGCGGTGTCCCACCGTTGGGCCACATCGCAGAGCGCATCGATGATGACCGATGGCGTTGTCGTGTTCGTTGCAGCTTCGCGCATGACATTGGCCAACGAGCGCAGGTTTTCCGGATCTGCGGCTACCGCGGCGCGTGCGTCATTCGGATCGATCAACCCGCACAGGTGTCGTTCCGAGTGGTCTGGAGCTGGTCGGACCTGGATCGCATCGTTGATGGTCTGTGACAGCAGCCAGGGTCCAGCGCTGGCAGCATTGGCCACTTCATCGACCTTGTTGGCCACGGATCGAAGAAACAGGCGGCGGCTTTCTTCCGTGTAGCTCACCGTGGCAGTTGGTGCAGTCATCGCAGCTCCCCACATGATTTCCGCGTAGTGCGGACGGACCGGTCGTGCCTTGCCACTGTAGGAAGCCGGATTCTGGCAGACCTTGGGGGCGCGAACAGCCGTGCGCTACACCGCAGCACGGACACCGTGCGGTTCCTGGTGCCGCACGGCCACACGATGCCTTCTACCGTCACCTCACCACAAGTCCGCACGCTGGAAGGAACGATGATGAATGCCCCGACACCCCTGCAGATCCGCAACCGTCCCCTGACCAAGACGCCGGCAGATGCGCTGACGGCAGCGGTCCGTGTCGTCGACCGTCATGATCCCGATGGTGCCTGCCACCGGCTGATCGTCGCCCTCATTCTCGACGCCGACACTCCTGTTGCCCGCTTCTACGCCGACACGCGCAGTTCGACATCCGACACCGCGGCGATGGAGATCTTGAACGCATTCGCCGAGATCTACTCCCACGCCGAGGCCCACCATCGGGACGTCTTGGTATATATCGGCGACGCGTTCGTCCGCCGCCACCTTCGCGCCGAGAGCGAATCGTTTCCTCTCGCGACCTTCGCAACGAACCTGTATGACGCCCTCGGTTCTCGTTTGATTCCCGCCTACGAGCGGTCGGCCACTGTGGCCGACCAGTGGCGAAGCGACCTCGCAATCGCGCACATCCAACAGATCGAACGGGCACGTCGCGAACATCTCGTCATCTACACCGACGGATCGGTCTCGAGCAACCACCCGGGATGCGGAATGGGTGTGGTCACCAGGAACGGGGAGGTCCACGCGCACTTCGACGCTGAAGCACCGAACGACCCGTTGGTCGCCGAGCTGCTGGCAATCGAACTGGCCGTACAGACCTATCCGCTGCAACGCTTGACGATCCGCACCGACAGCCTCAACGCCATCGAACTTATGAACATGGACATCGACGAAATCAACAATCGACCTCCGCAAGGCGACTACCGCACCGATCTCTACATCAACTACGTCGCGAAGCGCATCGTCCGGGCCATCACCGATCGCAGGATCAGCTTCGAATGGGTGAAAGGACACGACGGGAATCTGCACAACGAAGCCGCCGACCGCGCTGCCCGCAGCGTCCGCCGATACAACACCTACCGGATCCCGCCCAGCGCGTTATCGCACGTACTCGACAACATCCGGCAGGACATCGCCGCCTGAATACTCAGAGACAGCGCAAGTCGCGGTGATGAAGCGCGCCGGCTCCTCGAGCAAGACCGTGACAGCCTCGCCAGCGGTGGCATCGCGAACTGCCGCCGACGCGCGATGTCCGCGATCAGGTCGCCGCGGGCCGCGCCGCCCCGTCGGTCAGCTTCCGGTACCCCGAGGCGACCGTCTCCGGCCAGGCCACC
This sequence comes from Rhodococcus sp. 2G, assembly GCF_001886355.1. Taxonomy (NCBI): domain Bacteria; kingdom Bacillati; phylum Actinomycetota; class Actinomycetes; order Mycobacteriales; family Nocardiaceae; genus Rhodococcus; species Rhodococcus sp. 2G. The sequence goes on along the minus strand of NZ_CP018064.1, from coordinate 89,378 downwards.
GTCTGGCGCGATGAGTCCGGCGTTGACCTAGTGTCCCCATTCCCGCAGGCCGGCGGTAACGGGATGCCTGCACCTGCGGGAAGTTCAGCAGCGGTGGTCGCTGCGAGCACATCGGTGAGGCGCTGCACAGCCTCGGCGACGCGTACGGGGCCGCACCGACCGGCGACACAGCACTGCGGCCCGGGGTGTCGATGGCGGAGCTGCGGCGCGACCGCACGTCGGACACCGCCTACGACGCGCCCCGCGCCCCGCTCGAGCGGATGAACTACTCGCGCATCCAGAACCTGCGCGCCCAGCGGCAGGACACCCACAAGGAAGACCTGTTCGAGAATCAGCGTCGGGCGAGCCGATCAACACCCCGTCAGTGAAGCCGCCGAAGGACAACGAGGGGCCGGTCGGTCGCATGGCCGACGACGTTCGAACGGGAAGGCAAGGGCGGAGCCAACTCCGACCGCCCCACCGACCTCCACGACGTTGCAGATGTGCAGTACCGGATCCGGGCCGCGCTGTTCGCCCGCACCCGCACGCACTACTCGGTGTTGCGGGACAAGGACGGTGGCATGCGCAACACCATCCCGAAGGCGCGGCGCGCGAAGGACGGCATCATCCCGTTCGCCGAGTGGGCCCGCCTCGCGGACACCCTCGGCATTCCGGCGCACCACTCCCGCGCCAACGGCGTCTACATTCCGGCGGATACGTCGTGGCGGCACGAGATGCTGTCCCGGTCGTACGGTGACACTCCTCCGCCGATCCGGGCGGCCCGGTACACCGTCGCCTGACGCAGAAATCCCCTGTGGCCCCGAGGTTTCCCTCGGGGCCACAGGTCGTCATGCGTCGCTGTTCAGAGGGTCTTGAGCTTCCCGCACGGGCCGGGGACGTTCGAGGTGCTGCGTGAGGTCAGCAGGGTTCGGACGATTTCCTGGTCCGCGGGCGAGAGGTTGGGGTCGATGAAGTTCAGTTCCGGCTTTCCCAGTTCCCGTACCCGGCCCGCGAGGGTGGCGTCATAGACGGTCCGGTCACCGTTGTAGCCAAGGATCCCCGTGACGTGCAGCACCGAGACGGTGAACTTCCGGAGGGTCACCGGAAGGAACCGTGCGGCAAGGACATCGGAGTCACGAAAATTGGTCCATGCGCCCTGGTTGGCGAGCACGCATTCGGCGTCGGTGTGCTTGACGCTCTCACCGATCTGGGTGCGATTGAGATAGGGCTCCGGCTCGATTGCGGACGCCAATGCCTGCTGCAGGACCGGGTAGTCGCCGTCGGTGTACAGCAGGGGGTAGTTCGCCATGGTGAGCAGCCTGCTGACGTCGAGATCGGGAAGGTAGCCCGATTCGAGGAGGAATTGCACGCTTGCATCCGAAGTGCCGAGCAGTTCTGCTGCCTTCTGTCGGCTGACGGTCAGCGTTGCCTTGTGATCCGAGTCCTGCTGAATGAGCATGGGGGACATGTTTCATCCTTTCGATGTGGCGACTGCGATAGACAAGTTACGCCGCTAGGTATGGATTGTGTACTACTAGTGCAAAATGCCCTAGAGATACGTTTACCGCTAGGTGGTATATTCGGCTGAAGAGAGCTGTTGCGACAGGTCTGGAAATGGATAGTTCGAGCGATCAGGCTCAGGCGACAGAGAGCGCTGGATAGCCGCCTCGCTACCGTGCGCGGGAACCATCGGATCACCAAGGGAGACCGCTCGTGAGCAGCGCAATCGACACCTTCGACGACCACGACGTTGTCGACCCGAACACCTTCGCCTCGCCTTTCCCACGCCGGGCGAGCTCGGAGCGGCACCGTTGAACTGATCGGAGCTCGCGGCCCAGCGGTATCGACCGTCGCCGCGCCCTCGGGACCCTGCACGCGTCGCTGCTACCCGACGACGTCCGGCCACGGCCTGCCACCGACATCCGTACCGGGACCTGAACTCAGCCGGGCGCACCGGGGTGATCGGATACGGTCCATCTGAGCATCGACGGAAGGGTGGAGGCGGGGATGGCAGGAGTCAGTGACAGGCGGCTGTTGATCCGCGATACCAGCACCGGCGGCAGTTGGTCGTCGCCGGAGATGACGGCGTACACGAACGAAGATCACCTGCAGGCCATCATCGCCGGCGCCCCCGAGCACGTTCCCGGGGTCCCCGAAAGCGCTCTGGCGCTGCGGGAGCTGTCCACTGTCGCCGGCCCGGCCGATGTGTGCATCGTCGACCCGGCCGGGGAGATCACCGTGGTCGAATGCAAGCTGGCATCGAACTCCGAACGCCGCCGCATGGTCATCGGTCAGGTCCTCGACTACGCCGCCGCGATTTGGCAGTCCGGCCCCGAGGCGTTCCATCGGCAGTGGTCCCGCCAGGGCGGCCCGGATCTGTCGGAGCTCGATGATGCTGCCCGCGAGCGGCTCGACCGCAACCTCGAGGACGGCCGGATCCACCTGTGCCTGGCGGTCGATCTGATCGACGCCGACCTGCGGCGTCTGGTCGAGTACCTCAACCGCATTACCCGCGACGACGTCCGCGTCACCGCACTGCAGCTGGCCTACGCTCGGCACGGCAGTGTCGAGATCCTGGTCCCGTCCACCTACGGCGGGGAAATCGCCCACGCCAAGTCCCAAGCGGCACACCAGAAGGACAGCTGGACCAAGGAATCCTTCCTGGACGCGATCGCGTCCCCGTCCGACCGGGCCATCGCCGAGCGGTTGTTCGCACTACTCGACGGGCTCGACGAGCGACTCGGCTCCCACGAGGACCTGTGGTTCGGTACCTACGGGCAAGGCGGGGTGTTCCTGCACCCGTACGGGTTGCGGTTCGCCCCGATCCAGTTATGGGTCAACAAGGCCGGCCAGCTGATGGCCTACGGCAACTGGCGCCAGTACACGGCGATGCGAGCCCATCCGGGATTCGCCGAACTCGCACGCTTCGTCGGCCAGGACCACGAAGGCGCCATGCGGGGTTTTCCCCTCGCGGAGGTCGACATCGATGCGCTCTGGCAGATCGTGGTGCGCTGCGCCCGCCTGATCAACGAGCCCGCACGGAGCGAGTGAGCACGTCGAGCGCTACGGCAACGCTCGTCGGCGTCGCTGACCCTGTTGTCCCCGTGGTGACGGTCAGCTGGTCCAGCCGAGTTCGGTCAGGAACGTCGTGCCGGTCTCGACGGAGTTCATCCGGAAGGTGGCGTTCAGGCCGGTGGAGCGGTCGATGACGGTGTAGCGGACAGAGGTGTTAACCGAGTCGTCGTAGTTGATCAGACGGGTGCTGTCGCCGGAGATCATCGTGATGGTGCCGTCGGTGGTGTCGCGCAGCCGGATGAAGTTCGACCGGGCGTACTGGTCGTCACGCCACGCGGTGACGCTGACGTACTCGTAGCGCTCCATCCCGATGCTCTTGCCGAGGGCGGAGTCGGCGTTGAGGTTGCACTGCAACTGCAGCGCGCCTTCGCCCGAGAACCCGCTCTTGTCGCCAGGAGGACGACGAGGTGAGCAGTGTGGTCGGCAGCAGCGCCGTCACGTCGTCGGTGGTGGCGCTGAGATGGTGCGACTCGGCGCTCGCCGCGGGCAGCGGTCCGTCGGCGGGCGCAGCGGTCTCGGCGACGGCGGCGGCCGTGGCGGGAAGGCCGGTCTCGCGATCGACCGCGATGAACACAGCCGCCCCGGCGGCGACCGCGGCCAGGGCGGCCCCGGCGAACAGTCGGGGGCGGGACGATCGCGAGCGGAGTAGTCCGGTCGCCGGTAGCGGATTGTGCTGGGCTGCACGGGTGTCCGGTCGAGGAGTGCCGGGTCGAGGTGCTGCGGGGCGGGGAGTGTCCGGCCGCAGCACCTCGGTGTCGAGGTCGGCGGCGGGTTCGGTGGTGCGTCCGCCGGCGACGAACCCTGCCGCGCCCTTGGCCACGACGGTCTTCGGGTCGTCGAGGGTGGCGATCGAACCGAGTTCGGACAGCCGCCGATGCACATACGGAATCCGCGAGGAACCGCCGGTCAGATACAGCGCCTGCAGACCCGACCGGTCCACCCCGGCATCGCGCAGCACCTGGCCGGCGAACTGCACGCCGCGGGTGATCTGCGGTTCGATGAGTTGCTCGAACTCGTCGCGGGTGATGGTGAAGGCCAGATCCGCGCCGTTGCCGGTGACGCGGATCGTCGCCGAGGGATGCTCGGAGAGCAATTCCTTTGCGCGGCGGATCTGATCGTCGAGCGTGCGGCGGGCGTCGAGGCCGTCCGGGGTGCGCAACCACGCCGCCAGATCCGGATCGTCGTCGCGCAGGCGTTCGTCGACCCACCGGGCGACGGTGGCATCGAGGTTCTTGCCGCCGAGGGTGTTGTCGCCGCCGGCCCGGATGACCTCGAAGGTCCACTCGCTCGTCGCGGTGAGCACGGCGATGTCGAGGGTGCCGCCGCCGAAGTCGAACACCGCGATCGTCGAGCCCTTGACGATCTTCGCGTCGTGCTGACGCGAGTAGTAGAACGCGGCGGCGCGGGGTTCGGAGATCAGCGACACGCTGCCGCCGAGACCGCCAGGGACGCGGCGTGCCGCAGCACGTCGAGTTCGCGTTGGGACCAGGCCTCGGGGTGGGTGAGCACGACCTCCGCCGGAGGGTGGTTGTTGTGCCGGGGTAGCGCCTGGTTGTAGACGGTGCGCAGGCGCACGGAAGATCTCTGGACCCGCTAGCGGTTGTCTTGCGGTATCCACGATCGGTCGACGAGACAATTCGCTGCGCGTCGGTCCTTGGCGTGCATGTCAGGCGCGCTACGGTTCCAGGATGACGAGCGTGGGTGTTGTCGCCATCTGGCACGGCGAAGAAGGGTGGGGCGTAATCGAATCGTCGGACACCCCCAGCGGGTGCTGGATGCACTTCAGCAATCTTTGGACGCTCAATCATCCGCCTCTTGCCCGCGGGGAATCGATCGAGATCCGCGGACAGGGTTCCGACCTCCAGGTCGGCGAAATCGTTGACTTCGAGTGGGAGCAGGTACCGCAGGACGGCTATTCGTTCCGTGCTGTCGACGTCCGTCCGCGCAGGCAGCCGCCGCGCAGAACCGTAAGATTTTCTGTCAACGGCGAGCGGGTTCCATGGCCGATCGATCGCTTCGGCGAGCTCCCCTACGGTGACCTCTGGACCGAATAAAAGTGGGAGCAGTCGCTCCCTCAGGTACCGAAACACAGTGCCAGACAAGCAACCAGCGACAACCAGCCTCGACTGCCGACAAGAGATCAAGCCAGGAGAGCGTCGACGACGTCCGGTCGGTTGAGAGCGTCGGCACACCAGGCGAAGTGCCCGTCGTTACCGTCGGCGTCGTACGCGTTCGCGGTGATCAGGGAGTATGCCGCGCGGTAGACCAACAGCGTCTCGCGTTCATAATCCAGGCGGTCTTCGAGCTGCGCATAGAGATCGAGTTCGGTGTTCAAGGCGCCGGCGCCGTACATGTCGAAGATCGAAGCCGCTACGGCGCCGTCGAAGGCCGGATCTCCTTCCGTGGTGAAAAATCCCCAGTCGAGCACGGCGGTAGGGGTGCGGGCTTCGCCGATCAGGATGTTGCCCAGGATCAGGTCGCCGTGGATGACAGAGCGACGACGGCTGTCGATCTCGTGCAGACGAGCGCGCAACGCGACAGCTTTCTTGTCGAGTTCGTCGACAGCACTGTCGAGCGTCCGCCGGAACCGGGCGAGGCGACGCTCGGCCACGTCTGCGAGAGCGGTCGGGAAGTCCTCGGTCATGTCATAGAGGGGCACACTCTCGTCCATGACCGGTAGGGCTCGCGCTGCGGGCAACGCGCCGTTTCCCGCCAGCTCGGCGAGTACGTCGACAAGTGTGGACCGCGCGTCGTCGAGGCTGGTGTGCCCGGTCTTGAGGAGGTCGGCCAGGCTGGTGCCGGCCAGCCGCTGTTCGATCGTGACGCAGCGGCCTTCGACGCGATGGATCTCATGGATTCGAGGGATCTCGAACCGGAAGGACGTGGCGGCCAGGGCGTTGTAGAAGCGCCGAAGCCGCTGCAGGGATGCTTCCGATTCGTCGAACCAGATCTTCGCAATTCGATTCCGGCCGATCGCGTAGACGGCACCTTCCATCCCTTGCCCCAGCAGTCGAGGGCCCACCCCGCCGGTCCAGCGCTCCAGAATCCGAGTCGCGTCGTCGTGGGGGAGGTAGCTCATCGACGAAGTCTCGCATCCCGCACCTTCCGGCTCGGAGCGGGCCGTTGACGATGCGTTAAAACGCACACCCGAACCCCAGCAATCCACTCAGGCGGTTCTCGGGCCCGACCCGAATCGAGCTGCTCGGAACGGTGTGATTCCATTCCCGACATGACCGCTGGCCCCGCTAACACCGACAGCTCTATCACCTCGTTTGAGCAGGACAAACTTGAACGCAGTGAGTTTTCCCGCCGGATCGCGGATCGTATCCGTCTGGCAGGAACCGGACAGAGTGTAGTCTTCGGGATCTCCGGCGCCTGGGGCGCCGGAAAGACGTCGGTATTGGCCATGATTCGACTCGCGTTGGAAAGCGACGAGAAATGGGCGGTCGTCGAGTTCACCCCTTGGGCAGCAACCGACCTCGGCTCACTCACCGGCGAGTTCTACGAAGTCATCGCATCTGCGATGCCCGAGAAGGGCAAGCGCGGAAAGACAGCCCGCGCAATGCTGATGTCCGCGGCACCGGTGGCGACCTCGGTGATGAAGACAGCTGCTGAAGGATTCTTCGACCAGAGGTTCGGCACCGGCACCTGGCAGAAGATCGCGGATACCGCTACCTCATCTACCCTGGACGAGCTTGGAAACTACAAGCCCACACCTAATCCGTTCCGCCAGCAATTCGCCGCATTGTCGAAAGCCATCGAACGCACCGGCGCGAAAGTCCTGGTGATAGTGGACGACCTCGACCGACTGCACACCGACGAACTACTCGCGGTGATGAAAGCGGTTCGGTTACTCGGCAGATTTCCCGGTGTCCACTACCTGCTCTCCTATGACAAACGCACCATGCTGGACCTGATCGGAGCGTCCGATCTCGCAGGCAGCGATCCCGACCGAGCTCGTGCCTACCTCGAGAAGATCGTGCAGTACCCCTTCGAGCTACCACCACTGCAATCTGCCCACAGTCGCCGCGAAGTCACCGGACAAATCACCGCCATCGCCCACCGATACGGATGTGACCTCACCGGCACCGATACCAGGTCCGGCCGAAACTGGGATCTCATCGACGATCTATTGGCCCTGCTCCCGTTCATCGACAACACCACACTGCGTGCGATCTACCGCTGGTGCGCTCAAGTAGACGTCCTGATGGCACTACTCGGGCCAGGGCATCTCGATCTTCTCGACGCCGCGCTGATCACCTATCTGCGACTGCACCACGAACAGATCTACGATCGCCTGCCGACCTGGCGTTCCAAGCTCGTCGGGGACGCACCCCGCGCCATAGTGCTGTCAGATTCCCCACGCGACACCGCCGAAGATTGGCTGACACGCCTACGCAATGAAGCCCCGGGAATGAGTGAACCCGAGCTCACCGACGTCTACAAGATCCTGGTCTACCTGTTTCCGAAGCTTCCACACCAGCTGTATTCCCGTACTCGCCCACTCAGCACCACCCCGCAGGTGCACCACGACGAGTTCTTCGACCGCTACTTCATGTTTACTCTGCCCGTCGGAGACATTAGCGATGTCACAGCAGCGAAAGAAGTCTCGTCGCTGCTCAGCGACGGAAGCCTCCCGGAAGGCGGTGTGTTACGTACGTTCATCGCCGCCGGCGGCGGCGATCAGCGGCTCGCCCTACGCAAGCTGCGCCGCGAACTCGGACACGCCGTCACCGACGCCCCACCGGGCTGTGTCTTGGCCGCCCTCGAACATTTATGGCCGTGTTTGCTCAACGAGCACGGCGACTTATCCTTGCCCGGTCCCGGTCACGACATTGCTGCAATGCTCATTGGACAGGCCGTCGACGCCAGCTCGGACACCGACGACGCTCGCGCGGCGATGAACCAGGCACGGCAGTGCGTCGGTCTACGCGGCATCACCCAGATTCTCGTGGAGTTCCGCCGCGGTAGGGACGACTACCCGGCCCCGATCGCCGCGGCCGTCACCGATGTGCGTGACGAAGTGCTAGGAGTGTGCATGGCTGATCTGACTTCCCCGCAACCGCCTCAGGAGGGTCAGGTACTGAGCTTCATCTACTTCCTGACCACCGACATGTACACAGAGCTACGACGCCGCATCGACAGCGCAGGACTGACCCAGCTCGACGTCGCAGCTCGAATGGTGGCCAAGGACAGCAATTTGCGAGAAGAACTGCAGGGCTTCTATCACGAACCGTTCGAAGAGATCTACCCGCGCGAACACTGGGACATCACGCAGTTTCCGGACCCACCGTCGGTCGACGATCTCCCGGACCGGCAGGACTATTCGATCGACGCACGGCTGGCGCAGGCGAAGTTCGCCATGCACTCGATCATGCTCGGAATAACGGGTAATCAACCCGATTGACCAGACTTGATGATCGCTCCACGGTCACCAGCACCACCGCCGCCAGCGCGCCCAACGCATACACCCACGATAGGGCACACCACTTCTGACCCCCAAAGACCAGAAGACCTCATCACAACACCCCTGTTCGGCCAGATCGTCGTGCACTCGACTCCTGAAACGGACAAGCGATCGAGTCCGCCCCGTTACCTTCTTCGTAGTCCCGCACCGCGGGACCACGGTCGCCAAGTTCGGTATGACTTCTTGCCCCTGTCTCTCGAATGATCCGGGGGGTGGTGTCGCCGAACCTGGTGACGTCGATGGACCGCTGATAGGGACACGGCCACCGGATTTGCGGTAGGTCTCTTCGTAACGTGGGTGCCGGGTATCGACGTCGGATCGGTGACCGTCCGGAGCGGAACGAAAGGCACGCTTCATGGACCCGACCTACGCCGTGTTCTGCGGCATCGACGTGGGCAAAGGCGAACACCACGCCGTCGGACTCGACCCTTCGGGCACTCGACTGTTCGACAAAGCCCTGCCCAACGACGAAACCAAACTGCGGACTGTGTTCGACCGTCTCGCCGAACACGGCCCGGTACTGGTGATCGTCGACCAACCGAACACGATCGGCGCTCTGCCGGTCACCGTGGCCCGAGCCTGCGGCCACGCCGTGGCGTACCTGCCGGGATTGACGATGCGCCGCGTCGCCGACCTCTACCCGGGTCAGGCCAAAACCGACGCCCGAGATGCGTTCATCATCGCCGACACCGCCCGCACGATGCCGCACACGCTGCGCCGGGTCGATGTCGGTGACGAGGCCCTGGCCGAACTCGGGGTACTCGTCGGATTCGACGACGATCTCGCCGGTGAGGCCACCCGCATCAGCAACCGCATCCGCGGATTGCTCACCGGAATCCACCCCGCTCTCGAACGCGTCCTGGGCCCCAGGATCGCGCATCCGGCCGTGCTCGAAATCCTGTCGCGCTGCGGTGGACCGGTCGGTATCCGCAAGGCCGGCAAGCGCCGGCTCACCACACTCGCAACCAAGCACGCTCCGCGAATGGGCACCCGTCTCGCCGAGGAGATCCTCGCCGCCCTGGATGCGCAATCTGTGACGGTGCCGGGCAGTGCCGCCGCCGAGATCGTTCTGCCGAAACTTGCAGATTCTCTGAAAGAAGTTCTGCAGCAGCGCAAGAGCATTGCCGAGGATGTCGAGAGGATGCTCGACGACCACCCTCTTTCCCAGGTCCTGATGTCGATGCCCGGCGTCGGCATCAGGACTGCAGCCCGCGTCCTCCTCGAGGTCGGTGACGGTTCCGCGTTCGCGTCTGCGGCACACCTGGCGGCCTATGCCGGTATCGCCCCGGTGACTCATCGTTCCGGGTCGTCGATCCGTGGGGAGCACCCCGCCCGATCGGGCAACCGCAAGCTCAAACGGGCGTTGTTCCTGTCCGCATTCGCCGCGTTACACGATCCGACCAGCCGCGCCTACTACGACCGCAAACGCGCCGAGGGCAAGAAGCACAACGCCGCCCTGATCTGCCTTGCGCGGCGGCGCTGCGACGTCCTCTACGCCATGCTCAAGAACAAGACCTTCTACCGGTCCCCAATCGCAGAAGCAGCATGAGCACAGACCACGAGTTGGGGCTTGACCCGTTGTTAGCGCACTTGCTTCGCCAGATGGATCAGCGCATAGCCGCCCGGAGTCGGAGTGCGGTGCGTTTCCTGATACCCGAATCGGGAGTAGAGCCGCAGGTTGCCGAGGCTGCGCTCACCTGTGAACAACTGCAGATCAGTGATCTGCTCAGGTAGTCGCTCTTCCACCAGTTCGAGCAGTCGACTGCCCCGGCCCTGGCCTTGCATGTCCGGGGCCACGACCAGCCTTCCCAACTCGGCGGTATGAGGCTCCGTCGGAGAGAGATACACGCGCACGGCGGCGACGAGACGTTGGGAGTCATCGCGCAACCCGAACGCGAGCACGTCGGGCTGCGTCAGCTCACTCACCAACTCGTCGAGGGATTGCATCAACGGGGGAAGGTTCACGTCGTCGTGGGCCTGCGCCTCAGTCACATATGCAGCACGCTGCAACGTCAGCAGCTCACCCGCGTCCCCACCTGACAGTGTCACAACGGATTCCATGCATGTCGATTATTCCAGCCCCTACCGGACCGCACTTCAGTGGCATCCCCGGTCGGTTGACATCAACATAGGGACACCCCCCCTGACTGGTGCCCTGTCAGGGGATCGTCAAACAGGACACGTCTCACCAGTACCGCCTGGGCATCTATGGACGACGGGAACCAAAACGCTGGCGAACGGCTCACGTACCGTGGCTTGGTATGACCAGCCCCGAGATCGAGATGACCGCAGATTTGGTCCGCGAACTTCTCCAGGACCAGCACCCCGACCTTGCTGGGCTGGCTATCCGCGAGGTGGCGGGCGGCTGGGACAACCAGATGTGGCGCATCGGCGACGAGTTGGCCGTGCGCATACCTCGCACCGAACGCGCGCCGGATCTCCAGCGCAAGGAGTGCCGGTGGCTTCCCGTCCTAGCTCCGCGCCTGCCTCTCCGGGTTCCGACCCCTGTGCGGGTGGGCGAACCGTCCGCCCGCTTCCCGAAGCCTTGGACCATCCTGACGTGGGTCCCCGGGCAGCCACTGGACGGCACCTCGATCACTCGCGGCGACCACGCAGCCGACATTCTGGCCGGCTTCCTTACGGCCCTCCACGTGGAGGCGCCCGCCGAGGCGCCGACCAGTTCGGACCGCGGCGCTCACCCCAGGGAGTGCACGGACGGTTTCGAGAGGTACATGGAATCCGTTGCCCCCGAAAATCTTGCCGTCGACGCCGGGAGAATCCGGGAAGTCTGGAGCGACGCTGTTGCAACTCCCGGGTGGGATGGGCCGCCGGTATGGCTGCACGGTGACCTCCATCCCGCGAATGTCGTCGTTACGGACGGGACGCTCTCGGGCGTGATCGACTTCGGGGACATGTTCGCCGGCGACCCGGCCTGGGATCTCGCAGCCGCATGGCTACTCCTCCCCGCGGGCAGGTCCTCACGGTTTTTCGAGGGATACGCGCAGGCGGACGACGCGACGATCCGGCGCGCCCGCGGGCTGGCTGCCCTGAAAAGCCTCTTCCTCATCCTGATGGGCCAGAACGGGGAACAGGGCCTTCCTGGCGGCAAACCGACATGGGGTCCCTTGGGCCGGGCGACGCTCGATCGCGTCCTGACATCGGGCTAAGTAACTCGTCGCTGGCTGCAGTGTTCTGTTCGGCGATCCTCAAACAGCACCCCTCGACCACTGGGATCACGCCGACTGACGGCCATGCGAAACGACTTGATCCGCAGGGCAATCAGCGATGGCATGTCACGCGCTGCGATCACCGCTGCCGCCCGGCGCCCGGGAGCGCATCTACTCAAATCCGGGATCCTTGGTGCAGCCGACGATCAATCCCGGTCGGCTGAGCTCGTCCGCGGGGAGTCGACACTCGGCGGCGGTAGCCATCGGTGAGTCGCGCAGTTACGCTTGCCTCGCACGACTGGCGCGGGTGGGCAACCACCGGGGAGTGCGAGCAGAGCAGACATCGACCGCCTGGGTGTCCCTCGACTTCGATCGAGAGGACCGACTATGACTGCTCGGATCATCGACGGCCGGAATGTGGCGGCTGCGCTCTTGGAGACGGTTACCCGAGAGACTGCCCAGTTCACCCAGATACACGGACGGCGCCCGTGCCTGGCGACCGTGCTCGTCGGCGACGACCCGTCCTCCCACACCTACGTCCGGATGAAGCGCAACCGGTGCGCGGAGGTGGGCATGGAATCGCGGTACGTCGAACTTCCGGAAGAGACCACCACCGCCGCACTCGTTGCCGAGATTGCAGCTCTGTCCGCGGACCCGACCGTCGACGGAATCTTATTGCAGCACCCGGTCCCAGCTCATATCGACGAGCGCGCCGCGTTCGAGGCGATCGCACCAGCGAAGGATGTCGACGGCGTCACCATGCACAGCTTCGCAGCAATGGCTTTCACCGAGAGAGGTTTTCATTCCTGCACGCCGGGCGGGATCCTTCATCTTCTTGACGCCTACGAAGTTCCCTTGGCTGGACAGCACGCGGTCGTCGTCGGGCGCAGCCCGATCCTCGGAAAGCCTGTTGGGATGTTGCTCCTCGCTCGAGACGCGACCGTCACCTACTGCCACTCACGTACTCGAGACCTTGCCGAACGCGTTCGAGAAGCCGACGTTGTCGTCGCTGCCGTCGGTCGACCCGAACTTGTCCGTGGTGAGTGGATCAAGGACGGTGCGGTGGTCATCGACGCAGGCTATAACCCCGGCAACGTCGGGGACGTCGATTATGCCGGCGCAGCTCAGCGAGCTCGACTGATCACACCAGTGCCCGGCGGCGTGGGGCCGATGACGATCGCAGTTCTTCTCGAACAGACACTCACCGCGGCCAAGTCAGCCTGTTCGGACTGACCCACGATCGAGCACGCAGCGAAAACGTTCTCCTCGACAATCGTCAAACAGGACAGGTGCCGATGCTCAGCCGAAGAACGAGCGTCACACCGCCGTCGGGCGTTTCGGTCAGTCTTTCCTTGCCGAGACCCTGAGACCGTAGTGGTCGTGGGACAGACAAGGGGAACGGTACGGGAGTGGCACGCCGAGCTCGGGTGGGGAGTGCTGGACTCCCGTGACACTCCTGGTGGGTGTTGGGCGCATTTCAGCCCCATCGACGGAACGGGATTCCGCGCACCGGCCGTGGGCGCGGCCGTCCAACTCGACTGGGAACCCGCGCGGCAGGGCGGCTACTCCTTCCGTGCTACCCGTATTCAACCGCTGGACGAGTGAGTCGTGATGCTCTCGAACAACGAGGACGAAGGGTTGGTGTGGCAGGCACACGACGTCCTCGATGATGTCTCTGCCGGTGACTGGGTCACCGCCGCGTTGCCTCGTTTCGATGCCGCCATCGGCTCATTGGTGCCGCCGATCTATCCCGCCTACACGCGGGTTCTGCATCCCGCGATGCGCGTCGTGTCCGACTCCGGTGAACAAGTACCGGTGCGATGGACCGAGGTCGCGGGTATGACCGGGGCGGTGATCCATCCGACCGTCGAGTGGTTTTCCCTGTTGCACGCCGGGATCAGCCGCGGTGCCGGCGACGGCAAGGACACCGTCTGGGACGATGCACCCGAGATCGGGGACATGCCCGAAGAACAGTTCGTCGCGTTGGCAACGGTGCTGGCCGGACACACCGAAACCCCGGACGACTGTTGGTTCGGGTTCTGGGAAGGGCGCGGCGGACTGTCGGACATCGAACTGTCGAAAAACACGCCGCGGCTACATATTCCTGGGCGCGACAACTACCTGGTCCACGGCACCGTGCGCGATGCCGTCCGCACACTCGGCTGGTGTGGTCCGAACCTGTGGTGGCCGCAGGACCGGGCATGGTTCGTCGCCACCGACATCGACCTGATGTCGACCTATATCGGCTCATCCACCGACTACGCCCGGGCGTTGGCCGCGCACCCCGATCTGGAGGTCATCGACACCGGCAACCTCCGGAAGGTCACCTGGGACAGCGACGAGATCAACCCGCTCCCGCCGCGCCCCTACGGGCAGTAACCCGCGACGATCACCTGCGCTGGGGCGCGCACCCGATTCCACCTGCGAGACGACGATCGTCACTCATCGTCGACCGGGTGCACGCGCTCCGCCACGAATGCGAAGCCCTCGACCGGGCTGCTCGCCTTCTGCCACTCGAAGGTGACGTGCCGGCCGGGGATGAGTTTTCTAAAAGCCCTCGACCTCGACCTCGCTGAAGTGCGCCCAGCAGCCTCCGGGGGTCTGTTCGCAGTCGATGACGCCCCACCCGTCCTCGCTGTTCCAGAACGGACGACGCCTCGGGAAGTCATCTCCCGATGATGCAGTACATGGTGGTCGGAGGAGATACTGACGACATGGGAGAGGACGAGGCGATCGCGACGACGCGGGTACGTCGGGGTGTGCCGGTGGCCTATCGCGGCCCCGACACCGACCGCGACATCCTCAATCCCGAGACGGGGCCTCCGATGCTGTTCCACGGCCATCCGGGCCGGATCACCAATCCTGCAGTGCAACCACATCCTGGTGGACTGGGTCGGTCTCGAGGACGAGCCTGCAAGCTTTGCCGTCGGCTACTGCCCCCACACCATCGACGGCAGGCGGGCCGGCCCTGTCGTGCCCGCTCTGGCGGAGATCTCGGAAGACGAGTACCTCCTGCGCAAACAGCGGATCGACAAAGGCGAACGCCCCATCCCGTAAGCACTGAGCCGCTGCAACCCGCGGTACACCTCTCGACCACTCCGAGACACCCCGGAGTGAGTCACCGGTCCCGACCTGCGGCGCCGAAGTCGGGTTCGCCCGCCACTACCGGCTGTTGTCCCACGAACTGGTCTTCGTACTCACCCATCATTGGCACAGCCTCGCCGAGGGACTGGATCCCGCCGACTTCACCGACCACCAGGCCATTGCTGCTGTCACCCGGCTGACCGGCGGCAACTTCCGGCTCATCGAGCGCCTGTTCCGTCAGGTCGACCGCATCCGCCGCCGAAACCCTCGTCAGCGGCACCATCTGAACTTCGTGGTCCTGCCATCCACCCCCGGTGGCGCACCAGAGAACAAGTCGTGCGTCACTTCATATCGTCCAGGAACCACCCGAACGGAAATGACTCCGCAAGACCCTTCCGATTCTCTGCGACCAGCTACGGGGCACGTTGCAGGTGGCCGGGGCCGCTCCGATGACGGCCCACCCATTGAGCGAGACCGGTCACGAGTACTGCCAAGAACGCGACAGGCCAGAAGAAACCCAACAGATCAGCCAATCCGGGCTTCGACGAAAACACCATCGCGAAAAACCCCACGATCGAAAGACCGAACAATGCGGCCGTCGCCAGCCAGGCAACACGCCGCCCCGGCAAGAACACGGGCATCAGACACACCAGCACCGGTACGGCGAGAACCGGCCCAGCCGCCATCCCGAAGTAACTCCAGATCGACGCGTTACAGGCCTCGAGATTAGGGACCTCCCGCGAATACATCCCTATCTCGCAACTCGTGATCTGCAACATCGGGCTGGTGGCTGCCCCGACTCCCACAAACACAGCGACAAAGACCAGCAAGACCCAGCCCCCACGCATCACGATCATCACAAGATCATGCACCATACGAAACGCCCGGACGGGACGCCGCACACCGGAATCCGGCTTACTGCGCGTCCGAACATAATCCGAATCTGGGCCGGGTGTGTGCCTCGAGCGACGCTATTCGATCGTGTCGCCGCGGTCGGTGCATCGATCCGGTCTTTCGGTGCCCCAGGCCTCAGCGATTCGCATAGTCCTTGCGGGGTCGCCGCGACCGTGACAGACCGCTGCTGCTCGAGTAGGGCACGTCGGATGCGCTCACCTCAAGCACAACGCGCCGATGTCGGCGATCACGCGATCAGCGCTACGCGCCACCCACACAGGATTGCCGTCTCGGAGCGTCGGCATCAACAGTCGCTGCTCGTTGATGGGCCACTGCACGAAAGGCATTCCACCGGCCAACTGATCTTGCACCTCGCCGGCGATGAATACGGTCAACTCCTGCACCGACTGCTCGATGTGCAGACCCCCGAACCCGAGACTCTTGAGCGTCGTGGTTCCCACAGTTTTGCGCCGGGGCCGGGGGCCGGCGGCAAGCAACAGGTGGCAGTGACCGGAATCGAGCACCGACACCGTCCACAAGCAGTTCTGCACATAGGTGTCGGGACCGTGCCAGCGGCACTGCAGATCTCGCCCCACGGCGTGACATGCACCGACCATATTCGCCGGAGCATCGTGCGGTGCATCCGGTCCGGCGATCGGAAACGTCCAGACGTTCAGGTAGTGCTCGTCGGGCACGAACATGGCACCAGGATCGCATGACAACAGCCCCCGAGCGGGCGACAACACATCGCAGAGAAGTGAGACGGACACAGCCGGGGCCGACCGACTACTACTCGGGCCCCGGAGACGGAGACGGATCGGCACCGTGCGACGCGCAATCAGGGGCATGAGAAGACCACGCAGAGCCCTTCTGCCTAGAATCTGCCGTAAACCCAACGGTCATCGGCCCGGGGGAACGGAGTCCATGATGCGGTGGTTGCTGTTCTTCCTGACGGTCGGTGTGGCGGCAGCACTCCCGCTGTCCGCCCCGGCCACCGCCCATGCCTGTTCATGCGCATACGAGCCGAACGGACCGTACATCACCGAACAGATCTCCCGCGCTGCCGCCGCCTTCACCGGCACCGCCACCGAAGAACGCACCGACGGGGACACCGTCTACTACGAGTTCGACGTCCACAACGTCTTCACCGGGGATGTCGGATCCACCACCGTCGTGTCGTCGAGCACCCAGGGTTCTGCGTGCGGACGTGGTTTCACCCTCGGCATCGAGTATCTCGCATTCGTCTCGACCCACGAAACGAAGAACGCCCCCTGGTCGGTCGAAGCATGTTCTGCAACAACCGAATCAACCAACACATACACCCGCGACGCTGCGAACACCGTGTACGGGCCACCTCACCGGCCCGACTCGCAGACACGGCCTATCGGCATCGACGACATCCGCCCCTGTGGCAGAAATCCCTGCTGATCATTGCGGTAGTCGTCCTCGCTGCAATGTTGATGCATCGCTGGGCCCTCCGCGGCAGACACCGCTGACGAAGACACCGGCGAAGAACCCATCATGAGATGCAGCGAAGACCGGCAGCACACGCCACCGCACATCGCCGGACCCCGGCGGTAAACGAGTGCGCCGATCAGCGCTCCCAGCACGCTACCGCCGAGGAGCGGTGCAGTGATGTACCCGTGCGGCGAAGGAGAGTCGATGCGGACCGGCGCGAAGTCCAGTGGCTGGTAGCCGGCGGTGTAGAAATCGAACGGCTGCGAAGCGACACCACAACACGGCAGCGTCGGCGAGGTCTAAATATTCTCCGGATGCCGTCGACCGCATCCGACACTGTGGCATGCGTCGATTTCGCCGTTGCCGAAGCGCAGCGAATCCTCGAGCTTGACGACCTGCGCAATGATCGCACGTTGCGCCGGGTGCTGCGGACCGAGGTTCCTACCCCATCAGGGTGTCCCCACGCGGTCGCCGTCACCGATGCCCGAGGGGTCGGTGCCGGGCGGGAACTCGTGTAGATAGAACGTCGCTCCGTCTTCGATCTCGCCCGCGTGGAAAGCGGGCGACTCGAACCGGTTCACAGTGATCGTGTAGCCGCGTTGATTCGCAGGAACCGCCTCGAAGTGCGCTACATAGGTACACACGCCCGTACCGTCGGCGTTGCGGTCGACGGTGCCGACTTCCAGCACAGAACGCGCCGAGGCGGCCGCGCTCTCACCGTGTATCCACACCGTGTCGTTCGGTGCGACCGGGACGGCGGCGACGATGCACTGTCCGGTCTGTGGATCGGCTTGCTCCGCGTTCCCGACGACCGTGACCGTAGCGGGAAAGGTCTCCGGCTTCTCGGTGTTCGATACACAACCGGTCAGGACCACCGTCCCGATCGACAGTGACGCTGCAACCAGTCCACTCGTTCGCCCCATGAGGCCACCGTAGAGCGTCCCCGGCAGACCGGCCCGATCTTGGCCGATGGGGGTCGAGAAGGTCTGCCAGGGACAGCGGCGGCGGAAGGCTGCCGGTGCGGGTGTGTGCACGGCAAGGATGTGGTCGTGGTCGGTGGCCCAGACGGTGCCCTGACTGTCGATGGTGACATCCGGGTTGGGGGGTGTGGATTTCGGTGCGGGATGATGTGTCCGGTTGGGGTCGGTGAGGCTGAGCAGCCAGTATTCGCGGTCGTCAAAAGATTGCGGTGGGAATCGTTCTCCTACTGAAGTTCGAGTTCGACGTTGCGGAACTCGAAGATGTCCACGAGCCAGTCGAACACTGTCGGTCCCTCCGCGGCGATCGCGCGGTCCAGCTCTCGCCGCACCCTCGCCTTATTGTCGGGATGACATTGCTCGAACCGGATCTCGAGCTGGCGAACGGTCTCCGCGTACCCGAGAGCTGAGCGTGACTCGCTGCTGTACTGCCAGACGAAACAAAACTTCCCGTCGTCGGGTGTGCCATATCCACCGGTCAGACAGTCAGCGAAGGCATCCAAGTTGCGGCCGAAATACCCACCCGGCCCCGACACTGTTCCGCCCACCACGCAGAAAAAATCCTCGAGCGACCGAATTCGACGGCCGTCGATGACGTACACGGCATTGCTGTGCGACATTCCCACTCCATCCTTTCCCGATCCGGTCTCATCGAGCTCTTCCATACTCCGATCGGCGGTAGGTCGTCCACAGAGTCCATGTCGGGTCACATTCCCAAGATCCGAGCTACAAGCTGATAAAACCGGTAGGCGTCACCTCCGAATGACGGTCGGCGCCGCGGGACCGAATCGTTCCGTGACACGACCACGATTCGTACGCTCGCGATAGGAGAGACTCCGATGACTTTCCCCGACGTCGACATTCCACTGCTGCGGCTCGACTACAACAACGAGCAGGCATGGAACGACGTCCTGCACACAGCTCTCGGTGAGGAGTCCGAACGCACCGATCCACTGACCATCGTCGACGACCCCGACTTCGGCGGCATGGACATCGACGAACTCCTCGCCCGCCTCAACGAAGACGACCCGGGATATCGATTCCTCGTCATCGCCGATACGCGTACTCTCACCGAGACGGACCACCCGTTCACCCTCGTCACCGTCACCGATCCTCCGCACAGACTGCCGCTCGCAGCCCACACGGTCTCGGACGTGGTGGCTAATCTGTGGATCAGCAACCTCGACATCGAGGACTACCTCACCGCGGCCGACCCGGACGGAATCTACCGAGCAACCCCACCGCAGCGCACCGAACCGCAGGAGCGCACCATCGAGGTCGAGGAGATCGTCGACGCGATGGGCGACGGTCCGTGGCCGGGAACGCTCGAAGAGTTCCGCCTGGGCCTGCTCGAGTACCGCGCCCGGGCGGGATTTCGCGCGGTCGCCACCCTCGTCGATACCCAACGCGTCCGCAAGAACAGGTCCCTGCGCCCCCTCTCGGGGTACTTGAAGTACTGGGATGTGTACGGGCACGAAAGCTACACGGAGTACCTCGCCGCGCTCAGCGAAGAACGGCAGGTTCTCTCCTTCGAGTTCTCTTTGACGAGCGGTGATCCGAACAATCATTGGCGGGCGATCCTCGATCCGTCCACCCTGCGGGTACTCGCAGCAGAGCGATGGATCAAGCGCTCAACCTAGTCACCTTTGAGGTCTCGGGGTGCTGGTCGATTCATCGCGCCGCAGTCACCTCGTCACACCCTGTGACGCTTACGCAGTCAGTATCCCTGCCGTAGCCCACCGCTGAACGAACTGCTGCCGGGCGATATCGGCCGCCTCGACGCTGAGCCTGGCTCGATCGGCATCGATGTCCTGGCGTCTCGACCTTGTTCGACACCGCCCACCCGGCAAGGACCTGCCATGACCGCACGCCTGCCGAGCAGCATCGCCGCCGCCATCGTCGCACTCGTGGCGATCTGCGGGTGCAGCACCGACCCGGGCGCGCCGACCGCCGGGCGTGCCCCACTTCTGCGGACGCGTTCCCACCGGCGCACTCGTCCCTCGAGTTGCCCGCCTCCACCATTCCGTCCGCGGAGCAGGTCACCGAGATGCTCGCTGCCGCGTTCGACTACGACGTCGAACTGGATACGCGAGTGCGTCTGTTCGAAGGCGCCAGCCTCGACACACCCGATCCCGTCCAGCAGGTCGCGCACACCGGTGAGGCGACATTGCGCGCCACCACCGTCGTACCGGATGGTGCACAGGCTCTGGCGGTCTCGGTGGTGGGCACCGGCGCCCCCGGCGGCGTTGCGCAGGCCATCACTGTCGCGCCCGGAGACAACGCCGTCGTCCCACTCGTGGCCGAACACGGCATCTGGAAGATCAACAGAGCCTGGATATGCACCCTGGCCGGCCCGCACTGCCGGTAGCAGCCGCATCCGTAACCGCGTCGTCGGCCCTGCTGTTGTAGGCGATGCGCTCGGCCGATACCCCGTATGACCGCGGCAGACTTTGGGCACCGGTGACTCCGGCGATACTCGACGGCGCTGGACGTGGTGAACGTGAGCGTTCACCTGGCGCATTCGTGTTCGCGTACCAGGCCGGCGCGACGTCCCGTCCGCCCGGGGGATATCAGTGATAGTGAAGTGACGTCACCCGCGGTCGGTCCGCACACCATCCATGTGCTTGGTGCGGAACCACATCCAGCTCCACACGCCGGCCACCGCGACGACAAGACCAACGATCGCCAATGCCGACGGCCCCCATTCCACGACACGCTCGGACACGGAAGCACCCGCATGGGGTCCGGTCGCGAACGTCCACTGACAGCGGGATGCGACGATCCCCACCCACTGCTTGCCGGCACTCGCTGAGGTCGCGATCACCGCCTCGGAACCGGCCATGCTCGATGCCAGTCGAGTCATGCACACCTCGGTCGGTGCCGTAATGAAGAAGGCGGCGACATACAGGATCAGGCCGACGGCGGCACCTGCTGGCGCGAACGCCCGGATGATTCCCGGCCGATATCGGTGTCGAGACGTGTCTCGGAAAGTCACAGGGATCCCCCTCGACGGCGACGGTGCGGGTAGGGGTCAACCTACCGCCCCCCACAGGCGGAGCGACCGGCTTCCCGGAAGGGGCACTGTCCGGCACTAGGGTCAAGGTCATGCAGGCGTCCTTATGGTCCCGGTCCGGTGTGCTGATCACCCTCGGCGTGTGCGCAGTCCTGACTGCGTGTGCCTCCCCGCCCGACCGGCCGGTGCCGACACCGGAGCCGAGTCCTTTTGTTGCTCTACCGGACCGAACCGGCGGCCAGCCTTCGCGGCCGGCGTTGCCGGAAGTCTCGGCCGCACCACCCGGACGTGGCTCGAGGTCGACGGCAGCTGGCGCGGCCGGGTGATTCTGCCCGACGTCGGTACCAGCGCCTGTTCCCATCAACGGGTGTCGGTGCAACGGTGGTTCGAGGCAACGACGAGTACCTTCGCCGAGTTCGACGCCGGCGGCGGCGATCCGGGGCGAGAATTCACCCTCGCCGCCATCGTCGACCTCGAACCCCGACCCTCCCTTGGAACGGACCCTCAGGCCCGACACGCGGTGGTCGGCACCTTCGTCGATTCGTCGGGGGCGCAGGTGCAGTTCCACAGCACCGACGGCCTCGACCTCGAGGTGCGCGACGAGGGCCGTCAGGTGGTGTTCGCGTTGACCGCGACCGGGTCCGGAGTCGATATCGATCCGGCGCCGCTGACCGTGCGTGGGGTGATCACCTGCGCGGCGGTCACCGAGTCTTGAGCGGCACCGGACCGCGTGTGTGCTGGCGGTGGCGTAGCAGCAGCCCCACCCCGACCGCCGCAGCGAACTCGTCGGCCTGATCTGCGAGCATGCTGTCGACGACAGGATGAGCATGGGTCCGGCCCACGGTGTGCGTGGCGACCTCGCCGGCTCATCTCTTTCCTCACCTGTCGATCTCCCACTCCGGGTACCGTGCCGGCGGAAGAAAATCCGGGCGCCCGATCCGGATCGGGGAGACGGGATGATCATCGCTGCGGTGAACCCGGATGACGGCGGGGTGCGCGATCCACTCACAGGCCCACAGCTCGGCCAGCCGGTGGATCGGCGGGTCCGGTACCTGTTCGTCGTCGACGGTGACATGGACGGTGGTGTCGGGTGCCGCAGTACCGACGACCGCCCACCAGGTCGGATGTGGGACGTCGCCGGGAAAGACTTCGCCGAAGGCGGTCACCGCGGTGTAGTCCGGTTCGCTCCAGATCGGCACGCCTTGCTGCTCGGCCTCGTACAGAATCTCCAGTGCGTCCTCGGCGGCGACGAGATTCCTGCCGTCCTCCCGGCGCTGGAGCACCATGCGGGAGACGGGAAGGACGAGACGGTCGGTGCGCATCGGGTTCATCTCAAGGGTGGCAGGGGTGTTCACTCGAGGACACCAGTGACCTGAACCACCGCTCGATGGCCACAGGGCAGTGGAACATCTTTTCCCGGGAACAGCGTGCCTGTGCAGTCCTTGACCTGATGTTCTGCGTCGTGGACGGTGTCTTTGACGGAACTGATCCGTGTGGCTGCGAGCTGTCCGTTGTCCGTGTGCGAGCCGTCGTTCCCGGGCATCGTCGACACCACCACCGGAATTACCGTAGTGCTGCGTCGACCGTGACGGTGAGCGTATCGGTGGGATCGGCAGCGTCGATGGTGATCACCGGTGTGCTCGTGCGGGTACCGATGAACGTCTGGGCCAGGTGGTTGTCACTGGGATAGCTGAACACTTCGACGATAGCCGAGGCACCCGGAGGGAACAGATGAACCGGCGACCCACCGGTCCAGATATCACCGGTGTCCACTCCACTGAGGTCTATCTGTAATAGGCACTTCCCGGAAACCGGGGCGGGAACATCGGTGCCCTCACGATAAGCGATGTCGACGAACCGCGCGGACCAACCGATCGACCCGTCACCGCCGAAGGTCAAGGTGACCGTGTCCGCCTCCGAGTCAGTGCCTGGGCCGATGGTGACGGCGTCGAGCACGGGATAGACCACGCCCGCTGGAACCTCGCCGGGTGCCAGAGCTCGATCGGCTGGGGCATCGGTCGGCGGCATCGGCGTCGGGTTTCCGACTCGAAGTGTCCCGGCGAACGATTCGACCCGCTGACAGGATGTTCCGGCTGCGTCAGCGGTTACTGCAGCGGGTTCATCGCCACTACCGTCTGCTGCGCACCCGGTCGCCAGGACGCCGAGTGACAGGATGACTGCCGCACCTCGCACAGCGGACCGCATGGACGCCACGACCTTCCAACGCCTCGGTGGGTGGGCAAGTGGACTCTAACGTGAAGACGTTATGCCGTGAAGGCGCACGACGTTTCTCACGAGGTCTGGCGCCACTGACATCCCCCTCGGCAAGCAGAGCTAGCGGGGCCCCGACCGTGAGCGCGAGAAGGAGTCGCGGTAGCCCTGCTCCTGCACGCGAAATGCGTGCTGGTTAGGGATCGTCCAACAGGGCGGGCGAGCGCGCTGAAGATGGAGAAGATCAGATTGCCGAGGTGGTGGTGTCGATCGATTCGGCACCGCGGGTTATAGGGACTTAGCGCCTGCGGGACGCTCGCCTTCAAGGATAGGTGGAATGCCGAGGACTGAGAATCTTCTACGCTGACGATGCGCCCCGGGGGGTGTCCCTATGGTTTCGTCAAGCGGCGGCAGCAGTGGGGGTGCGGTAGAAGGTCTTGTTCTTGAGCATGGCGTAGAGGACGTCGCAGCGACGGCGTGCCAGACAGATCAACGCGGCGTTGTGCTTCTTGCCCTCCGCGCGTTTGCGGTCGTAGTAGGCGCGGCTGGTCGGGTCGTGCAACGCGGCGAACGCAGACAGGAACAACACTCGTTTGAGTTTGCGGTTGCCGGACCGGGCGGGGTGCTCACCACGGATCGACGAGCCGGAACGGTGGGTCACCGGGGCGATACCGGCGTAGGCGGCCAGATGTGCCGCGGAAGCGAACGCCGAGCCGTCACCGACCTCGAGCAGGATGCGCGCTGCAGTCCTGATGCCGACGCCGGGCATCGACATCAGGACTTGGGAAAGAGGGTGGTCTTCGAGCATCCTCTCCACATTTTCTGCAATGCTCTTGCGCTGTTGCAGAATCTCTTTCAACGAGTCGGCCAGTTTCGGCAGGACGATCTCAGCAGCGTTGCTGCCCGGCACCGTTACGCTCTGGGCATCGAGGGCGGTGAGGATCTCCTCGGCGAGACGGGCGCCCATCCGTGGGGCGTGCTTGGTTGCGAGGGTGGTGAGCCGGCGTTTGCCGGCCTTGCGGATGCCGACCGGACCACCGCATTTCGACAGGATTTCGAGCACGGCCGGATGCGCGATCTTGGGCCCGAGAACCCGTTCGAGGGCAGGGTGGATTCCGGTGAGCAATCCGCGGATGCGGTTGCTGATGCGGGTGGCCTCGCCGGCGAGGTCGTCGTCGAATCCGACGAGCACCCCAAGCTCGGCCAGCGTCTCGTCACCGACATCGACCCGGCGCAGCGTGTGCGGCATGGTGCGGGCGGTGTCGGCGATGATGAATGCATCGCGGGCGTCGGTCTTGGCCTGGCCGGGGTACAGGTCGGCGACGCGGCGCATCGTCAACCCGGGCAGGTACGCCACGGCGTGTCTGCAGGCGCGAGCGACGGTGACCGGCAGCGCGCCGATCGTGTTCGGTTGGTCGACGATCACCAGCACCGGGCCGTGTTCGGCGAGACGGTCGAAGACGGCCCGGAGTTTGGCTTCGTCGTTGGGAAGGGCTTTGTCGAACAGGCGGGTGCCGGCGGGGTCGAGTCCGACGGCGTGGTGATCGCCTTTGCCCACGTCGATGCCGCA
Source organism: Rhodococcus sp. 2G (assembly GCF_001886355.1). Classification (NCBI taxonomy): domain Bacteria; kingdom Bacillati; phylum Actinomycetota; class Actinomycetes; order Mycobacteriales; family Nocardiaceae; genus Rhodococcus; species Rhodococcus sp. 2G. The sequence goes on along the minus strand of NZ_CP018064.1, from coordinate 64,483 downwards.
GAACACGGCGTAGGTCGGGTCCATGAAGCGTGCCTTTCGTTCCGCTCCGGACGGTCACCGATCAGACGTCGACACCCGGCACCCACGTTACGAAGAGACCTGCCCGGTGCTCGATGCAAACAGGCGGCCCTGTCCCTATCAGCGGTCCATCGACGTCACCAGGTTCGGCGACACCACCCCCCGGATCATTCGAGAGACAGGGGCGAGAAGTCATACCGAACTTGGCGACCGTGGCCCCGCGGTGCGGGACTACGAAGAAGGTAACGGGCGTGGCGAGTATCGATTGATGATGCGGTGAGACTGCGCATCGAAGTGAACAACTACGGCGCGCCGATGAGTTGGCGCCGCGCCAGTTCCCGATACAGCTCGCTGTGCTCGAGCAGTTCGGTGTGCGTGCCGACGGCGTGGACGCGTCCGTCATCGAGGACGACGATCTGGTCGGCGTCGAGCACGGTGGCCAGCCGGTGCGCGACGATCACCACGGTGTGCCGTCCACCGATGGTCTCGAGGGCGCGTTGGAACAACTCCTCGTTGCGACTGTCCAGGCTCGAGGTGGGCTCGTCGAGCAACAGCAGCGGCGGTTCGGCCAGCAGCACCCGGGCGATGGCCAGGCGTTGCCGTTCCCCACCGGACAGGCGGATGCCGTTGTCGCCGATCAGGGTGTCGAGCCCGTCGGGTTCGCGGTCGATGCGGTCCCACAACCCGACCGCGTCGAGGGCCTCGCGGCACTGCCGGTCGGTCACCTCGGGGGCGGCCAGGCGCAGATTGTCGCGGATGCTGCCCGCTACCGCGTGCCCGTGCTGCTCGACATAGCCGATGCCGGCGCGCAGCACCCGCCGCGGCAGCGCGGCGATGTCGACGCCGCCGAGTTCGATGCGCCCGTCGTCCGGATCGTAGAACCGCTCGATCAACGCCAGCAGGGTGGACTTGCCCGCGCCGGACGGGCCGACGATCGCGGTCCGTGAGCCGCGCGGCACGGTGAAGCTCACCTCCTCGAGCACCGGTCGTGCGCGAGGTCCCGGGATAGGTGAAGCGCAGCCGGTGCACCCGCAGCATCGGCTGCGAGTCGGACACCGCCGGCAGGCGCTCACAGGTGGTGATGTCGTGGGCGTCCTCGGCGGGGATGCGGTCGATGTCGGTGATGCGGGCGAGCGCACCCCAGGCCGCGGCCAGCGAGCGGATGGCGCCGAAGACCACGTTGACGGGGGTCATGAGCAGCAGCAGGAACAGCACGAACGTGATCAGCTCGGCGATGCTGAGTTGCCCGGCGGCCACCCGGTACCCGCCGGCGCCGAGGATGAGCAGCAGCACCGCGTGGGTGACGACCTGCCCGACCGGTTCGATCACCGCGCCGACCTTGGCGGTGCCGAGGCCGACCTCGTACACCCCGCGGGCGCGGCGGTGCAGGTCGGTGTCGATGCGGTCGGTGGCGTTCGCGGCGCGCACCACCCCGATCCCGGTCAGGGCCTGTTCGAGAGCACCGGTGAGCGCACCGAGCTGCGTCTGGGTCGCGAACGTCAATTTCTCGAGTCGGCGTGCGAACTGCACCGTCATCACCACCACAGCCAGCACGACGAGGACGGTCCCGGCGGTCAACCATGGATCGAGCAGCAGCATCGCCGTCACCGCGCCGACGGCGAGGACGACGGCGCCGACGAGTTCGACGAGACCCCCGGTGAGCGCGGCACGCAACGCGGTGGTGTCCGAGCCGACGCGGGAGACCAGATCACCGACGGAACGGGAGCGGTATTCGAGCATCGGCAGGCGCAGCACCCGACCGATCAGCGCGGTGCGCGCCGAGTACACGACACCTTCGGCGGTGCGTTGGAGCAGGAAGTACTGCAGGCCACCGACGAGGGCGGAAGCGACCAGCAGCGCGAGCAGCAGCCACACCGACATCGCGACCGCACCGCCATCCCCGACCGCGGAGATCAGCCGGCCGACCACCACCGGTTGCGCCAGACTCAGCCCTGCCGACACCACCGACAGCAGCATCGCGGCCAGCAGCGGCCGACGGTGTCCTCGAGTCAGATTCCACAGCGCGCTCATCCGTGGCCGGGTGGTCACCCGAAGGTCGTCGATGTCCTTATCGCTCATGTCTTCGGCCTCGCTTCCGCAGTGCCCCGCCCCCGAATCCTAGATTTGCACCCCGCCGGGACAGCCCAGAGCATCCTCGCGGAGATCTGTCGCAACGGAAAAGTATCGCGACAGGACCACCTGACCCGTGCACGTATCTGGCCCCAGCCTCGCTGGTCGGAGGCACTTTACAGCGTCGATCCGAGTGACATGGACCTTGGAAGATGACACGTTCCCGCGGAACCTACAGAAGCTGTAGGTTCTCGCCGAACCTGTCCGTAGTGCAGCGCGTGGACCTGCGGCGTATCGACGCTGATGGAGCGAAAGGGTAGCCGCCTTTTGTCCTTGCGATCTCCGCTGCTCACTTCACATCTGAGGTGTCCTTCGCTGACTGGAGCGAATGATGCGAGACATAACGATGACGTTGCACGAACGCTGATCCACGTCCGCTGTGGAGATGCGGGATAGCAGCTTTGAGCTCGATGGTCCTGGGGTCTCCGATCCGGCTCAGCAGGAAGATCTGATAACGCCCACCCGTCCAGCCTGCGGCTCGGCTGGCAGTGATTGCGGCTGCGATCTTTCGGTCGTTCTTGTTCGCGTCACCTGCCAGGGTCGACAGGCGGGCGGCTTCGGTAGTGGTCCATTCGACGTTGTCTCTGTGGTAGAGGATTTGTGCGATAGTCGGCTTGATCTCCTTGTTCGCGTAGAAAGCCAAGTATTTGCTCGGTCGGAAGTTCCGTCCGGCCGGACAGATGTAGATGCCGTTGTTTTCGTACAGATCCCACGCTTCGGTCGCGGGGACTACGAGGGTGTCGATCGGGGTGACTGGGCGCTGCCGATAGAGGTCGCTGACCTTCTCGTGGCGTTCGAGCCATGTTCGAGCACCAGGGCTCATCCACTCCGCGAGCGTGAGCATTTCTTCGAGTTGGAACAGGACATCCTGGGAGAGCAGGGAATCGTGATGGGCGAGCCGGTTCCGGAAGGGGCGCAATCGCTCGAGCTTGGCGGTGACGTTCTTCCGTCTTCCTGCCGGTGTTCCGGGTAGAGCGTTGCTGAGTGCGGCGCGCCATAGGTCTTCGTGCTTCGATCCGAACAATTCCGTCCAGAACCCGAATGACAGACCGGCAATGATCTGGTCGCGGGAGTCCCGGTGCGCGCTGAGTCCCCGAAGTCGGGTTCGAGTGGCCTCGATGCTCTTGCTGATTGCGTCGTGCGATTCTCCGGTGATGGACGGCACCAGGAACCACGGAAGCTTGCGCTGTTCCTCGTGTGCATATCTCGAGAGCTCACGATCGACTGCGTTGCGCAGCATGACCTCGATGTATGCGACTACTTCCATGCTTGCGGCGGCGATCGCCGCATTCCACGAATACAGTTCGAGGGCGAGGTCGATGTTGCCGTCGCTCTCACGAAGATACGGGGCAAGCCGCTCGATGGTGAGTAGCGATACGAGCTCGTCTCGTGTGGAGGCAGTCACAGCGTCAGTCACGAAAGGATGCTATCGTCGTTCGCGAACGCCCCAGTGCCGCCTCTGCCTCGAGTAAGCGACCTGGGGCTCCTTTCTTCTTCCCTGGTTTGGCTGCGCTGTCTTGTCGGTGCCGACACAGGCAGTGCCGAGATCTGTCGGCACCGGGTCGGTGGGGGATGTGGGCACGGCCGGTGGTTCACTGGTGATCGTGGCGACTTCGGATGATGCACAGCGGCGCGCCGAACAGCTGATCGCCGCGTTGACCCCGCAGCAGCAACAGGCCGTGGTGGACGCGATCCGGGCCGATGGCGCCCGGGGGTGGCTCGACGAGCTGCTGCGCACCCCGGACCCGGTCGTCGGGGCGATTCCGGACCGGGTCCGGGGTGTACGGGTCCGGGTGGATCTGCTCGGCGCCAAGCCGCCGGTGTGGCGGCGGCTCGAGCTGCCCGGGGATCTGACCCTCGACCGACTGCACCGGGTGCTCCAGGCTGCGATGGGTTGGCTCGACGGCCATCTGCACCGTTTCCGCACCGGCAGCGATCCCCGGTCCCCGTACTTCGTGACCGCCTTCGACGTCGAGGACGGGGACGAGGGGGTGCTCGAGGACACAGTGCGGCTCGATCAGCTGCTGACCGGCTCCGGTGATCGCCTCTGGTACGACTACGACTTCGGTGACGGCTGGAGCCACGTGGTGCAGGTCGAAGCAGTCCTCGACGAACCACCCCCCGCGGCGCGCTGCATCACCGGCCGCAATGCCTGCCCACCCGAGGACTGCGGGGGCATCTGGGGATACACCGACCTGGCGGCCTGGGTGCGCGGCGGCTGCGACCCGGCGGCGGTCCCGCCACCGTTCGACACCGCCGCAGAGGCCCACCACTGGCTGCCGCTCGACTGGCATCCCGACCGGTTCGATCCGGCCGAGGCCACGGCTGCGATCGCCGCGGCGATGGCTTCACCGGTTCCGGTGCCCGCCGAGCTCGCCGCCTTACGCACCCGACTCGAACTCCACGGTGACCCCACGCTCACGCAGCTGCTGGAACGGGCGAGCACCCATCCGGTGGTCGAGGTCGGCGAGTCGGAGGCCGCGCAGCTGCTCGAGCCGTATCGGCTGCTGCTCGAGGTGCTTGGCGACGGGGTGCAGCTGACCGCCGCCGGCTACCTGCCACCGACATTGGTCGAGCACCTCGCCGACCGGACCGGCGTGACCCGGTGGTGGATCGGCGCGGCGAATCGTGAGGATATGACCGTCCCGGTAGCCCGGTTGCGGGCCAGCGCGCGAGCGCTCGGCCTGATCGGGGTGCGCAAAGGGCGGCTGACACCGACCGCCGTTGCCCGCCGATGCCGGGACCGACCGCTGCTGTTGTGGCGGCACATCATCTCCCGGCTGCCGGCCGGCAGGACCGACTTCGACCGGCAGGCCGGCTGGGTCACCGCTGCGGTGGTCGCCGGCGGTGTTCCCGCCGAGCACTGGCACACCGAGATCGCCGCCCTCCTGCAGGCGCTCGGCTGGCGCACCCAGGGCAGGGCTTCCCTTTCTCCGGCTGCGGTCGCCAATCCCACCCTCGACGTGTTCGGCATCCTTGCCGGGTCTACTCGCCAAGGCCGGCCCACCGGCCTGCACTCCGCCGTGTCCGCCACCGCCCACGCCACCATCACCCCCTGACCCCGACCACGACACGCAGTCCGGTATCGGGCATGAACCGGCCCGACTCATCACACCGGTGCCGGGTGGGGTCGGTCCGATGACCATCGCTGTGCTGCTCGAGCAGACTCTGACCGCAGCCAAGGCAGGCCACTCCGGCTAGCGGCACGGTCGAACGCGCCCATCTCTCGTCCTCCTCAACCGTCATCGACAGCGCACCATCGGGGTCTGGGTGGGTGCGTGTGCCGTGACAGACTCACACGAATGGATCTGTTCCCAGCGATCGAACCGTACGACTCGGGATTCCTGCCAGTATCCGACAACAACTCGGTGTACTGGGAAAACGTCGGCAATCCGGCAGGTCTTCCGATCGTCTACCTCCATGGAGGCCCGGGATCCGGTTGCAGCGTGGGCATGCGCAGATACTTCGACCCGCGTCTGTTTCGTGCCGTGCTGTTCGATCAGCGTGGTTGCGGGCGCAGCACACCCCGCGTCGACGATCCAGCTATCGACCTCTCCACGAACACCACCGGCAATCTCATCACCGACATCGAGAGTCTTCGTGAACACCTCGGAATCGACAGATGGGTCATCGCCGGGGTCTCCTGGGGCGTATCTCTCGGATTGGCCTACGCGCAAACACATCCCGAGCGAGTGATCGGGATGGCGTTAGGTGCGATCACCTCGGGTAGACGCCGGGAAATCGAGTGGATCACCCGCGACATGCGGCGGGTCTTCCCGCGCGAGTGGGAACGGTTCGTCGAACCGGTGCCAGAAGGTGAGCGAGACGGAAATCTCGCAGCTGCCTACGCACGCCTGCTCGCCCATCCCGATGCCGCTGTCCGCGAGAACGCGGCGTTGCGCTGGTGCGAATGGGAGGACACCCACATCTCGCTGGCTCCCGGATGGACGCCCTCGCGCAGGTACCAGGATCCCGTCTTTCGGATGGTGTTCGCGCGCCTGGTCACCCACTACTGGGGCAACGACTGTTTCCTGGCCGAGAACCAACTGTTTCACGGCATGCACCGGCTCGCCGGAATCCCCACGATTCTCGTCCACGGCCGGTACGACGTGTCCGGCCCGCTCGACACAGCATGGGAAATCTCCCGCTGGTGGGACGGCAGCCGCCTCGTTGTCGTCGACGATGCCGGCCACGGTGGAGGAAGTTTCCTCGGCCGGTTCGTCGAGGCGATCACATCGTTCGCTGCAGCGGACCCCGCCGGCTACGGCGCGGTCGATCCCGCGACAGGCATCGGCGCGAACCGGTGTCGCTGACAACCCACGGGACCGGACCTCCGACCGGCCGCACCACCTACCTATTGCTGTCCGTCTCGACCGTCGCGGATCGGTGGGGGTTGTAGCGTTGCGTGTCGTGCCGACCTTCGTCGTCGAACCGACAAGTATCGACGTCGAAGGTATCGTCGATCTACTCGATCTTGCCGTCGGAGGCACCGACGCTGAGCGTCTCGACCGCGTCCGGGCCCGCTACCTCAGGTGATCCGCCGGTGCGGTCCGGTAGAGCGACAAAAGGACTCGGGTCCGCTGTGGGCGCAGGCCGGTCGGACGGAGAGGTCGCACACAGCGAGGACTGCACACACGCCGAGGGTGATCAGCGCACCGGGCCGGGGCCGTGAGGATGCCTGCATGGCCTTGACCCTAGTCTCGGGACGTGCCCTTTTCGGGGAGCCGGTCGCTCTGCCTGTGTGGGGCGGTGGCGATACCCCATCAGTGCACCTGTCAGTGCGCTCCGATCGTCTCGAACGATGTTCCGCTTCGTCGGTGAACTTTAGTTCGATAGGTCATCGATGCGTCGAGGAGACGGTCGGGGGTACCAATATCGAACCACTCGACGCACTGGGGGATGGTCACCGCGGTGAGAGTGGAGTCCGTGACGTAGGAGTTCAGAAGTGACGTCACCTCGAGCTCGCCGCGGCGAGAGGGCGTGATTGCCTGCAGGCGATCGCCGAGGGTGTCATCGAATCCGTACAAGCCCGTGCACACGAGCCGCGGGCCATCGGCAGGGACCTTTTCCCTGACCTGCAGTACGGAGCGGTCCGCAGCGCAATCGACGACGCCGAAGTCTCGTGGGTTGGGGTGCTCGGTTACTGCGACGGATGCCCCGTGGCCACGGACTCGATCGACGACCTCGCGGGTCCAATCTGTCGGGCCGATGTAGAGGGTGTCCCCGAGCATGACGATGAATCGATTGAAATCTGTCCCTCGAAATTGTCGGTGTCCACATGCGATGGCGCCGGCGACACCGTCCGGGCGTTCCTGAACCACCGTTCGAATGGGCAGGTCCTGGTAGCCGAGCCAGTCGTGGATCGAGGAGTAGGTGGTGACATCGGCGGCGTTTCCGACGATGACCACAGTCTCGGCGCCGCAATCCCTCATGACGTCGAGGGAGAAGCTGATAGCGGGGCGGTCGTAGATCGGCAAGAGGTGCTTGTTGACGACCCGAGTTGTCGGTGCAAGCCGGGTACCCGTGCCTCCCGCGAGGACGATTCCTGCAATTCTGTTGATGTGCACAGCTTCTCCTGTAGTGGGCGGTGAACGGTTCTCGGGCTGGAAGATCAGGTGAGGGTCGCAAGCTCGCGGATGGTCTCGCCGATGTAGTTGGCATCGGATTCGGTCAGGCCGGGGTATACGCCGACCCAGAGGGACTGCGCGGTCACGGTGGCGGCGTGGGGGAGATCGCCAACAATGCGGCATTCCCGGCCCTGCATCATGGGCTGGGACACGAGACTGCCTGCGAACACGACCCGGCTACCGATGCCGCGGCGTTCGAGCTCTATCTGCAGTTCACGGCGGCCCAGGGCGGTGTTGGGGTCGAGGGTGAATGCATACCCAAACCAGGACGGTGTGACCGCGTCCTCTGCGACGAACGTGGATACAGCGGCGCAGTCCGATAGGTGGGAGTGGATCGTGTCCCAGTTGCGGCGGCGGGCGGCGCCGAACTCGGGCAGTCGGGTGAGCTGGGATAGCCCTATACGGGCCTGAAGGTCTGACATCTTGAGGTTGTATCCGGCTCGAGAGAATACGTACTTGTGGTCGAATCCGTCGGGGAGGCATCCGGATTGCTTGCCGAAGCGGTTGAAGCATCGGTTGTCTTCTCCGGGGGCGCACCAGCAGTCGCGTCCCCAGTCGCGCAAGGACCGCAGGATTGCGGCAAGCTGTACGGAATCGGTTCCTACGCAGCCGCCTTCGCCGCACGTGATGTGATGTGCTGGGTAGAAGCTGACGGTCGAGACGTGGCCGAACGACCCTGTCGGGCGGCCACCCACCTTTGCGCCGAGAGCATCGCAGTTGTCCTCGAGCAGCCAGAGGTTGTGCTGGTCGGCGAACTCGCGGACGAGGTCGGCGCGGAACGGGTTGCCGAGCGTATGTGCCAGCGCTATCGCACGGGTGCGTGGTGAGAGTGCCTTCTCGAGCTGGTCGACGTCGATGTTGCCCGTTGTGGGGTCGATATCGACGAAGACCGGTATGCACCCGTGCTGGATGATCGGTGCGACGGTCGTGGGAAACCCCACGGCGCTGGTGATGACCTCCGATCCAGGTGTGATGTGGCCGTTGAGCGTTGGATCGCACAGTGCCGAGAAGGCGAGGAGGTTCGCGGACGAACCGGAGTTGCACGCGACGGCGTTTCGAGTGCCCATGGTGCGCGCGATTGCTCGCTCGAATCGTGTGACTGCCTCGCCGCTGGTGATCTCCAGATCCAAAGCGGCCAGGACTGCCTCGGTTCGGTCGTCGGCGTTGAGGACGGCACCGGACGGCATCTTGAATCCGGCACGGTTGTGTCGGCTCTCTGCCCCTGCGGTGAGTTCGTGATACTCCCGAACCGACTGCTCGATCTGAGCGCGCAGCTGGTGAGCTCGTTCAGTTGCTGTGGTCAGGGTGTGTTCAGTCAAGCCAATCACCACTTTCGATCGAGTATCGGGGCTGCCATCCGGTCTCCTGCCGTAGCCGGTCGGTAGAGATGAGGTCGTAGAGCGCGGGAACGCTGGGATCGACCTCGAGCGGCGGCAATGAGTACTGTTTGCGCACGTGAGCGGCCAGTGTCCCTACAGTCGTTGCGGAGGGCCCTGCACAGTTGTACACATTGTGCGTGAGTCGCTGTTGGAGTGCGAACCTCGCGATCGTGGCCACCGCGCTGGCCAGGTCATCGACGTGGACGGGGTTTCTCACCATGGACAGCGCTTCCGCGGGGACCGTGTCGGTGGGCGCGGCGGCGGCCGCCGCCTGATCTCGGATCTTCCCGAGCAGGCTCTGTGAGCTGATATCGCGTGAGAGGACGAGACCGCTGCGGATGACGACGCCGCGCGGGTATTCCAATACTTGTTCCGAGGTGGCTGCTTTGCAGAGCGCGTAGGGCGAAGTGGGACGAAGTTCCGCGGTCTCGTCGGACCATTGGGGGGAATTTCGCGGGCCGTACTCGAGGCTGGATCCGATGTGGATGAGCGGGCAATCGGCAGCCGTGGCGGCGTCGATCGCGTCTGCCGTGGCGGTCTCGAGCCGGCGGCGGATTGTCGCGGGGTCGCCCCATATCTGCCCGGCGGCGTTGATGATCAGGTCATAGTCGGTTGCGTGCACACTCGCTGGCAGGGTCGAGGTTGCGCTGCTGGGGAGACCGTGAACTGAATGCCCGGCCCGCGTGAAGGTGCTGGCCACACGTGATCCGACTAGTCCGCGGTTCCCGATTACGAGTACTTCAGTCATCTGTGGCCCCGGCTCGGTTCATCGATTCGAGTGCGGCGACGCGCCGTCGGATGCTGTTGGCGCCGAGGACGCCGGACGCGCCCTGAGCAGAGATGCGAGCGAGGCCGGCACTGAGGCACAGCTGGGTGGCGTTCTCGGCAGGCACCAGGGTCGTCACGGTCTTCTCCGCGCGCCGAGCGCGGATCTGTGCGTTGTGGTCCGGTGGTAGGGAGAAGACGCGGTCGATCTCGATGGCGGTTGACTCATCACTGACCGTGACTCGATTGGCGTACCGATCCCCGAATCCCCACTCTGCTGTGTACGTGGCTGGCATTCCTCCGATCTCGCCGCACCCGACGGCCGAGCCCTCGATGTCGGTGCTGGCTCCTGTGAGTGAGCCCGGCTGCAGCAGCAGACCGTCTACGCCTGCGCCCAAGCGGTGTAGCGCGTCGAGGCAGTAGGTGCCGAGGTCCGCGTGTGAGCCTCCGTGCCCCGGCCGCATCCGGAAGTCGGTGTGTGGGCGTGTGGGTATGCAGAAGGTCGCTGTGACACAGACCGGTCCGTCCCACTGGTGTGCACGAATGCGGCGGTGGTAGATCTCCCATGCCGGGTGATACGGGTAGGAAAGGCATTCGAAGACCGCCAGGCCGTTGTCGCGCGCGGTGGTGTGGAGAACGTCGAGTTCCGCCGTCGTGAGACACACAGGCTTCTCGACGAGTACTTTCTTGCCGGCGTCGAGGGCCGCTCGACAGTCGTCGAAGTGTTGGCCTGTGGCGCTCGAAATGTACACGCAGTCGATGGCGTCGTTGCCGAGGAGCGCACTACGTGGAACTAGCTCGACATCTGGATGGTGTTCCGTGCCGGTGGTGTGCGTCGTACCGACCCACACATGCGATGAGGCATGGTTGAGAGCGCGGAGCAGCGGAAGCGTCCTGCGCTGGAGGTACTCGGAATACCCGAGGGCCCCGATCACGCGAGCCAGCCTTCGGAACGGAGCAGGGCTTTGAGCATGGTGATACAGGTCCGAAGCTCCACACTGACGCGGTCGCCGTGGCCGATGGCGGTGTCGATCTTGTCGAGAGAGACCCACTGCTTGTCAGGAGGCTGCGGGTACGTGTCCGGGACAAGCCCGATCTGGTAGGTGACGAGTGCTCCGCTGAACCGGCCACCTTCCTCGGAGTGGACAGCGGACCAGATGCGTTCGCATCGAGCGAGGTCTGATGCTTCGGCGAGCATGGCGGCTCGTCGTGTCTCGGTGCTGCAGTCGGTGACATCGCCCCGTTGGTGCGTGGGTTCGAGAGTGACGCCTCGAATGGAGCCGACGCGTTCACGTTCGGTGACCAACGCCTCGACCAGGCCGTCGCCGTGGTCGTGTCGAACGAGCAGGGTGCATTGCCCCATCCCGACCGGAGCGAGCAGAGGCTGATCCCAGGACGGCACCTCGCGGTCGGGTGCGCTTTCGATCCGGCGCCCCACGATCGAGAAGTAGCGACGGTCGACACGCTCAATGGTGTCGTTGACCTCCCAACCAGTCAGAGCGCGAAGAGGTATCTCTTCGATGTCTGCGCGCCGGGCACATGGCGTGTGGACCGGTGCCGGCGCCACGGCAGTGGGGTCCTGGTCGCTCGGCCACATCGAGAGGATGGATCGAAGGTCCATATTCAGCAGCCGGCTCCGCAGCGACGCGGCCAGGAGGACGTCGACAGGAACCCATACGCTGTCAGGGACAGAGCGCCCGACATCCAGTGCGATCGCGTGGTCGAGCATGAGAATGCGATTGCGGTTGACTTTGCCTGCGAACCAGGACTCCTGCTCGCGCTGAAGGGCATCGGCGATAGAGGGTGTCTCTTCGAGAGCCAGCTCGACGGCGGGAACCGCGACGCCGCCATGCGCTGACTCGTAGTTGCTGCGTGTCGCTTGAACACTGGGCGCAACCTCGATGCCGTCGGGTGTGCCCGGTTCGAACTTGAACGTGACCAGACCGTGTATCTCGGAACCGATCCGGGTGACAAACAGGCAGAGGACTCCTACTTCCGGCTGGTCGATTATCGGATGTTCCAGCGTCGCCGTCGGCCGTGTTGGGTTGTTCGTCCGCACCCCCATCACGCGGAAGAATCGTCCAGTGTCGTGGGCGAGGCTACCGTCAGTGGTGAATTTCCAGCGCCGGAGATCGTCCAGAGGAATAGCCGTGACGCGGGCGTTGATCTGGTTCCGGCGGCGGCTGCACTCGGCGGCCAGCCCCCTGACACTGTCGATGGTCTGCATGCTCATGCTCATGCCCTCGCCTTCGATGACAGAAGCGCCTGAATGTGGGCTGCTACCTGGTGAGCTCCACCAGATCCACTTTGCTCGAAGAAGGATCGCCGTCGGCGGGGTTGCACCGTCTGGGCGGAGCGGAACGCCTCGCGGGCGGCATCGACGAAGGACGCGCCTTGCCAATCCTGGTGGGCTGTAAAGCAATTGATCTGCCCGTAGCAGTGGTCGTTCGCAGCCTCTTCGCCTTCGGCCCGTAGCTCGAGGAGGCGAGGGATGTCGACAACGGTGTCGGGCCAGTGCATCGCGCCGTCGGGGCCCACGACGGTATCGAAGCCGGCGGTCTGAACGAACCCCGCCACATTCTGGGGAGGCAGCCGAACCAGCGGCCGGCCAGACGCGCTCGCCTCGAGCAGCGTCATCAGTCCTGGCTGTGCGGCGATGACCTTGGAACGTCGCAGCAGTTGGCCGAAATCACTGGGCGGCACAGGGCCAACCGCGTGGTGCAGGCCCAGATTCCGGCAGAGGGCGGAGATCTGGGCGGTGGCGTCGCTCGATAGGTTGCCAACGACCCTCACAGACTGCGACCCGGACTCGGACAAGACTCGCAGGATGGACGGAACTACCGCGCGGACGTAGCCGTCCCGGTCCGATTGTTGGGGGCTGAGCAACCCGCCGAGCACAATGGTGCAGTCCCATTCGATGAGGTCCGGATGGCCGGCGTCGGCGGATGAGACGGTTGGGGAGATCACCGCTTCGATCGGTTGCGCGTGTGCGGGCAGCACGGACGAGAATTTGTCGAGGCCGGCGACTGACTGGGCAAGATAGACGTCCGCGTCGTACGGGACCCAGTCTCTTTGGCTTGCGCCCCAGAGGAAGGGGAGAAGGTCAACGAAGACGACCGGGATCCCGAGCTGGGCTGCTTCCTTCGCTGTCTCGGCGTCGAGTACTGATACGACCATGTCGGGCCGGGCCCCGCTGCGGAGCATCGTCGACAAGGACGGTTCGTAGCGGGTGTGGAAGTCGCTCGACATCAGGTGCCGGCCGAGCCGTGATCCGACCAGCACGATGTCTGTGTCGACCGCTCGGCTCCCGAGGGCCGCCAGGATGTTGGCGAGTGCCCCCGTTCCTCCCCATCCGAAATCCACGCTTGCTACCGCAATGCAGTGCCTGCTGGAGTCACCCATGACATTCCCCGGTGTTTTTCGCTAGGACAGAAGTTGGTCGAGAACGAGCTGCCCGATGTCGGCGCCACTCGCGCCTGGCCCGCTGCCCAAGTCGAAGTCGATGAACCGCACGTCGGCGACCCGGTCGAGGCCCGCGATCATGGAGCTGGCAGCGATCGCGGTGCCGACGATGAGGATGGGCTTCTGCAGGGCACTGGCCCAGCCGAGCTCGATGGCTACGCCGAGAGAGGGCGGATTGCCCAGTATCGCGACGATGGCGTCCGCGGAGGCCAGCTCCTTGTAGTCGATCGGAACACACTCGGGTGGGGTCAGTGGTGACGCACCCCAGTTCTCGTTGACCTGAGCGGAGAAGTACTCGAGACCAGCCGAGGACAGATGGGTGTACAGGTCTTCGAGGTGGCGGCGGAAGATCGGGTCGAATGTGCCGTCGGTGCCCAGGTACGGGCCGAACGGTGCTGCGACGAAGACTCTCATGCTGTGGTGGCTCCTTGAGGCTTGGTGGCGACGAGCAGTGCTTGTCCGGTCAGCGGTCCGGCGTCCGCGCCGGTCCGATAGTCGATAAACAGGGTCTCGGTCACGTCGAGACCTGTGGCCGAGAGCAGGTCTCGGTACTCCTTCACGGTTCCGAGATAGACGCCGGTGGAGATCTCGGTGCCGTCGATGTTCTTCCGTGCCACGAACGTGCCGTCGTCGCCTCCGGCCGCGTACCGGAGAGCGCGACGTGTGACATTCGTCCACCCGTACTGGCGCATGTTGCGTCGGTTGTTGAAGTCGAGCACGAGCTGCCCGCCGGGGGAGAGCACTGCAGCGACCCGGCGCATCGCAATCGATCGATCGGACGGGGTGAGAACGTGACCGAAGACGTTTCCCAGTAGGGAAATCAGGGCGACGTTGTTGAATGTGGCGGGAGGCTCGGTCTCGGCAGGGTTCCAGTTCTGCACAGCGAATCCCGTGCAGGTCCTTTCAGCGATGGCAGTCATTTGTGCGCTGCTGTCGCACGCGAGGAGGCGTGTCGGCTGCGCGGTGCTCGCCGCGAGGATGCGCATGGCTCGGTGTCCGTCGCCCGTGCCGATGTCGAGCCAGGACGATGCACGGGATACCTTCTGCGCGACGTGCGCATCGACTCGTGCGTTGAATTGCGGGCTCACACCGCTCGCAGACTGGTAGTGCGGCGCCAAGGCGTCGTAGAAGTGGTTCGAGATCATTGTCCCCCCAATGTGTTTGCGAGCCCGTATGTCGCGACCTCATCTAGGTCAGTGCGACCCCACTCGGCGGCTTCTGCGAAGGCGGCCATCAACGCGTTGTCGTCGAAGCGCGATCGGAGTGCCCCGATCCGTGTGTTGTCCTCGTCGGACCAGATGGTCTTTCCGAGAATCACGTTTCGCGTGTACCACCAGCGCTGTGCGGACTTACCCAGCGGGTGCAGCGCCACCGGCACGGACTCCGCCGTCGCCGTGGCGTGGGTAGTCGTATCGGTTCGCGAGAAGGCCGACCACAGATCACTTGTGAGGTCGGACCAGGGTTCGAAGCGTTTGGTTCGGGCCTCGGCGGCAAGGCTCTCGTACACGCGGAGGTATCCCCTCACCAGCTCTCGTGTGTCGAACTTCCGGGCATTCCGGAGTCCGTGCGCGATGAGGGCCTTGCGGTGCTCGGCGTCGTCGATGCAGTGGACGATCGCTGAAGCGATGTCCTCTGGGCTGGCGGAGGAGATGAAGTGTGCGCCGTGCTCACCGCCGACGTACTCGGTGATGCCGCCGACGTTGGTTGCGATGACGGGTGTTCCGGCTGCCTGGGCTTCGACGTTGACGAGGCCGCCGCCTTCAGCGCGTGACGCCACCACTGTTGCCTCGGCCCCTGCGAGTAGTCGGGCTGCGGTGCTGATGTCGACCTCACCGAGGAACTTCACGCGGTCTGTTAGACGGAGTTCGTCGGTCAGTTGGCGTAGCCGCCCTGCTTCTTGGCCGTCGCCGGCGATCAGTAGGTCGATGTTCCGATCTGCGAGTGGTGGTTCGGTGAACGCACTGATTACCCTGTCGACTTGCTTGGACTCCTCCAGCCGTCGCAGCGACAGTACGTAGGGCTTGTGGTGGGCGTAGGGCCTCGCTTCAGCGAACAGATCGCAGTCGATTCCCACCTGCATCACTGGAACATCGGTGATGTGCGGAAACTCCAGCCGCACTAATCGTGTCAGGTCGGTGGAGGCCGCGTTGAGTTGGTCGGCCTGCAGGAGCGAGCCACGGACGAGATGCTTGCCGCTGTCCCACACCTTTCCCGGTTCGGGATCGTCCGGGTCCGGGATATCCCAGCCTCCGATCGTCATCACAACCGGGATGCCGCGATACCGTGCGGCCATCAGTGCAAAGAACGGCAGTGGGCGCCTGGCGCCGATCACGTGGATCGCGTCCGGTTCGATCTCGTCGATCAACCTGCGCACGTCCCGGCTCATCCGCACCAGTTCGTTCGGGAGAATCGCCGACTCGATCCTGTGTACGTGAACCGTATTGATCGTCTCTTCCGCTGCGAGGTCTGTCGGCCACCTCTTCGTCAGCACGTGGACTTCGTGGCCATCCGCGGTCAGATAGGGGGCTGCCTGATCGATCGGGTCCTGGCAGCCGCCGGTCAAGGGAAGATAGATGCTGAAGACGTAGAGAAGTTTCATCTCACTCCAAGTTCTTGCAGACCTGTTCGCTGATGTAGTCGACATCGGTGAGTGTCAGCCCCGGGTGGATGGGAAGACACAACACCTCTTCCGCGAACCGTTGTGCGCGCGGAACGGGTCGCGTGCTGCCGATGGGGAAGTCCGCCAGAGAGCGGAAGTAGATCTCGGTCTCGATTCCCGCGACGTGGAGGTTCTTGCGGAGAGTCTCTCGGTTCTGAACTCGAATGGGCACTGCGAACCCGGCGGACAGATCACCCGCCCGGGCTTCGGCCACCCGTGTGACTCCGGTGTCCATGAAGTTGTCGCGGTACCTCCGGAGAATCGCCTGGCGCTGTCGCTGGTTCTCGGGGAGAGTCTCGAGCTGCGCGAGGCCGATCGCGGCTGCGACGTCGCCCATGTTGTACTTGCAACCGATCTCGGGAATGTCGTAGGGCGTGCTCCACGAGCGGGTGGACATATCGATTCCTAGCCGGCGCAGCCGCTTTGCCCGCTGGGCGGATTCCGCGTCGGGGAAGGTGACGCAGCCCCCTTCGCCGATCGCGATGGCTTTGGTGGCGTGAAATGAGTACGCCTGGATGTGGGGTGACTCGCTCATCGCGTGATCGGACCATCGAGCGCCGACGGCGTGTGCACAGTCTTCGATGATCACGAGATCGTGTTCGACCGCGAGTTCGGAGAGCCCGGCTATGTCGCACGGTATTCCCGCATAGTGCACCGGGATGATCGCCCGAACGCCACCTTCGGTTTCGAGGATGTGCCTGACCGACTCCAGATCGATGTTGCCTGTGGCTGGCTCGATGTCAGCGAGCACAACCCGGCATTGGTGCTGAAGTACGACGGCCGCGGTCGAGATGAAGGTGTTGGCCGGCACGATGACCGTCGATCCGCGGGGAACGTCCGCGACCATGAGCCCCAGATGTAGCGCTGCGGTCCCCGAGTTGACTGCGACCGGATGCTTGCCGAGCAGCTCGGGGTCAGCGAGCGCCTCCTCGAACTGCTCAGTCATCGGTCCCAAGCCGATCCACCCAGACTCGAACACCCCCTCGAGGAGGGCCAGGGAGCGCTGTGCGACTTGCGGGCGGTACATGTGGATTTCGGCCGTCATACCAGCTCGCTGTACTTGCGGGTGTTGCCCTTGGCCAACGCAACCGGGTACTTCTGCTTGACCTTCTCGAGCTTGTCGAAGCACGACCCGAGCATGTCGATGTCAAGATGCCAGGCGAGCCGGAAGAGATAGTTGTAGATGTCGGCCAACTCCGCGGCGATGGACTGAGTGTCTAAGTCCAGGATCCCGGTCTGGGATTTCCACTGCAGTTCCTGAGCGAGCTCACCGACCTCCGCCATCAGACTGATCGCGAGCTCCTGCGGTGTCTCGAACTTGTTCCACTCCCGCCCGTGGATCATCTCCTGCAGCTCGACGTGATAGTCCATCCACTCGAGTCGATCCTGAGCCGCCGCATCGAGATGACCGGTGCTCCACTGGCCGGCTACGGTGTTGTCGGACTCCGCTCCAGGGATGATCGCGTCCAGCCGCCAGCCACGAGTCTGCATCACCTGCACGACGTGCGATTGCATGGGCATATGCACATACACGCGCCCGTCTGTCGTGAGGAACTCGTCCACTGATTCGAGGTGGGCCAGAATTTCCCCGAGCGTCGGTTCGTCTGCCCAATACGCGGTCGATACTTTCAGCGAGCCTCCCTTCTTCGGGCAGAGGACGAGAGCGCCGACAACGGCAGCGCCTCTGTAGGCGACATAGACGATCTTCGGTTTGGACTCGACGTCGTCCGGTCGACGTTCGGCAGCTTCGCGAATCTCCGAGATCGGGTGCCGTGCAGTCTCATTCGACGAGAGATCTGGTGCGACGCGATCAAACGCGTCCCAATGCTCCGGAGTGTGAGGCCTCATCAGCACCACTCCGTCGGCCGCCTTCATCCCGTCGGGGTGGGCGACACTGCGCTGGAGGATCAGCTCGCAATGACCCTTCAGGTACTGATCGCGCGATTCCCCGAGCACCTGGAAGCCCTGACGAGCAAAGAAGGTGCTGGCTGAGCGGTTCAGCTTGTCCACGGTGCAGTAGACATTCCTCACGCCCGTATCGGACAACGACTGATACATGTGCTCGAGTAGGCGGCGGCCGACACCGGCCCCGCGGGCCGCCGGTTCGACAATGAGCGGACTGATCTTCGCTGTACCGTGCCGTTTGACGACGTAGTTCAGGAACCCGACGACCGACGATGTCTCGGCGCACACGGCAACGACGCCGATCTGTCTGGTCGAGTTGTACCCGACGTCGTCGATGTTTCCGTTGTCATAGGCATCCATCAGCCGTTGAAAGTGTGCGAGATGATCGCCACCGTAGTGGCTGCTGAGCGCATCAACGAAGAGCGCGAGAACGGCCTCCGCGTGTGTGGCGCTGAATGGTTCGATTCGTATGTCCATAGGCATGCGCGTTTCCCCCTCGACGTAACCCAATCCGGACTTCAGTATGGTTGGTGGACAATCGATTTCGTGAAGCAGTAGGAACTTCGGCGCCTGTTTCGCGACCCTATCACAGCTGTGATACCGGTGTCGTGGTTTGCCGCGTATGTCGCGCTCGTGTCGTGCCGGGTGTCGGCGTTCTCCCTCTGGGGCGCCGGTTACGTCACAGCGTTCGCTGATGTGTAGCGTTGGGCCACGCGGAACAGCAGGAGAGCGGCTATGCCCGCGCAGGCCGCTACGATAGGCAGGGCTCCATTACCAAAGGTGTCGAGGACGACGCCGCCGACGGCACCGCCCACTGCGACGCCGAGGTATGTGCCAGAAGTGTTCAATGCCAGTGCTTGCGTGGATACCGGGCCTGCCAGCATGTGAAGTCGAGCCTGAACCGCGGGCGAATTCCAGAAGGCGGCCGCACCCCATATTGCGACGAGTGGATACAGCACACCTGGGGGAACTGGCCTGCTCACCCAAACCGCGTACAGCGCAATCATTGACGTGACGAAGACGCCGACTCCGATGGCGAGCGTCGTGTCGGGGCCCAGGCGATCCGTCGCTCGTCCGCCTGCCCAGATGCCCACCATCCCGGCAATACCGGATACGGCGAACAGTGGGCCGCGTGCGCTTGCATCCACATGGGCGGTGTCCAGTGCAAACGGCGCCAGGTAGGTCAGCATCATCATCGATCCGAACATCAAGACGATATTGGCCGCCAGCCCCAATGACACGGCGGGCGCGGCGAGCGTCCGTAGCTGGTCCGCGAGCGGAATCGGCGTGCCAAGGTCTGTGTTGGCCCGCAGTGTCCCCGCCAGTGCCAGGGCAACGAGCAATCCGAGGCCGGCCATGAACGCGAATGTCGTTCGCCATGACCCTAGGGTGCTGATCCATGTCCCGACTGGCACTCCGACCGCGATCGCTCCAGTGACCCCCAACGCGACGACGGCGACGTAGCGCCCAACTCGTTCCGGTGGAGCCAACCGTGCCGCGAGCGCGAACAGCGACGGTGTCGCGGCGGCCGCCGCTGCCGCAGCCACGATCCTTGCAGCCATGAGGATCCCGAAGGTAGGAGACAGAGACGCGGCGATGTTGGCGGCGCCGAAGGCTGTCGCCGCGACCGTGAGAACCTGACGGGGTGCCAGCCTTGCTGTGAGTACAGCCGCGATCGGTGCTGTTACTGCGACGACGAGTGAGAAGACAGTCACCAGCTGGCCGGCAGTGCCGGTCGAAACATCGAGATCTGCCGAGATCTCCGGGAGAACACCGGCGATGACGTAGTCGTCGGTGTAGAACACCAGTGCCGAGAATGCCAGAGCCAACAGCCATGCCGGCATAGCCTCTCCTTCGTCCTCCGGTTCGGCCGGCTTGCGTTGCCAGCGGGAGGTGTGTAGCGGGACGCGCTACGTCACGACCATCCTGATGTGGCCTCGCAGGATGTCCCTGGTTCGCTGGATGTCTTCGATGCCATGCGGATAGACGAGCTCGAACGTCAGACCGTCGATGAGGGCCACGAGCCGTTCGGTCTCGAAGTCCACGTCGTCGACACCCGCACTCGACAAGGCCTCCGCGACCACGCTGCGCATATCTCGACCCATCTGAGCGGCAGCGTCCCGTAGTTCCGGAAGCACGCGTGCGGCACTGACGAACTCCACCAAGACGATGTGATCGTCGATCGGCGCTCCAACTCTGGGGAGGAGCGCGAGTGCCACCGCCTCGACGTAGCGGCGCCGGCCCTCGAGCGTATCGAGGGACGCTTCGGCGCTGGCCGCCTTGAGGCGCAACTCCATTCGGCTACCGACTTCCTCCGCTGCTGCTCTGAGTAGTCCACTGTGGCTACCGAAGAAGTGGCGGACGGACCCGATGTTCACGCCCGACTCGTCGGCAACTTTCCGCAGGGACGCCTCGCCAATGCCGCCTTTGACGACCATTGCGAAGACGGCGTCGAGTACCCGCTCCCGCGCCGACCGACCCTCTTCTACGTAGCTCACACGAAGACGCTATCACAGGTGTGATAGCGTCGCGGTCGGTTGATGGCAAGGCAGGGACACCAACCGGTCACCAGGCGTGATTGAAACGGGGCGCGAGGAGCCGTATGGCGCATATCGACGTGACAGAGCTAGGTTACTCGCTACCCGACGGCCGGCCTCTGTTCCATTCAGTGAATTTCAAACTCGGGCAGGGCGACCGGGCAGCCCTGGTCGGACCCAACGGCGTCGGAAAATCCACCCTGGTATCCATCGTGACCGGCGAATTGTCTCCGCACGAAGGATCCATCCATCGGTCGGGATCCCTCGGGGTCATGCCCCAGTTCATCGGCAAAGCAATCCCAGGACTCACGATCCGTGACCTCCTCGTCGCCACGGCATCACCGACCGTCAAGGCTGCCGCATCAGCACTGTCCTCCGCCGAACGTGCAATGTCTGCGCGAAACGACGAGCAGAGTCAGATGTCGTACGCTCAAGCACTTGCTGACTGGTCCGACCTCGGCGGATTCGACGTCGAGACGAGCTGGGACCTCGTCACCGAGTCAACTCTTGGTGTGAAGTCCGCAGAGGCGCAGTCATATCCGGTCGAGATGCTCAGCGGAGGCGAACAGAAGCGGCTAGTCCTCGAGGCACTGTTCACCGGACCCCACAGCCTCCTGATCCTCGACGAGCCCGACAACTACCTCGACGTTGCCGGCAAGGAATGGCTCGAGACACGGCTGACGGACTCGGATAAGACGGTGCTGTTCATCAGTCATGATCGCCAGCTGGTGGCAAACAGCGCAACGAAGATCATCACTCTCGAGCCAACCGGTGCCGGCGCTGTCTCATGGACCCACGGCGGAGGTTTGGACAGCTACGACGACGCGCGAGACCGCAGAAACAACCGCCTCGACGAGATGCGCAAACGGTGGGACGAGGAGCGCACCCGACTTCGCACACTCGTCAACACGCTGCGGGAGAAAGCAAAGTACAACGACGGAATGTCTGCCCGCTACCAGGCGGCCGTGACACGCTTGAACCGATTCGAACAGGCCGGACCGCCCGTGGAAGTGCCGCGGCCTCAACGTCTCACGATGCGCCTGCAGGGAGGAAGAACAGGGAAACGAGCACTGCGCTGCGACCAGCTCTCGGTCCCGGACAGATTCCGGCCCTTCGACGCCGAGCTGTTCCACGGCGATCGCATCGCGGTCGTAGGACCCAACGGAACCGGAAAGACGCACTTCCTCGCGCTGCTGGCGACCGAAGGCAACCCAGACGCGGAACTGCAGAGGGTGTCCTCGCGCCGGTCGATCACCTACACGGGCGGCGTTCAGTTAGGCGCCCGTGTCCGAACCGGCTACTTCTCGCAGACTCAGGTGCGCCCCGACCTCGCCGACAAGACCCTGCTCGAGGTCCTCCACCAGGGTGACAACCAACGTGACGGCCGCGGCCGCGAAGATGCCTCACGCGCACTCGCCCGCTACGGACTGGCACGGGCAGCCGAACAGCGTTACGACGAACTGTCGGGTGGCCAGCAAGCACGGTTCCAGATCCTGCTACTCGAGCTGAGCGGGGCGACCATGCTCCTGCTCGACGAGCCGACAGACAACTTGGACTTCGAATCAGCCGAAGCCCTCGAAGTAGCGCTGAGCGAATTCCAGGGAACAGTACTCGCGGTGACCCACGACCGTTGGTTCTCAAAGACTTTCGACAGGTACCTGATATTCCGCACGGATGGGTCGGTGGTGGAAAGCGAGCACCCGATCTGGCGGTAGCAAGCGCGTGCGCTACTGCCCGGTGCGCGCGTATCCGGCCTCGGTCGCGGCCTTCGCCGGACGCCACCACTCGGGGTGCTCGCGGTACCACTGCACGGTCGCCTCGAGGCCGCTGCGGAAGTCCCGATAGCGCGGCTCCCACCCCAGCTCGGTGCGCAGCCGCGTCGAATCGATCGCGTACCGCAGGTCGTGGCCGGGCCGGTCCGGGACGAAGTCGAAGTCGTCGGCGGATCGTCCGAAGATCTCGAGCAGCATCGCGATGACGGTGCGGTTGTCGACCTCGCCGTCCGCACCGATCAGGTACGTCTCCCCGATCCGCCCCTTCTCGAGGACGGTCCACACGGCGCGGTTGTGATCGTCGACGTGAATCCAGTCGCGCACATTGCGACCCTGCCCGTAGAGCTTGGGGCGGACGCCGTCGAGCAGGTTGGTGATCTGCCGCGGAATGAACTTCTCCACGTGCTGGAAGGGGCCGTAGTTGTTGGAGCAGTTCGACAGCGTCGCCCGGATCCCGAACGACCGCGTCCAGGCCCGCACCAGCATGTCACTCGACGCCTTCGTCGACGAGTAGGGACTGGACGGGTTGTAGGCGGTGGACTCGGTGAACCGGGCCGGGTCGTGCAGGTCGAGGTCGCCGTACACCTCGTCGGTGGAGATGTGGTGGTAGCGGACGTCGTAGTCGCGGACTGCCTGCAGCAGCGTGAACGTGCCTACCACGTTGGTGCGCACGAACGGCCACGGGTCGGCCAGAGAGTTGTCGTTGTGCGACTCGGCGGCGAAGTGCACAACGGCGTCGGCGTCGGCCACCAGGCGGTTCACCACGTCGGCGTCGGCGATGTCGCCGTGGATGAAGTGGATCTTGTCGGCCACCGCGTCGAGCGAAGACTTGGTGCCGGCGTACGTCAATGCGTCCAGCACCGTGACCCGGACGTCGGGGCGTTCCGCGACGGTCTGGTGGACGAAGTTGGCACCGATGAATCCGGCGCCACCGGTGACGAGCAGCCTCATACAGCGGACGGTACTCCACCGAACACTATTTCGGCATTGGATGTTTCACCGGGTCAGATAGAGCAACGACGCGGCCGTAAACGTAACCGCTGCCGACTGCGAAAGGGACTGATGTAGGACCAGGTGACACTGTCACCGAATCGTGCAGCAGTCCCCATCAGCGCGAACCGGCGTCGCTGACAACCCACGGGACCCAACTCCGACCGGCCGCACCACCTACCCATTCCTGTCCGTCTCGACCACCACGGACCGGTGTGGGTTGTAGCGTTGCGTGCCATGCCGAGCTTCGTCGTCGAACCGACAAGTATCGACGTCGAAGGTGTCGTCGATCTACTCGATCTTGCCGTCGGAGGCACCGACGCTGAGCGTCTCGGCCGCGTCCGGGCCCGTTACCTCGCCGGGCCGGCCGAACTGGCCGCAGTGTTCCTGGAAGGCTCTGTTGTCGGCGTCGTCGGTTACCTCGGTCATCCCGGTGGTCGCGATATGCCTCGTCGAGTCGAGCTGCTGCATATCGCGACCGCTCGTTGCCGGCAGCGCACAGGCATAGGTACCGCGATGATCCGGTGGGTTCAAGCCCGGTATCCCGGCGATCCGATCGAGGCCCAGACAGATCGTGACGGTGTCGGCTTCTACCGATCGGTCGGCTTCGCGATCGAATCGCTCGGTGAGCTGTATCCCGGCGTCGAACGGTTTCGGGTGGTCCTGGAACCCTCCACTGAGTCGGATACCGCTCGACCATGATGAGGCGCACGCTCGACTTCGGCAGCGCGCTGTCCCCCGGTTGGTCGAGGCTCGACGAGCGGGGTCGGTACTGCGAACCCCCGGCAACGGGGAGATCGTCGAGTTCGTCCGGGAACAGCGAGCGCAGGACGGAGGGTCGTTGGGTCTGCGATCCGGCCGGTTCGCTCGTATCGTGCGGTTGGGACCCGCGGCTTCCCCAACTCCCTCGACGGTGACGCGCCTGGGGTCCCGGATGCGGCCGTCAGGATTTCCCCGGCATGTTTCGGAACCCCGATACCGACCGGTGCTGCGCCGAGGCACCCGCCACGCCGGACTCAGCCCCCGAGCAGTAGTCGCCGTCCTTCGCAGCAGCCAACCCAGGTGAGCTTTACCAACCCCCACCCCACGCTGTCCGATCGAGTCAGGGGATCGGCGCGGTCACGTCAGTGCCTCGTCTCGTTCTTCTCGATGAGCCGATAGACCGGGTTGGTTGCCGAGGCTGCGCGGGTTTCCTTGCCGGCGCCTTGGGTGTAACGCTGCGTGGTGGTCATCGACTCGTGCCCGAGCAGTCGCATCAGGGTGTAGATGTTGACGTCACTATCGGCCAGTGAGGTCGCGAAGGTGTGCCGGAGCTGGTGCACCAGAGCTCCTTTCGCGCGCTGTCCGTTGACGCCGGCCCGGCGATAGGCGCGCTCGACCCGGTACTGGATGGTGGGTGCGGTGATGCGTTCCCCATCGGCACCGAGGAAGAGCGGATCGATGGCTCGTAGGCGGCGCCAGGGCGAGGCGGTGGGGGAGGTGCGGGCCTTGCCGCTGCCGGGGAATCGCTGCAGGCGCGAGTCGAGATAGGACGTGAGCACGTCGACGAGGGCGGGCTCGGCGGTGAGGACGCGTTGCTTGTTTCCCTTGCCGTGCACGGTGATGGCCTTGAGCCGGCCGGTGTCATCGAGATCGCGGAAGTCCCCGATGTTGAGGGTGACCAGCTCGGACAGGCGGCATCCGGTGAGCAGTGCGGTGAGGACGATGGCGAGGTCGCGTTCTCGCCAGGCGTGCGCGTTGTCGTCCTTGTCCGTGGTCAGCGCGGTGATCAGTTTCTCGACCGCGTCCTGGTCGAAGGCCTTCGGTACGGTCTTGGTGACCTTGGGGCGCAGGACCGCATCCATCGGGTTCGCGACGATCAGATCCGAGGTGAACAGGTAGCTGCACAGGGCGTTCCATGTCGACCAGCAGCGCCGGATCGAGGCGGGGGAGTGCGTGTCGGCGTAGGCCGCGAACGCCGCGCGTATCCGGTCCTTGTCGACCACATTGCAGGCCAGGTCGTCGGCCGGAACACCGGTGTGGGCGGCGAGAAGATCGGCGATTGCGGTGAAATCCTGCTGATAGGCCTTGAGGGTGGCCGCCGACGGCTTGCCCGTGCTGCGGTAGACGAGGAACTCTCCGAACCGATCGGCGAGACTTCCGAGGTGGGTCATGGGGTGACTTTCACGATCCTCGATGCTGACTAGCGCTCTCGTATGTGTCGGTGGCTATCGAATAGTCGTGCCGCTGCTTGCGCGAAACTCTCAGAGACAGCGGCAGGCATTTCGTCCGAGTTGGCGGGGCGGAATATCAACTTGCCACTGTCGTCGCGTCCGATATTTCTACCGCCAATCTGTAATTGACCACGGTGCACCTGCTGACCCGTATCGGTAAGGGTAAATCCGCTTCCGAGCCTGCCGATGTAGTTCGTGCCCGACGAGTACTCCCATAGGGCCCCTGCCGTGGTAATCAATGCGAGGTAACGGAGATATTCAGGCGAGCGGTCGTTCATGCGATCGTGTACCACCGACAGCGCGTAGCCTTGCGGAGACCAGGCAGGGCTGTACCAGCGATGTTCGTTGAGCCGGTATTTTCTCGGTGAAACCCCTTTAGCTTCAAGGTAATCACGGAACTCTATGCAGAGTTGCCAGACCTCTCGTGCGAGATTGGGAGAGTAAGGACCTAAGTTCATCGCAGCCGCGGAGCGCCGCTGCCTCTCTTGGTGTTTCTCATTAGCCAGACGGTCAACACGCTCGCTGAAACTCTCCATCTGACTCCTCTTTCGTACTGTCCAGGCAAGTCGGCGAGACTTCCGACGTTGGGCATGCGGTGCTCTTGTGCCAATGGTGGCAGGTCAGTTGGGGTCTGGACGCTCTGCCGGACGCGGACGTACGCGTATGCGCGTGTCGCCAGCAGGATGGTCGAGCTCAACGGGACGGGAAGCCTGACCGCCCAGGAGGACGCGGCCGCGAGCGCTGCCATGCCGAACATCAGCGCTCCGCATGCCAGGATGAAGAGGGCGGCCACTTTCGGTCGCGCTACGGCTCCACAGGCGCCCAAACAGCAGTAGCAGCGCTCCGAGGAGCAGGAAGAACATCAAGGTACGTGGCCTCCTGACTATGGTCAGTCGCGATCGAGGAGCGGTAGCACTCGATCGATCCTTGCTAGATAATATAGATTATCTAGCAGATCTTGCGAGGAGGTGGGTGCGTAGCCATAACGAACGCCACCACACAGAGACCGCTCAGTCGTGCTTCGACATCGGAATTCCAGCGGCCCGGAGCACTGGTCCTAGTTCAGGATGAAGCGTGACCTGGTGGTCGAGGTCGACTTCCATCAGGTGTTTCCAAAGCCGAGCCTGAGACACATGTCGAGTCGGCCGGCCTTCGGCGTCAACGAGTCCAAGAGACGCTTCCAGTGAGCCTGGTATCCAGAGTAGTTCGGCCCTACCACCTTCAGCGTTGACACGATCCACGAGTTCTTGGACGTCGCGACCAACTCTGACTCCCGCCTCGTCATCCTCGATGATCGCCACGAACGGTATGGGCGCGCTAGAGGCATTGAGTACCGCGTCGATCGTCGGCGCCATATTTGACGGCCCCGAAGTGGCTATCAGCTCCACTGGTTCGGTGGCATTCCGGGTTTCACGCAGAATGTCTAAGGCTTGCCGATCAACGGGGCCTTCGACGAAGACGATCGTCGGTCGCTGCCCGACGGCCTCCCCCGCGTATCGGGTAGTTAAGCCTCAATGCACCGAGCGTCTGATGCTGTCGTCGTGGCTTCCATTGCACGACTTGGGACAGGGTGTGGACATGGACGATCTTCCGACCTTCGATGTCGGGTTGTTCCACTGGTCTTTCGAGTCGTTGGCGGGCAGGGAGTGTCTGTTAGCCGAGAATCGGTCGGTTTCGTCCGAACACCGTGTCGAACAGGGCGTTCCACCCCGATTCCCACGGCCACTGTTGGGGTAGATGCAACGTCAACCGGCGCGCCGACGACGCGATCCGAGCAGGGACCGACACAATGGTCCGCCGGACAGTTCCGGTGGTGGCCTTGACCAGCTTCGGATCGCCTGTGACGGTAGCCGCGGCGCGGGTGAGGTTGAACGCCATCACCGCGCAGACCAGCCACGCAGCATTGGCAGTGAACCGAGACGACGGCAAATGAGCGAGCGCGGAGCTCTTCAGGTCCGCGTGGACCTGCTCGATGATCGCGTGATGGCGGTGGAGCTTGTCGGCGGCGACGGCATCGAGATCGGTGGCGTCGACGGTGGTGAAGAAGGCATGAAACCGCCAGACGTCGAACAATTCGCCCTGGCCCTGGTCCTTCTTCGGCCGCAGGTCGGGGATACGCCGTACGATCAACCGCCCCGGAACCCGGTGGGTCTTCTTCTTCGAGGCGAACGCGGTGAACGGTATCTCCGCGACCTCGGCAGCCGAGATCCAGCGTTCGGTGTCGTGGTCGTAGATCGCGTTGGTGTACTCGATCGGAGTCCACGCATCCTCGTCGATCGAGGCGATCGCGGTCTTGATGGGTGAGGTCAGGCGCACGGTGACCGAGACGTCGGCGCCGCCGCGCAGCGCCGCCCCGATGGTGGGATATCCGTAGAACGCCGAGTCGGCCCGCACCAGCGGTCTGGGCGTGGCCTGTGCCGTGGTTCGCGCCCCTGGGCCGGCGGTAGCTGTGTGCAGGTGCGCGACGGTGGTCAGGGTGTCGGCGATCATCCGGGCTGCTCCACGCGCTGATCCGCAGGACCCTTTGCGCAGACGCTGTCCGACGATCACCGGGGCCGCGGTGTCGGTGGTGACCGTGGTGATCAGCGCGTTCAGTCCGCGGACCCCGGAATAGCCGTATCCGGAACCCTGTTTGCCGTGCCCGTGCACTTCGATGATCGAATCGTCGATGTCGACCAGCACGCGTTCGGTGTCGATCCCGGCCACCAGCGGAGTTCTGGTGGCCAGTCCGCGCAGGAACCGGGAGGCAACGGCGTCGAGTTGCCGAACGTGCCCGAAGGTGAAGGTGCGCAGGAACGACCCCAGCGTCGACGGTGCGTACGGGCGGTCGAAGAGTGTTCCCATCGCCCCGTGCCGTAGTAATGCCATGTCGGCGATGCTGTCCGCGCCGGCGACCATTCCCGCGACGAGTGCTCCGATCTTGTCGCCGGAGTGAGCACCCTTGTCGGTGGGAACGCTGAGGTGTTCGTCGGCGAGAGCCTGCAGGCCGCAGTTCTGCGCCAGACCCATGATCGGAACCAGCCCAGCGGTCGACACGAGATTCGGATCGTCGAACCTCGCCGCAGCGACGGGCCGGGTGTGAGAGAGTTGCATCTACGAGATGCCCTTCGTTGTGGCCGAATTGTTTCTGTGAGAAGTTCAATTCTTTCACTACGACAGGGCATTTCGCCGTTACGACTCGCCCATCACATCAGCCTGATCGGTGCATCCAGGTTAAGAGACTGCCGAGCTGAGCGAAGGGAGTGCAGGACTCTGCCGCAGCGCGCAGCTTCAAACGAATAGCCTCCGCAATACCGATCCTGTTCTTGATCACGAGGTCGACGTCGGCACGATCGAAGAGCACGAGATTTAGGTCTTTTCCAGCTATCAACGCATCGACGGCGTCTGTGCTGTAACCGCTCATGCTGAAAAATAGGCCGATTGTGCCGGTCAGCTTACCGTCAACCTTGCCCTTGAACTGATACAGGCTGGAGGCTGGGTGGGCTGCGGACGTCCACTTGGCTTCGAACAGGTACGTTCGGCCATCCAGCCAGATCGAGCCGTCCACCTCCTCCCCTGTCGGGCGATAGCTTGCTCGCGGCTTGAGCCCGTCTTCGTTGAACATCTCGATGAGCGCGCCCTCGAATTCGCGGCCCCGATCCGCTTTCTCTGCTTTCGTCGCGGTTGGAGGAAGCTCATGGGCAGCCGAGAACCATTTCCGCCACCCACCGGCGGCCGCGACCGCTTCGCGGGCCCCGCTCATCGGGCACCCGACTCGGTTGCGGTAGCGACGCAGGTGCGTCGGGACAGGTTTCGTAGATGCACGCCTTCATTCTCGGCATAGGCAGAGCAGTACGTGCGGCCGGGTCCGTAGTCTATGTTTCGTGGAAGACGAGCTGCATCTCCGAGAGTCCTGGCCAGCATCAACTCTTACAGGTGAGCCGTCGATCCAAGAGCTGTCGATGACCGTCAACCGAGAGGAAGACGGCAGCGCAATCTTCACGGGGATGATCGGGCATCCCGACTGTCCACCCGCGGATTGCGAGCACTTCCAGTTCGTACTCGATCCCGAACGGGTCACCCAGCTCGTTGCGTACCTCTCGTCGCGCGATTGATCGCAGGGTCGGGCGGAACGAACGTCGGATCGTTCATGTTTGAAGTGGGATGACGGGTCGGGCTAGCGTGAATCCTGAACGACTGGCCGCCGTCGAGTAGTGCGATCAGAGAGTGCTGAGCCAGCATCCGAGCGCGAGCCGGGCTGCAGAACAGGGATCTGTGCGGTCGACTGGCACGGATGTGTCAGTCAACGTCACCCTTGTCGAGTTCCCTTCACTGTCACGATTATTGGCCTGCGAACGCACCTCCACGACCGCGTTTCCTGCCGAACCTTTGCACATCTGAAGGTAGGGCGAGAACCCCGGATAGCTGTTCGACAGCCACAGCCTCAACCTGTCGTCGCTGACACCCAGGTCGAGTTCGTCGGGATGATCGTTTGCTTCGTTCGCGAGTGCGATGAACGCGTCGGGGATCGTGATGTACGGATCGGCCATCGTTCCTCCTACTGCAGAGGCAGGCCCATGCCTGCGGTTGACGGGAGCGACGTTAGGGACGTCGGCAACACGGTGTTGCAGTGTCTTCTCGCTGGAGTTAGCGGGACCCGTCTGCGATCGAGCGCGAACAACCCAGAGGCCCTCGTCCCCGCCCGCCTCACCGTCGATAGTCTCGAGCGATGCCACCACTGAACCCCAACCTCGCCGGCCGGGTCTTCCCGCCGACGACATACCTCGTCGGCCGCGAGAAGGTTCGCGAGTTCGCCCGCGCCGTGCGCGCGACGAACCCGCTGCACCACGACGTCGAGGCATCCCGGGCCGCCGGCTTCGCAGATGTCATCGCGCCGACAACTCTCATCACCGTCGTACAGTCCCCCTCAGTGGCCCAGCTCGTCGAGCCTCCGGACGCTGGGACTCCCCCGCCTCGTCCAAGTCTTGTGAGGATCGAATATCGTCGCTGGTGGGAGCTAGCACCCCGGTAACGACCATCGTCGTCACCGAGCGTGCTGGCTGCTCCATCCCCTTTCAGATTTCGTCCGTACTTCGCCGGTGAGGAAGAACGTGGGTATGAGTAATGAACGTGTCGTCCCTGATCAGCACGAGGCGCTTGAGCTCGTCTCGCTGTTCTGCGGCACCGATGCGAGGTGGGCCGGCGAGCGAGTGATTCGCGCGTCCATGATGAACCCGTTCACTCGGCAGCCCATCGATGTGCGGGCACAGTACGACGGCAGTGCCGAGGATGAGGGGTGGGTTGTCCAATTTTTCGAGGACTACGACGCAGCAGATCGAAACCGGCTCGGTGGCCAACGAGCCCCAGAGCTAGCGGAAGCCATCATCGGCGCGTGGGCGGCGCTGAGAGACGTTTCTCGATAGTCACGACTGGCTCGAACGTAATGGACGCCATCCCGGGCGTCCACGCGAAGGGAAAGAGGCGGCCTCACCAGAGGACTCGGCGCGTTCCACGAAGTCATCTATGCACGACGGCAGTATCCACACCTACTGAGGCGGGTCTGTGGCTGGTACTCCGCGTGTCCGGTCGCCACCAGGACGACCCCCACCGCGCATCTACCGACGTTCGATCGTGTCACTCGGACAGTGAACCGCACGTCTCGGATGATCTGGTGCGCAGTCGTCGTAGTCGAGCGTCGACGGTGGTGGTGCGGTGCTGATTGATCCAGCTGTGAACAGCCGTCTTGTACAGCTCGGGGCTTGCTGGGGTCAGCAACGTTTCGGCTGCTGCGAGACCGGCGACGCTGGTCGCTTCGGTGTCGGCGGCCCAGGTGCGTTCCTGGAATCGGTGGCGGCGGTACCGGAGCAGCCAAGCACCGCCTGTGGCGAGGAAGGCCGCAGCGACGAGGGCGACGAGGCGGCCAGCGGAGTCGTTGTCATCGGTGAATGTGGTGATGGTGCAGAGCAGCGCAAGGAGGAGCAGCAGGATCGGTGTCGTATAGCCGGGCCGGTGCTGGCGGAGCGGATACCTGGCCCATGACAAGGCGTGCACGGTAAGCCACTGGCCTTCTGCAGTGCCGGTGTGGGTTTCGAGGTCGGTGCGGCGAACTGCAAGTACCGGCACCGCAGCGGTGTTGACACTGCGCCTCTCGACGCGGGTGGGGCC
This sequence comes from Rhodococcus sp. 2G, assembly GCF_001886355.1. Classification (NCBI taxonomy): domain Bacteria; kingdom Bacillati; phylum Actinomycetota; class Actinomycetes; order Mycobacteriales; family Nocardiaceae; genus Rhodococcus; species Rhodococcus sp. 2G. Next base: position 32,882 of record NZ_CP018064.1, on the reverse strand, counting down.
GCGCTCGATGAGTTCGGCATGGTCGATTGATGGGTAGCGGTGCTGCGAAGACGCGAATCGTGCCTGTTGGGTGGTGGCGATGGTAGCTGTGACGGCCCACCAGTCCAGCGGAGTCGTGCGGGTGGCGGTTCCGGTTGCGCGTGTTTTTGGCATGGACGCCTTTCGTGGAAGTGGGTGAGAGTGCGGCGCTGGGTTGGTCGGTGTTGTGGGGACTTCTTATTTGTGCTGCTCGCGCCAGAATCCGAGCAGTCCTCGGGCTGTGGCAAGCGCGTTGTTGTAGGCGCCGTTCATGGCGGGGTGGTCGATGCCGTGCGCTGCGGTGAAGTCCGCGAGGGTGCCACCCGATCTGTCGATTCGTTCGGTCAACCGTCGGGTGTCGATGACTCGGGGCGCGGTGACTCCGTTTGCGGCGAGGAACTGACGTTGTCGGCTGCCGTCGTGGGCCACCAATGTGGTGTTGGGATCGTCGAGGAGCGCTTGCAGGCGGGCTTTGCTGCGGGAGTCCCCGAATTGAGGTTGTCCATGTATTTCGTCGTAACGGAGATGGTGGGTGCCGGTGCCGATGGTGCGAGCGGCGCGGGGGTCGATGCCGTGCAGCTCGTTGATGCGGTCGGTGATCTCGCCCCGGCTGGTGATCACGACGATCCCTGAGTTGACGATTTCACTGCATCCCGGTGAGGGGGTGTTGGTCGTCAGATCGACGACGACGAATCGCCGGTCGTTGTCCGCGGCTGGGTTGTAGTTGCGATACAGGCCACGTATGGCGTCGTCGGGCTTTGTGCCGGAGGTTATCTCGGCGCTGATCATCTCGGAGGCTTGTTCGGTGCTGATCCCGCGATACGCAGCGAGGTCGGACACAGCGATGTGGTTGTTTCGGCGCTCATCTTCGGTCGCCGGTTCCATCACCCAGGTGTAGTCGCGAGATGCCGAGTTCGTTTCGGCCGGCGCGGTCGCATGTGGCTTGGAAGGAGACTCGACAGCTGGCGGTGAGTCCTCGGCCGGCGTGGTGCCGGATAGTTCTCTGACCCGTGCTGCGTAGGCGTCGGTGATTGTTGTGTGCGCGGCGAGATCGTCTTCAGCGATGAGTCGGGCGCAGTAGGCATCGTAGAGCTGGGACCGGGCGGAGGTGAGAGCGTCAGCGTCGTCGCTGTTCTCTACGGTCGCCCAGCGTTGTTCTGCGACTTTCTCGATGGATCGGGCCTGGTCACAGGCGGTGAGTAGACGGTGGTGTTCGGGTGAGTTGATGCGTTCGTGGAGTAGCGCTTGTGCTTGTTCGATGTCGAGCTCGGCGGCGTGCTCGACCGCAGCGGTGAGAGCGTCGGCGCGTTCCATGCGTAGGTACTGGCCGGAAGCTGTGTCGGCTTCCCACTCGTGGAACGCTGCTTCTGCAGCGAGGTCCGCAGTGTCGGCGTTGTCGTTGTGCCATTCAAGGTTGGCGTCGGCCACGGCGTGTTCGATGGCGACGTAGTCGTCGTAGGTGCCGGGGTCGAGGCCCAGTTGGCGTGAGTGACGGGCGAACTCTTCGTACTGTTCGCGCAAGGAGTCTTGAGGTGGGCCGAATTGTGGTGACCCAGTGTGGAGGGTTACTTGTTCCTCGGGTGTGAGGGGCTCGCCCATAACAGCTTTGCGTTGCAGTTCGAGGAGTTCGAGGTGAGCCTCGTCGAAGGTGCATTCGGCGGACAGGGCATCTGCGTAGGCGGCTGCTTTGATGGAGGCAGCTGCCGTCCGGGCGCTTCGTGCGGCGGCGTCTGCTGAGCACCTGCGTGGTCCTCCGGGTTCGTTGGCGCCGATACACACGTGCGCTCCCCTCCCTCCACCCGGTCAACGAATGAGCGGTCGCCTCGTTCGAGTGGTGATGCGTGTCTCCGATACGACAGACCGTAGCGGGTGGGGTTCGGGTGATCGGGGGTCTCGATTCACGCGACGTTTGCGGTTGTCATCGGTGTCCTGTGGTCAGCGAGTCGACGATGGCGCCATAGTGTCGGCCGAGCCAGCGGCGGAGCTTGGCGTCCTCAACCGGTTTGGTTATGGCAGCGGGCAGAACTGTAGAGAGTGCGAGGCCTTCCCGAGTGATCAGGCTGGTGGGGATGTTGACGTTGGTACGTAGGCGTCGGCCAGTGTCGCTGGGGCGGGCCAACCGAACGGAGAGGGTTTCTGTCGAGTGGTCGACGCTGTGCCTGTACGTGCCGGTGATGGCCAAGTGGAGGGTCCAGGAGATGAACCCCTCCCCTGTTCCGATCGGGCATGCCTGCAGCGGACCGTCGCCGGGCCGGTGTCCCCATTTGGCAGTGCGAGCGCGGTATTCCATGGCTGCATCGAGTTCGGCCTGAACGTGGAGGCGTTGCAGATGGCGGACCTCCGCGGCGGGCCGGCGGCGTAGCAGCGCCAATTCGAGTGCTCTCAAGGAGGAGGCCAGTCCGTCAGGAGTGGCTCGGTGTTCGGCGGCTGCTTCGGCGTGTGCTTCGGCGAGGCGCCGGCTGCGCTCGTGGGCTGCGGCGGCTTCGTGTCGGAGACGTGCCAGCCGTTTCCGGGTCGCTGCGATCTCAGCGTCGAGGCGGGCGAGCTGGTCACCATCGGCGGCGGGGCTGGGTGGGATAGCGGACGCCGTCATCGGTGCCTTTCCGTCAGTGAGGGGTCGTGAGCGCTTCACACCGTATGCGGCCCGGTTCCGGGGATTGGTCGTGGCGCTCCCCGCTGTGGATCCAGTCCCCTGCGTTGAGCAGTGGTGATGCTCTGCGGGCCGCGTTGATCTCGAGTTCGGTGGACAGTTCTGCGCTCGCGCACCGGAGATGAAGCGGAAACGTCTGGAGCCCACCCCGCGTACGGGGTGGGCTCCGGCAGTCCCAGATTAGGCAGGCTGCAGCAGGCGGAATGCGTTCTGCTTCGTGCCGACCGAGTCCGGGTTGTTGAACTGACGCGCGGCCCGCGCCTGATCTGCCGTTTCACCTGCGCTGGTGCGCACGCTGCGACCCCAGTCCTCCCACTCGATGACTGCGTTCAGCGCCGCCCAGTGAGTCATACGCCCCTCTTCCTGCGTGGGAGCACTGCGGAACAGTTGCAGCAGGTCCGCACGGCGAGTCTCCCAACGGGTGACCGCTGCCTTCTTCGCCTCGTCCGGCTTCGGGTACAGGGTGTCGATGTAGGCGATGAACTCTGCGAGGGTCATCGACCGTGAGATCAGCATCTCCCCGATGGCTGCGAACTCTTTCGCGTACCGCATTGCGCCCTGCAACAGCACCTTTGCTGCGTCCATGCGGTCGTGCGCCGACGCCGTGTGAGGAATCGACCACCGCTGCGCACTCCCGAGCCCGATCGTCATACCGTTGGTGCACACGAGACGTTTTCCGGTGACTTCACCGACGATGCTGCCGGACCCGTCGTGCGATGTCCGGAACACGATGCCGAAGTCCACAAGATCCGAACCACCGACTCGCACACGAGCTTCCGGAAGGTCCATCGTCAGGAAGGTCTTGCGTCCGTGCTCGAGTTCACCAGCGTGCGCGAAGGTCGCCCCGAGCAGACGCGCGTCGTCGGCGAGCGCGAACGCCTGAGCGTTGGAAACTGGGGTGTAGCGCGAACCGACAACGGCAAGTCCCTGATAGGTGTCGTCACGCATGATCATGCGCATCCCTGGCAGGGAAGTGCTGATCACACCCGATTCTCCGAGCAAGGTCATGTTGTCGGTGTCGTGCACGGTCAGACCCCAATCGAGTCCTGCCGTGCGCAGCGCCTCGGCAGCGCTGGTGGCCGACCCGATGTCCGTACCGAGCACTGCCTGTGCGGGGAGCCGGTGTGCAGCGCGGGGAAGAGTAGAAGCAGACATGTTGTCCTCCAAGTGGTTGGGCCCGGGTGGGCTTCGTGAACTCCGATGCCACGAATATTGCCCGGCTGCCACGGCAAGCGCGGCACGACCAACTCCATGCGACTTGCGTTTTCGCAGCTCACCCACCTGCCGGCACATCGACTGCGGCGGACAGGATCACGCTGAAATTGGAGAGTTGTCGCTGTGATCGTTGCTCAACACTGGCCCCCAGTCATCGCTCCCCACCACTCACCTGCTGCATATCCAGCTCGGCAGTGGTGAAAGCGGCCGCTATTCCTGAGGAGGTCGCGCCGGTGGTGTGAAGCCGCCCGCGTCAAGGACCTGATGCGCCGCGGAGATCTGCCCGGTGAGCACGTCGATGCAGTCATCGCGGGCAGGCAAAGGCATAGCTACCGCAACGCCGAGCAATTTCTCACGTGCCGCTGGTTCCAATAACCGCCAATCGAGTTCTGCAACCTGATCAGCCAGGTCCACCAGTGCAGTCGATGCGGCCTGCAGAGCTCGGAGTCGTTCGGACAGTGCCTGATCGGCTACGTCGAAGTCCGCCGCGGTCACTTCTCCTAGTTCGTGCTGGCCTGCACTCGATCTTTCGATGTTGTTGACGATCCTCGTCATCTGGTCCAGCTCGCACGCCATCCGAATTACCTGCCATGTTGCTGCTGCGAGATGCCGGGCGATGACGTCAGGATCACCCAGACTGCCGTGCTCGTATGCGACCGACGTGAGAATCCGGTTCTGCGCCGCGGCCGCGCGATCACCGTATTCCCGCACTGAGGCATCGACCATTCTCCCGCGATGGAGGATGCGGGGACCGACCTCGTCGTCCAGCGCCGCCACTGCGTCGCGAGCTTCATCAAGACGACGCTGATATGCACGACGCACACACAGCACGGATCCGGCCGGCACTGCCGCTGCCGCCATCACCGCGGGAATCGCACCGAGCGGACCGACGAGCACCACGAACAGGACAGCCGCACATACGAGGCCTGCCGACCACAGGTACATGTCCACCTGATCGTGCCATCGGCTCAGCTGCGCGTACCGGCGATCAACCGGGTGGTTGCTACGGAACGGGTTGGTGACGGTCGTCCACGTTCTCCAACTCATGGTGCTCACGTCAGCGCCTTCCAGCTCGTCTCAGTGCCGGCCGAGGCGGCTTAGCGTCCTCATCCAAGGCCTGACGGTGCGCCTCCTCGGCCAGCATCGGGTAGGTCTCTGCAATTGCACGCAGTACGCGCCCTTTGATCACGGCTCCGACCGCAGCTCTGTCCTCGGGTGACGCCGTATCGCTGATGAAATCTCGGTGCGCGTCGTAAGAGCTACATGCGTGCCGTAGATAGTTCACGCAGATGCGGGCCACGAACCTCTCGTCAGAGGTGTAATCCGCTGCACGCTTGTCCGGATTTCGAGTGTTGTAGTGCGCGACGGACAATCGAATCAGACGCAGAACGGGCATCGTGGGGACACTGACGTCGACAATCCGTGCAGCCGCGAGCAGATCACGCCGTGATGCCAGCGGCTTCGGTGGGGCGGAAGCGCCGGGACGGCGTCGCGTGGACAGTCGCTCGCTCACAATCGCACCTCTCTGGAAGAGCACTACGCGGGAAGTCATCATGCCGACCGTCGTTCGGGCGAACAGTCCCTCATGAGCACTCGAACGCCCGAACCGGGGTTGTCACGATGAGGCCCACGCATCGACACATACGAGGGGAAGAACATGCGCGAGCGGATCGCAGCGGTGAACCGATGGATGGGCGAGCATCGGAAGGTCACGCTGAGTTCAGTAGCGGCCATCGTGGTCGCTGTCGTAGCGATCACCGCTCTGGTCCAGTTCGGGCGTGGCGACACCGAGGTCGACATGCATGCGTTCGATGAGCAGATCTTGACGATCAACGACATTCCGGCACGCACATTCATCGGGTGGGAAGAACAGGATGTCGAGGTACGGCCCACACCGGCGCGGACGCCGGCAGGCATGTCCGCACCCGACAACGGACAGTGCGTTCCCGGCGGTGACCTGCAAACCCGCGTGCAGGAGATGGTGGTCACCGGCACGAAATGGTCGGGTGCTCGGTTCGTGACTCCCGCCGCGGCCCAGGTCATCAATGTGCAGTTGTCGAACTCGTCGAATGCAGATCCCGCGGTCATCGACACCTGGCTCGACGAATGCATGACGACACGGCTGGTGTCCGATAGCGGAACCGAGGAACAACTACGTTTGTCGTCGTTGCCGGTCACCGCTGCGTTCTATCGACTCGACGAGGCCAGGGTGTACGCGGTCACCGTGAGCGGTGAGCGCACCATGACCACGATGTACGGGTGGGGACGGGCTCAGGACACGACCATCCAGGTCGACTACACGTTTGCTGGTGAACCGAATGACCAGGCCATCGCACAATTCGATGTGGTGTGGCGCGCGCAGGCCGGCAAGCTCGTCGGTATGCAGGAGGCGGGATTGCTGTAGATCCCCGCGGTGCAGCCTTCGTGGACGGCTCACCGGACTCCCTATAACGCTGGTGCCCCACCTTCGATGAGCTGAGGGTGGGGCACCAGCGTTCGTTTCGGTTCTAGCGGGTCGACGCGGTGATGATCTCGTGGGGCAGGCCGCATGCATCGGTCGAGTCGATGCGTGGTTCGTTGATGTCTGCCAGAGGCTGGGTAACCCCGAGCTGCCCTGTGCGGCTGTACTCGGACACTTCGAGGGCTGCCGTGATCTGGTCCGGGGTCAAGCCCGCACGGTGCTGGTCGAGTACGAACTCGGTGTACGGAAGGCACACCCACTGTGTGACGGCGCTGGGGCCCGACAGGTCGGTGAACGATTCAGCTACTGCGGCGTTCCATTTGACGAACCAGACGGCGGCAGATCCGAGAATCAGAGCGCTCGCGAGTGCTGCTGCCGCTGTGATGATCTGTGCGTTCGTGCTTTTGGGTCTGACAGTGGTCGACATACGTGTCTCCTCCAATGGTAGGTGCATGCTGCGGTGAAATATCCACGAGGCGTGGTGGTTAGCCGTTGCCTCCGGCGAACTGTCTCGGTCGGGGTTCTGAGGTACGTGCGAACTCGCCGAGGAATGTTCTGGGGAATGCCCAACCAGCGCGGCCATGCCGGTTTTTGAGGCCGAGAACGGTCAGCTCGTCCGGAGTTTCGGTAGCGCCGTGAGGATCGACGGCATGAGGGCGATGGAGTGCGAGGATGAGATCTGCCGCTTCCTCGAGACCACCGGAGCCTTTGAGTTCGCTTGCCTTCGGCGGCCGGTCTGCCTCGGCCGAATTGCGGTTGAACTGCGCCGCCGCAACGACGTGGATGTTCATGTCCTTTGATAGGGCCTTGAATCCGTTGGCGATGTCAGAGATCTGCTGCGCACGAGGCTGCGAGGCCTGTTGTGGATCGGCGGCTTCGGTCAGCTGGATGAAGTCCTCGAACATGACATGCAGATCACCGCCGTTGGCCTGGAACTTCTTCCTCGCGGCGGCAGCCACCCGACGCATCCGAGGAAGGGTGCGAGTGGTGTCGTCGATCACCAGATTCCAGGAGGCCACTTCGGCCATGGCTTCGGAGACTTTGTCCCATGACAGCTCTGACAGTTGGCTGGGATCCTTAAGCTTTTCGCGATGCAGATTGGCGCACTGGCCGACGACGAGTAGCTCGGTGATCTCCGCCGCGGTCTGTTCGAGAGTGAAGAAGATGACTCCGGCGCCGGACGAACATGCTGCCCGCACCCAGTCGACGATCGCGGTGGTCTTTCCGCTGCCTGGTCGAGCAGCGAGAATGGTGAGCCGACCAGGTTTGAGTCCCTTGACCAGCGCCATGCTGTCCTGGCCTCCATCGAGGTCGTTCCAACCGGTGGGGACACCGTCGAGACCGTCGGCGCCTTTCTCCAGTCTCACCTGCAACGCATCGCGCAGTTCCTGTACTTGCTCGCCGATGTCTGGAGTGGTGGTGGACTGGAAGGACGGGGTGTCGAAGGCATCGGCCAGCCGTGCCTGGACTTCGTCGACGGAGGCGAGCCGGCCGTCTCGTAGCAGGTCGAGGGTCTGCTCCAGTTGGGTGGTCAGGCGTCGCATGTGCTCGCGATTCGCCAAGGTTTCGAGATGTTGCTGTGGCGCGCGGGCGGACGCCGACAACGACACATTCGTCATTGCTGCAAGCTTGGACGCTCCGCCTACCTGGGCAATCAGATCACGTTCGGTGAGGGCAGCAGCGACGGTAGGCAGATCCACTGGGCGAGCGTCAGAGAACAGCGCGCAGATCACCTGGAACACCGTGCGATGTGCTTCGTCGGTGAACGCAGCGGGCGACAACGCTGATGTCGCCTGGGACAACAACGTCTCGTCGTCGCCTTCGAGTAGACGGCCGAGCAATACTTGTTCCGCTACGAAGATGGATTCACTCACGCCCTGAACCCTCACTGGTCATCCGCCGTGACGCGGCATCGTCGAGTGCCCTGCTCATACCGCGGCCCTCCGCAGGCCAACCGCATCTCGCAGCTCCCCCACCTCTGGGGGAAACGCATCGGGCCGACGCAGTGTCGAATTAGGAAACGGTGGGGTGTCGACATCCAATGAAGAGATCCGGATGACCGCACCTGGCCACGGCAACGCCCACGGATGAGTATGACCGGGGCACGGATACGTCTTGGCCGCTAGCGAATCGACGATCCTGCAGTCATCGGTCAGCAGCTTGAAGCGTCGTGCCCGCAACTTCGTGGTCTCTCCTGCCTTCCGGTCGTCGCGCGGCGATAACGCGTCCTGGACAGCGCGCAGCAGCTTGTCGACATCGGGAGTGGTCATCGGTGCGCATCGCGGAACCATGCCGTGTTCGATCGGTTCGACGGCCGAGATGTTCACCCGCGACGGGGCCGGCACGGTCAAAGCGACGTGCAACCGCACCGGTCCGTCGATCGGTGTCCAGTCCGAACCGCCGATACGCAGGGCTTCCCGAGTGATGGTGTCGCGCCACGCGCGCAGTTTCGGTCCGTTCTCGTGTTTGATCACTCCCGCCGCGACTGCGCGCATCGAGCCCTGCGTGACGGGTGTTCCCCCTACCACCAGCCACAGCGTGTGCTGGGGCGCGTGGAGCAGTCCCCCTCGGTGAGAGTCCCGGAGTCTTGAGTCGGACAGTGCACTGCTGCTCTGCGCCGTGACCTTCGCTGGTTTCTGCGCCGGCAGCTCTGCGACCGAGGTGTGGCGGCACTGGCTACAGCGCTGCCGTGTCACCGGAATTAGCGCACCTTGGCAGGCCGGGCACAGTCGGTGGGTTCCGCCAGCAAGCAAGGCATCAGCGTTCATGTCCCGGAATGTAAAACCCGCCGTTCCGGGGTTGTCGCGCGTTGCGTAGCGCTCGGGGGTGCAGTCCACACCGCCTGGCGGAGGCCACACTTCGAACCGTTCGCGGGACGGAAGTGGACCGTAACCAGCGCCGATACCGTGTGGTGCCGCACGTGTCAGTCGGTCCCGCCACTATTTGCTCATCACACATCACGAGCCCGCCCTACGACGCGGAGCCGAACAGATCAGGGAGAGAAGGATGCCGGAGCAGTTCACACGACAGGCTCACAACACTTCGTATGTCGCGTACACGAAGGATCCTTCGAAGAAGCCGGTCGCCGTGCAGGTCGGAACCGAGGTAGAAAACCTGCCCGTGTACTCGCAGGTGTACATCCGCGAGTTCGTATCCATCGAGGTCGACAGCATCGACGCCGCCCGGTCGCAGGAGCAGCGGTCTCCGTCGCTGTATGTGAAGTTCAATGCTGCGTCAGCGAAGAACGAAAACGGCGAACCGATTGGTCTCCGTGAGAATTTCGGTGCGTCGATTCAGGCTGGCGGGGAACTCGAGCGCGCGATTCGCCATGCCCTCAGCAACCGTATCCCGCTGTATGTCGCTATCGAAACCAAGCGCAAGTACCGCAACGCCGATAAGGAGATCGTGTCGTATCTGACACCGATCAACGACCTGCGTGGTGCCCAGAAAGACGGGAAGGGAACCGAAAGGTCAGCGAGCATGACTCGGTCGAATTGTTCGAACGTTGTCGTGGTCGTCGGGCCAGCGGATAACCCGAACAGCAACCTCATTTCCAGTGAGGCAGTGACGAACCCGTTGCAGTGGAACATGTTCCGCAGTAACCACGAGGGCGACTTGATCCCGGCTGGATTCATCAGAGCCATCGACGCGGAAGGCAATCCCACCGGTGCGATCATCGAACGCGCCAGCGCCCCTGCACCGTCGGCGGCCACCGTCGACGTCGACGTCGACGCGCTCGCGGAGGCGGTCGCGGCACGAATCCTGGCATCTTCCGGACCGAATGGTGCCCCACAGGCGCCCGGTGCTCGTCCCCCACTGCGCAATGCGCACGCCATGGAAGCCAAGCCGTGGGATCCGTTCAACTCCGACGGTCGGGTCAATGCAGGCTCGTACCTGATCTCGGGTTGGCGCAACACGTGGGCTGGCGCGATGATCCTGCTCGAGAACGCCATCTACAACGAGCAGATGCTTGCCGAACAGGAACAACGCCAGCCGCACCTGCTCGACATGTCCGCGTTGACCATGGCAGCAACGAACCTGACCACATTGCTTCTGGTCATGGCTGACCAGGTGCAGGCAGCTGTCGTGGGCCAGGCCAAGCGCATGGACCGCTCTCACGGTGAAGCAGGCAAGTGGATCCACCAGATCGCTTCCCGGCTGGTTCCGTTCGAGCTGACAATGCTCTCGGACGACACCGCTCGCGCTACCTGGCGCAAGACGGTCGTTGCGCAGGCTACTGCCGCGTTCGGTGGTGCTCTGCAGTCCGTCGGCGCGTACCTCGACGAGCAGTACGGCACCGCTGCCCCGGTCAACGACGCTTCGCGATCGGCATCCCGACAGGCTGAGCATCAGGCCCGGCGGGATGAGTCCGCCGCGGCACCGGAGCCGACACGTGGCGCTACTCAGGGTTCCGAGACGGTTGCGGCTACGACGGTCACCTCCGCCGCCGCCGACGCGGAGCTGATGCAGCGTTGGCGCAACCTCCTCACCCGGTGCAAACTGGCCGGTCACGAGCATTTGGTTGCTCCGTTCTTGGTCAAGGTGTGCCACACGGCCGACCTGACACAAGTCGCAGCAGAGAACTTCGCTGAGCGCATCGCCATCTGGGAGGACCAGCCCCAACGGTTCATCGATGCTGCCCGTACCGCGTACGAAGCCACCCAACCGAAGACTGCCTGACAGCACACAGGGCGGCACCACCCGGCACCGCCTCAGCACGTCGTCACCCAATGAAAGAAGGAAAAGCCATGGCAGGCGATACCGTCATCACCGTGATCGGCAACCTCACCGCCGATCCGGAACTCCGATTCACCCCGGCCGGCGCTGCAGTCGCGAACTTCACCGTTGCGTCGACTCCGCGCGTGTTCGACCGCCAGTCCAACGAGTGGAAGGACGGTGAAGCACTGTTCCTGCGCTGCAATCTGTGGCGGGAAGCAGCCGAGAACGTCGCCGAGAGTCTTTCTCGGGGTTCGCGGGTGATCGTGCAGGGACGACTCAAGCAGCGTTCGTACGAAACCCGAGAAGGTGAGAAGCGCACCGTCGTCGAACTCGAAGTCGACGAGATCGGCCCGAGCCTCCGTTACGCCACCGCCAAGGTTCAGCGCAGCGGCGCACGCTCCAACAGCAGCAACGGCAACGCTGGAAGTGGCGGCCAGGGCGCGGCCCGCCAGCAGAACACCAGCGGTGGGGCACCGTCGGACGACCCCTGGGGCAACGCCTCTCCCTCCTTCGGCGCGGACGACGAACCGCCCTTCTGATCCGTCGACATCAGGCCGGTCGCGCGCAGTCTGCGTTCGACCGGCCTGATGCTGTCCACCGCACACCGGTCATCGACGCTGCCGACCACCAGAACGACACTTGCAATCATTCCCCCACGGCTACCAGGAAAGGGGAATCGCGGTGGCACGCAATCGACGCGGCAACGCAATCAGAAGCCGTCTCCAGCAACAGCTCGGCGACTGGGCCAGGCGCCTTCTCACAGACTGGGCTGTGCTGACGTGGACAGCCGATTCCACCCGCGTCGGTCCCGTGCCGATCACGGCTTTGAACTGGGCGTTGTTGGTCGTCGCCGTCGTTGTTGGCTACCAGCTGCCACAACACCGCATGTGGGTAGCGCTCGCCGGCGCTGTATGGCTGCTGGCGACTCTCGTGCGTGCAGGAGTTGTCATGCCCCGACGACGCGCCACCCTCGATGCGGTCTACGCGAACCTGCAGAAGATCGCGGTGTTGCCGACCAGCACACTCAGCCGCCCGGTCAGCCCCTCCCAGTACGTCACCGGCGTGAAGTGGTCCTCCGGTCGTGCCTTCCGGTCCGCGCAGCTGACGATCGGTGCCACCTGCCCGGCAGCGAGCGCCCAACTGCTGCGGCCGACCCTTGAGCGCGCTATCGAGCAGAACGCGCCCGCGCCCGCCCAGCAGGAATGGGTATTCGACTGGCCCAAGGCCAATACCGTCGAGTTCACCGCGGTTGACAGCGACGATCCCCGCCTGACGCAGCAGCAGGTGGCCCGCAGAATCGGTGAGGCCTTCAAATCCCTGTTCCGGCTCACTCCCCGCACAGCAGGAGACGGCTATGCCCTCGACATCACCGGATGGTCCGATGAAACCCGGGCAGATGGCCACACTGTGCCCATCCCGACCCAGATGCAGTTCGCGGCCGGCTCTCACGACCTGACCGATCCAGGATTCCGGGACAGCATCGAGCGCGGCTTCGACCGGCTTGTCTCCTGCCCTGGCGAGTGGATCTACCAGTGGGACATCAACAGTCAGCTACTCGGCATCACTCGTCAGGCCCGCGGTTCGTTGCCGGCACGCCGAAAGCTCAACGAGCGCAAGTTCGCCGACGATGTGCGTTCGGCCATCACCAAACCGGGGAAAGACCCTGTCGTTGCTGAGGTGATTGATTGGGTCGATGAAGAGTCGGATCAGCCAGCGAGGATCAGCGTGGACTTCGGCACCCTACCGTTGGGTGAGAGGAAACTCCGTGACCGCTTCGAGGACAGCCTCGATGCGCTCATGCAGTCGCGGTGGCCGGATGCTCGCTTGTTGTTCGATTGGCAGTTCGACGGCGGCGCGACCCGACTCGATATCGAATCTGTCAGGCATGACGACGACAGGGCCAAGAGGAAATCGGTCGAAAAGAAGCTTCGCAACGTCGTCGAGTCGAAGTTCGGTCGTGCCAGCACTCCTGTCGATTGCGACATCCTCGAGTGGCAAGAGGGCCTGTCTGCGACCGGGGAGGCGCTGCCCCGCGTCGCACGCGTGAACTTCGGTTCCGTCGATGTCAACAAGCGCGAAACCCGCGACGAGTTCCAAGAGCACTGGGACTCTCTGGCAACGCACAACGACTGGCACTACGCGTGGAAGCCTGCAGAGGGCATCGTCACGATGACCGCTGTACCGAGACTGCCCGAACAGCTCGCGTTCCCCAGTCCTGGAAGTCCTGAATTCGACGAATCGATTCGGCTTGCACGCAACGGCATCCTGCGGTTCGGGCCGCAGAAGGGCGGCGGGTGGCTGGACTGGGATCTCAATGAAACTCCGCACGGCCTAGTCGGCGGAAAGACAGGCTCGGGGAAGTCGGTCGCCTTGTCGATCGTGCTGTTCTACGCAATGGTCCTGCCCGACGTGTACGAGGTGATCGTGTGCGACCCGAAGCGCACCGACTTCACGTGGACCCCGGAGTTCCCCTCGGTGGTTCGCTTCGCGGCGACCGACACGGAGATCGTCGCGGCCGTCGGATTGGCCAAACAGTCGATGGATCAGCGGCAGACGATGCTGAACAAGCTGCAGATTCGGAAGCTGCAGTGGGTGCGTGACCGCTACGCCACCGACCCTGAACTGGAACGCGAGCACGGTCCAGTCCCCAAGCGGCTCATTTTGTTCTTCGATGAGATCGCGGACTTCCTCGCCAAGAGCTCCAACAGCGACATCGAGGAACTCAAAGACGAAGCCCGAGCCGATCTCGAGTCGATCGCTCGGCTCGGCCGCGCGATCGAGGTGAACATCATCGCGGCGGCCCAGAAACCCGACGCGAAGATCATCTCGACTCAGCTCCGCTCTCAGCTCGGGTTCCGACTCGGAGTCGGTCCCCTTGACCAGTACGAGTCGCAGCAGATCCTCAACTCCGACCACGGCACCCGATTCCCGGACGCAGGAACGCCGAAGGGACGCGCATGGGCGTACGACCCGAAGAACGGCTACCGGCAGACACAGGTGATGTTCCTTCCGGACGACACCATGGTGTGCCCGTGGGATCCGGCCCTGACATTGACCGGGGCCAAGGACATGGCTCGTGACCGTCTCGCCGAACTCGGCTTCGCCCAGGTGATGATCACCAACAACGACGGCGGACAGGAACCTCGCTGGGTGCGAGTTGAGAACGACGACGACGCCCCTGCCGTCGACACGGCAGACACCGCGGGCCCTACGCCGGTCGAGCTGTCCGAGGATGCAACCCCTGTCTCGATGGAGAAAGACACCGCACCACCGATCGAGCCATGGGCCGAACTCACCGGTGCGACGGAACAGTTCGAGCCGGACAACGAGTGGGCGTTCGACGAAGCAGAACCGACCGGAGACACAGAACCGAACCTTGCGGACCCAGCGTTGGGACATCACACGGCATCTGCGGTGAAGCCAGCGCACGACGACAACCTCGACGGCTGGCCGATCTCGGCGCCGGCCACCACATCTGCTCCCTCGACCGCATCGGCAGCGAACGACCCATGGTCCCTGTGACGCCCATCAGTGCCACCCGGACTCCGCGCAGCGGCCTCCTCACACCGTCACCCAACACACACAGTCTTCCCCGCCCGACCTGATCCCCGACTCCCCCGACCGCGTTCCTCAGGAACTCGACGAAAGGCAACCGTGAACGCAGCGCTTTCCATACCCGACTCCCTCGCCTTCCCCGAACCTGGTACCCCTGAGTTCGACACCGCGATCGACCTCGCTTGCCAGGGCGTCCTCCGCATCGGGGCCACATCTGACGGCTGGTTGGACTGGGACCTCAACGGAACACCGCACGGACTGCTCGCCGGACGCGTCGGCACGGGCATGACGATCGCATTGAGTGTCATCTTGTTCTACGCCAAGTACCTGCCGGACCTGTACGACCTCTACATCTGCGACCCGTCGGGGGCCGGATTCGGACGGTCAGCTGAGTTCCCGAACGTGCACGTCGCACAGTCCCCGGCTGAGATCGCCGACGCCGCCCGACAGGTCTGCACGCGTGCTTCGGAGCGTCGTGATCCGCGTTCTTCTGATGGGGACAGCTCCGCGACCGCTCACGGTCCAAGCGGTGAGGGCGCGAAGCGGGTGCTGTTCGTCTTCGACGCCGTCGAGGCGGTGCTGGATTCAGCGTTCGACCCGAGCATCGCAGATGTCCTCGATGACCTGCGCAGCTATCTCGAGACGATCGCAGCCTCCGCGGGAACGACCGGCGTGCATCTCATCCTCGCCACCCAACGCCCCTCCGCCCAGGTCGTGTACCCACGGCTCCGCGATCTTCTCGGATTCCGTCTCGCACTCGGCCGACTCCACATCGAGGACTCCCGGCTGCTCTTCTACTCGGATCAGACCGAACGCCAGGCCGTCAGTCCTGACATCAGAGGGCGGGGCCTGGCGTACGACCCCGAGAACGGCTACCAGCAGACACAGGTGATGTTCCTTCCCGACGACACCATGGTGTGTCCATGGGAACCCGACCGAGTCCTGCTGGGCGCCACTCAGATGATCCGCAGTCACCTGCCTTCCCTCGGCTACACCGTCACCGACTCCGCAAACGCGGACGGACGCCCCGTTCACAGCTGGCGGCGGCTGTGACTCCATCACTCAACTCCGCACCGCAATAAGGGGCCAACTCATGATCAAACGCATTGTCGTCGTGTTTCTCACCCTCGGTGTGCTGTGGGGTGTTGGCACGTGGGCCGGCGACGGTGAACCGATGCTGACGTCCGCGTGGTTCTCAGCGATGCACGACAAGGTCACCTCCCTCGTCGATGGCAGCGAACAGACCGTCACAGACAAGCTGCCGACTCCTCAGCTCGACCTTGAACTGCCCCCAGCAACGGACGATCCGGAAGGAACAACGCCGTGAAACTGCTCGGCTGGGGTCTGGTGGTTCTCCTCGTCATAGGTGTCACGAAGGGAACCTTCAACGTCGACCTGTCGTCGGGCGGCAACGCCGTGGCAGAGATCGTCGGCAGTGTTCTCGCCGGGATACGTGACACCACGATCATGCTGATCCCGAACATCATTGAAGGCATCAAGACCATGGTCGACCAGGTCCCTGACGCGGCCTGACCAAACCCAACCGAAGCCCTCGGTAGTCCGGACACGATGGGTCGGGCCTACCGAGGGCTTCGAGCATCGATGCCGACCCGTGATTAAAGCTCCGACACAAGGCTTTCCGTCATCGGCGAGTAACGGGGGTAGAACGCCCCTTTCTACGATCTATCCATCGGAGATTGGAGGGTCGCGACATGGTTATGGGTCCGACGCACGCGATGAGTGGGGCTGCTGCGGGGCTGGTGATGGCTACGGTGCTGCCACCAGAGTGGGGCGGTCCTACCTCCCTCGCCGGGGCGTTCGTTTTTGCAGGTGTGACTGCAGGAGCTGCATTATTGCCAGACTTGGACAGTCCGCAAGCAACAGTTGCGCGGAGCTTCGGCCCGGCCAGCCAAGCGTTGGCGCACGTAGTCGAAAAAGGGTCCTTGGCGATTTATGCCGCAACGTCGACACGGAAAGACGACAGTCGCACGAACGGACACCGGACTGCTACCCACACTTTGGCGTTCGCTGTCCTGGCCGGGGTTTTGGTGTCGGGGTTGGTATCTGCGTTCGCGAAGCCAGCTGTGCTGGGTGTGCTGTTTGTGATGCTTGGTTTGGCGTTGCGGGGTTTGTTTCCGAAGTGGGTGAAGAAGAACGACTGGGTGGCAGTCACGGGGGTGGCAGCGGCGTTATCGATGATTACGTGGTGGGCGTGGCCGGAGACGGTATCGGGAGTGGCGCTAGGAGCTGCGGTGACAGTCGGTGTGGTGGCCCATCTCCTCGGTGATGCGGGCACCAAGATGGGAGTGCCGTTGTTGGCACCGTTCGTATCGATCAACGGGAAGCGCTGGTGGGACGTTGCGCCACCGTCGCTATTGCGGATCAAGGCATCCGGTGTGGCGGATCAGGTACTGCTGGGAGTGTTCACCGTTGCTTCCCTGGTGTTGCTCTATCTGGTGGTTGTCGACCCGGCGTCGTTGGGTGCGAGCTGGGCCTGACTCGGCTTCTCTGGTGCGGCCTCTGCCTGTCGAAGGCGGGGGCCGCCGTCGTTGGCGGGGCCGACTGCTCCCTCGATTACGTGCATCCAGTCCCCGCCGGCCGTACGATCAGGCCATCTGCGCAGGAAGGGAGGCCGGGTCGTGCTCACACAGCAGTTGTCGCTGCCTGGCCTCGACGTCGCTGATAGAGGCGAACAGCTTGCATTGCTCGGTGACGCTCGTCCGATCCGAGTGCCGGCAGATCTCTGGAAGCGGTGGCTGTCGGATGAGCGGATCATCGAGCGGTTCGAGAAGAAGCGGTACCGACGCGGACCGGACGACTGTTGGCCGTGGATCGGCGCGATCTCCTCGACCGGTCATGCGAGCTTCCGCGCGGAGAGTCTGCCCGGCCCGTCGCGACGGGGCACCGTTCCAGCACACCTGTTTGCCTACCAGCTGGTCCGCGGTGTGATTCCCCGTTTGGGATGGTCGGCGACCGATGACGCCACTGTCTGCCACCAGTGCGACTACGCAGCGTGTGTGAATCCTGCGCATATGCGTCTCGGCACGAATGCGATCAACCGCGCAGAGTACGAACTGCGCCGGCGCAATGCTCGATCACCGCTCGCTGACGTACGAGGCTCGGCAGGACGTAGTCGCGCCATTGCTGTCACCGTCCGAGAAGGCCTCGCCGCTGGTGAGAGCCGTCATCAAATCGAGGCG
The DNA here is from genome assembly GCF_001886355.1 of Rhodococcus sp. 2G. Classification (NCBI taxonomy): domain Bacteria; kingdom Bacillati; phylum Actinomycetota; class Actinomycetes; order Mycobacteriales; family Nocardiaceae; genus Rhodococcus; species Rhodococcus sp. 2G. Next base: position 15,064 of record NZ_CP018064.1, on the reverse strand, counting down.
CGGATCGCTGCGGCGGAGGCAGCAGGGATCCCGTTTACGCTCTGGTAGAGCAAGCCGCCGATCTCGGTTGAGGCATCTCCGGAGTGCCCCGAGGTACACGAATCACTACGCGGGCTGTCGCGTAATGTCAGCGCGTGAAGAGTGATCGATCAGCCAGCAACCGCATGCGACCGGGCGTTGTTGCCGTCCTGGGCCTCATCGCGATCGCGGTTTCTGCGTACTCAATGTTTCGGGCCTCGCGACAGGGCACCGATCCGACTACGGACTTCTGGTTGGGTTCAGCGCACTCCGGGCTCGTCCTCGGGATCGCCACGGTCCTCCTCTGGGGAATTGCGCAGTTTTGGTCGCCAGATCGAGGACAGGCGCTCCCGAAAATTGTTGCAGCATCCGCAGTCACGGCTCTTGCTTCTGTTACTGCAGTCTGGGTCCACCCTCAGGGAGCATTGGGGGACTTGGCGACGTGGGTGACCGCTGGCGGAACCGCGGTTCTGGCTCTCGGTGTGCTACTCGCGTGGCGTTCATACCAAGCACAGTTGACTCTTGCACAGGAAGAACGGGACCAGCGCGAAGAAGAGCAGGCACGCCAAGTTCGACTGCTTCGATTCCACCCCAGGCCGTGGCCGAAATCGGAGGGAATAGCACTGTGGCAGACTATTATTCGAAATGACAGTCCCGATAAGGTGTACGACCTTCGTTGCTCGGAGTTTCGAACAAAGCGTGAGGACGGCACCTTTGTTGCGATGAAACTCGTCGATCGTGACGTTCTGAGACAATTCGGCATTTTTGTAGGCGGATGGAAGTTCGCGGATGAACTCGAGCCGAAGGCGGAGTTTGAGCAGTGGTGGATGGAGGACAGTCCGGATGCTGCAGTACCAGACTTCACCTACCGGTTTACCGTCCTGGACGCTGCTGGTCGGTACTGGAGCGTGATCGACCACTACGAGCCAAAGAAGATCCCTAGACCTTCCAGGAAACGACCTGAGCAGCAGGATCCGTCAGGGTAGTCCCTCGATCGGCCGTGGAGGTCACGGTTTCGCACGGCCGATCGGGACGCGTCCAGCAATTCTCCGACGATACGGTCAGCTAGTAGAGGTCGTCGATGCGGAACTCGGTTTCCTCGAGCACAGCGTCGATGGCGCGCTTGGCTTCGATCGCGTTGTCGATGAACTCTCTTGCGGCGACGAGTTGCTGTTTGAACGAGTGCAACTCACTGTCATCGACGGCGTCGAGGAAATCAGGCAACTTGTCGCGGACAGCGGTCACTGTCGGTAGTCGCTCCCCGATCGCATTGATGTCCTCGAGGGTGCGCACGAAGTCACCGTGCTCCCGCAACGCTGCCATCGCCGCCCCCATATCCAGCAGGGCACCGTCCGCCATTCCGGGCGGGGTTGGTGGGACGAAGTCGCTAGGGTCCCCGAACGCATCTGCCGCTGCCCCGCCGGTCCCGGCAGGGACACGTCCGGAGCCGGCAGGACGGCCGGGGGCGCCATCGTCGTAATCGCCGTCGACGTCATCGTCGAACCCGGTCTTACTCCCGTTACGTGGGGAAACGGCACGTCCCCCGAATTCTCCTTCCCCCTGGATCGACGTGAAGTTGCCCTCGGGCACCTCGGGTCGAGTGTCATCGGGGTCACGCTCTCGGCGCGGGGTCCGGCCGGCAGCCTCGTTGATCACCTCGTCGATCACTTCGCTGACGTCGTCGGCGGTAGCGCGTTTACTGCGCGCCACGTCCGCGACACGGTCAGCGATCCGATCGACCAGATCCCTGTCCCCCGCCCGGTCCACACCTGGCGAAATTTCTCGTAGCGGCCGTTCAGGTATAGCCAACTCGGTCATGTCGACACCGGTGCGCTCAGCAACCGCCCATGTCAACCACGCCACCCGAGCCATCCGGTGCACGTGCGAATCGCCGTAAGGGGCACCCGTGCGCGGATTGATCAGCGACCCTTTGAACTCTCCGAGAAGCATCTCCCGGGGGGTCGGATAGCCCAGCGCCTCGTGGGCACGGCGCCGAAACAGCTCGCGCATGGTCGACTGGAATGTGTCCGCGGCATCGATCGCCTTGCTGATCAGCGCGCGGGCTTCCTCAGGGCTGCACGGTCCCTCGCTGGCGGATCGAACGTCTGGGTCGAGGACATCGAGACCCCCGGCCGCGGCCGCGACAGCCGCGTCGATCTCGTCCGTTACCGACATACTCACTCCCAACTGCTAGACGCCGACGTGCTGACCAGTGATCGCCGGGTCGGCGCCCTGGTTGTTCTGACCACGGGTCGCGCGGTGTCGCTGCTGGTTCATCTCATCCCGCTCTGGGTCGATACGGGTAACCCACTCGGAGGGGCGGATCCGGACAGGGTCACCGGCGGCGCGTTCGAGGGCAGCGAACCGCGCTGACGGCGTGGGTGGGATGTAGAAGCCGCGACGACCTTTCAGGGCTGGTGTTCCCAGCAGGTTCCCCAGTTCCTTTCGGTAGTACGCCTCCTGGGGGGTGCCTCGGTGGATCGGTGGGATGTCGACGGTGATGCCACCGTCCTTGTCGGGCCTCACCGAGAACGACACACGCGGTGGGCGACCGGCAAGGAGTTTGCGCACCCGGTGTGTGACCTGCTTGGTGTCGTTCAGGTCGACGGGCTTACCCAATCGGGACGTTTGCGCTTCAGAGCGGGTCCATTGATCCGGTTCCGGTATGGGGTTGCCTTCTATGTCGCGCGGAGGCATCGCCGCGGGCGCGGCCATGCTGACACCGTTGCTGGGGCGGGCTTTGTACGCCTCGACGAACTCGGCTGTTGCGCCAGAGCGCATCTTCTGGATCCTGCCGTAGGACAGTCTGTTCTGTGCACCAATGGGGGCGTCGGCAGCGGTGTTATCCGAGGCGGTCGGGCCGCCGGGCTGGGACTTTCCGGCATTGGATGCCTCGTACTTGCGAGCGAGGGCGTTGCTGGTGCCCGCCAAGTGCCTGCACCACCGGCGCTGCGCGTAGTCCTCGCAGCTGCATTTGAGGCCGCGGCCACCTGCTGTGGAGAACGGTGAGATCACGCGTCTGCCGTCGAGGTCTTCCCACACCGCGACGGTCCCGGTCACTGTGGCGTCGGGGTAGCTTGCGCGCACCGCAGGGTTGGCGATGTGACCGGCGTCGGAGGTTCCGATGACATCCGCTGCTCGGGCGGTGACGATCTTGCCCTCTACTGGCTGGTTGTTCGCTCCGCGGATACGGACGGTGCGGCTTTCCGCCTGGAAAGCCTGCCGGCGGTGCATCGGTTTCGCTGTGCCGGGTGTGGTCTTGCCTTTGGTCTGGGCCAGGAGGGTGCGGTAGGCGCTGCTGGCTGCGAGTTCGCGTGCTTTGTATTCCTCGCTGGGGCTGCCGGGTACGGGGCAGCGGTGTCCTGTGTTCATCGACGCGAACTGTCCGCAAGTAGGGCATTTGCGTTGAACCAGCGACTCGGCGTAATCGTCTTGGTTCTCGAATCCGTAGTTGTCGAGTTGCGGGCCGCGGATCATGCCGAGGTCGTTGATGGCCTTGCCGAACGACTCGTCACTGTCGAGCATGGCCTGCACGTTCTCCGGGGAGACGCGCCGCATGAACGGCCGGGCCTGTTTGGTTTGACCGTCCTTGGTGGTGTAGTCGTGCGGGCGCACCACAAGGAGGCCGTTCTCGGGGTTGTAGTGCACTTCCTTGATCCAGGAGGTGGTGCCCCCGCGGGCTTCGAGTTCCTTGTTGAGTCGTTTTTCCTGGCGGCTGATTTGACGTTGTGCATCGCGCAGCTCGTCGTCGTCCATCTCAGGGTTCCCGGCGAGCAGGCCGTCGATTCGCTTCTCTTGTACCGCACGGAAGGCTGAGACATCCGCGTACTGGCCGGGAAAGTGCGTGTCCATCGATGCTTGCAGTTCCTCATCGGGACGGCCCAACATCTTGCGGATCTGGCTGGCCTTGGCGGTGCGAGCGAGAATGTCGGACTGTTGCTGCAGCGACTGCTTCTTTTTGAGGATGTCGCCGTTGGGGCATCCGCCACCGTGATGCCCGAACTGGCCGCACTTTTCGCAGCGGATCTGCGCGGCTTCAGATTTGGGATCTATGAAGGTTCGGAGCTTGTGTTCCGTTCGGATTGCAGGTCGGGTTTCCAGGGTGTGGACAGCCTGCAGGCGGCGTTGTTCCATGATGCGCATCGAGTCGCGAGCACGACCGGAGATGCCGAGGTCGGACTGATCTCGGGCGGTGATGCCGGCGCCGGCCATGCTGTTGCGGTAGTCGTCGGTGAGGCTGATGTTCGAGAAGTCACCCTTGCGGTTCATCAGCTGATTCCATTCGCGGCGTGCATCATCCATGCTGATGCCGCGGTGCCGGGCGTTCATTTCCAGGAAGTTGTTCTTCGCTGGTCCGATCCGTTCGAGGATCGATCCCATCCGCATGATCGAGGCGAGTTCGGCTGGACTGTTCATCTGTTCGGGTCGCAGAGGGCGCCCGTGCTCGTCCTTGCCGCTCTTGAGGCGTTCGAGTTCCTGATCGATACGGGTGATGAATCCGGGCTGACCGCCTCGTCCAGGAGAGACGCGGTATTTGGCTTCATCGGAAAACGCCGTGGAGTCGGCGACGTTCTGTCTCACGGACTCCCAGACTTTGATCTGGGTATTGCGCCACTGCTCGGGGTCTTCGGTGAACTGTCGGTTCATGTCCTCGAGCTGGTGCTTGAACTCGTGCTGCGACGATTGCACCTCAGCGTCGTGGAACGCGTCGCCGCCCATCTGTCGTTGCAGGGCTTTCGTGAAGCCGATGACAAACGAACGGCCTTTGTTCTCTCGGCAAACCATTGCCGCGTCCCTCCTGTGAGGTGTGGGATGTTGATCTCCGATAGGGGCATCATGCCCGGATTCGTGTTGCTGCGCCAGTACCCTGTCCGGCTATATCTGCAGGCCAGAGGCTCCAAGTGATAATGTCACTGAGACGCTAGGACATCTGTGCAGTATTGCTATTCCAGCGGTTCTGGCCACTACCAGCCGCACGGAACTACTGGTCCGAGTGCGCTGCGGATCCTTTCGCGGCACGCACTTCCGCCGCAGCTTCCATGAGGATTGCCTCTGCGTCTCGGAAGAAGTCGTCGGGCTGCTCGGTCGGCGTCACCGTCAGCCGGATCACGCCGGCATCTGCAAGGGATTCGATGTAATCGTCCGGCGTGTCGATCCGCAGGATCACGAGGTTGCTGCGGGTCCGCACCTCGACTTCCTCATCGTTCTCGTCAAGGCGGATCAACGCAGATTCGGGGAACGGGATCGGTTCCCACGGCGAGTAATCTCCCGTGTTGACGACCAATTGCGTGTCGGCCGTCCACACTCCGCGTTCGACCGTGGTCTGCGTGAGGGTGCCATCCACGCCGTCGACAAGCACAGGCACCTCTTCGATCACTCCTGCCGGTGAAAGACCGTTCTCGTCTGCTGCGGAGGTGAGCAGTTGCTGCTGCTCATCGGAAAGAATCTGCCAGCTGCCATCGACACGGGCCTTGTCGTTTATCTGAGCCTGCAGCCGAATACGCACCGAGTCCGCATGCTGGCGGCGAATCAGCGCCATCTCGTACTGCGCCTGGGCGAGCTCCTCGTTGTAGGCCATGTGAGCCGCGAACGCTTCGAGGTCCTCGGCGGTCGCGGGAGGATCGAACTCGTCAGCGGTGTGGTCGTCGACGACGGATAGCACGTCATCGAAGTGGGTCACGTCGGATTCTTCCGGCGCCGGCGCCGGGTTCGCATCCAGGCTGTCGACACGGGCAACCAGTTCCGCGTACCGGTCGCCGAGCATCATCGCCAGTACGTCCTCGACTCGGTCGGCGTAGACACGGACATTGTCGTAGGCGACGTCATACAGGAACGGTCGCAGTTGGCCGACCATAGGCACCAACCGTCCGTGCGCCTCACCGACTGCATGGACGTCACCGTCCCCGAGAACCAGTGGGCCGCACGGCACATTCGGGTCGGCGGCAGCCACGGCCTCTCGTGTCACCGCCTGGATGCGGGTATTCGACATGACACACACCTTCCTGCCGACAGGGTCGGCCTACGTGGTTGCGAATACCGTAGAAGTCGTGGTTCGGGTCATCGGCCGCCGTGATTATCGGTTTCAGGTGTGGGCAAGTTCCTCGACGACCGTTCGAGATACCACGTCGATGAACGATTCTGGGGTCACCGATGTCAGAACAATTGCGCGGTCAGGGACAACATCAGCTGCCACCCTCGCTGAGGTCAGCACCCACAGGACCACCACTCCTGCATCGCGGAGGCGGCCCACCGTCCGGTCGATTCCTGTCGCGTCCTCGGCCGGCAGTTTGCCGTCGGTGAGCACGACGACCACTCGCGCTCCGGCCTGTGTGAGGATCCGACTGTCGGCGACAGCGTGGTCCAGGGCGAGGTCGCAGCCGTCCGATCCAGATCCGGTGTCGACGACGCGAGGCACGTTCACCGGGGCGGTGCCAGGCCGGATGACCTCAAAGGATCCCCCACCGAATCCGCGGACAGTGCAACTTCCACCGAGCTCGTTGACCGCCGCTGCGATCGACCAACCGAGTGGACCTGCGTGATGTGTCCAGGGGGACATCGACAGTGAAGCGTCGAAAACCAACGCGAAGGTCAGCCGGACTCGTGCGCGGGGCATCATCACTCTCGCTGTCCACGGCTTGGCGGTAGGTGCCAGACCAAGGTGCATTTGCGCGCTCAGTCGCACGAGCTCTCGGGTGTTCAGGCGGCCGGCGGGATATGGGACCGGAGTGCTCTGGATGCCTGGAGAGCGATAACTAGCTTCGGTGAGTCGCGCGGCGAACTGGTCTCGTGCAGCACGTTCGCTCTCGGTGGGAATGCTGTAGCGCAGCATCCGGTGGTGGGGTAGCCCCACACCGCCATATCCGGATGATGCATCAGGTCTGTCGGACGGGGACATCGCGCTGCTTTCGGTGTCCTCGTCGAAGCGCGCGGCTGCGTCCCGGCACACGACGGCAGCCTGAGCGATAACCCGCTCTATCGGTTCGATGATGTCCTTCGCCATGCTGTGGGTGAACTGGGCGTCGGGCATGTCCCCGCAGACCAGTTCTACTGCCGCATCGAAGTCACCGCCCAGATGTCTCCACGCGGTGGAATCTGTGAGATCCAGCTGTCGCGCATGCCTCCACAAGCTCACACAACGCGACACAGCTTCGTGACTGCTCTGCGAGGTCAGCCACGTGCGAGCACCTCTGACGACGTTCACCGGCAGGATGAGGAAATCAGCCCGCGGCAAAATCTCGAACAGCAGCAACCGTGCCAGCTGCCGCTGCGACATTGCCCGGGAAAGTGGGGCCGATACCGCAAGGGCGGACTGCAACAACATCCGTTCCGAACGATGTGCGCTGGCGAAGTTCGCTTCACACACCAGCTGAGCTAAAGTCCGCGCCGCACCCCATTCTGCACTGGGAGGGGTATCGGCCTTACGCCACCATCCGTCGACCCCGAGCATCGTCAAGGCAGATACGACCAGCCCGGACGCTTCCGGGAAAGCCATCCGCCCCACCATGGAGTCCATGCGGGTATCAGGGGTGATGAGCTCCCCGAGACGAGCCACGTCAACGAGCAAACGATCAGGACGAGACGCGCAAAGCACGGGTTCGTCAAGCAACGCGAACCCGTCCACACCGAACAGGTGAACTTCGACGTTCGTGTGCACCAACTCCACACCCGCAGCCTGGATGGAACGGGCCATCGGAGCCCAGGATGCCGGAACTGCACTCAATATGATCACTCCACTGTCTTGACCACGGGCGATGCCACCGCATTGTGCCCCTGGACGTTCGGCCCTCGAACGACCATGGAGCACCCGACGGCGGCACCTCGACGAATGAGAAAGGCCTCTGCGTGATCGTCTTCGGGATTTCGTACACCAAGGACCGCTTCGCACATGAGGTCCACGACGCACATGTCGCCCTAGCGACCGACGGCGGTGTGTACATTTCCGGCCCCATCGGTTCACTGAACATCGAACGCGTCGAGCCGACCAAGGAGGCACTGGCGGAACTCGGCGCCCGCGTTGTTGCGGTCGCAGACGGTGTCGAACGAGAGGCCGCGCTTGCCACCCCCGGCGGGGAACCGTGTCAGGTTCTACTTGTATCGCAGCCAGGAGACAGCGCAGCCATCCCCGATGGTGCCACCAGCACCTGGCATACGATCGCGACCCGGTTCGTCGACATGTTCCTGTCGATGCAGGGACTCGTCGGTGCTGGTGTGGATGAATTCGTCGAGCGAGCCGAATGGGCACAAAGCACCGCTCACACTGCATCACCATCTGCGGAGCACGATGCCTCTCACGTTCCGGGATATATCCCCCGCGTGATCGACGGCGTGCACAGCGACATCGATATTCTTCGGCAAGCCCGCACGTGGAGGATGCACCTCATTCAGTCCGGGCCGCCCGGTACAGGCAAGACCACCGCGGCACAGGCCGCCCATGGCGACGAGTTGATCATTGCTGCCTGCTATGACGGCATGACCACACAGGATCTCGTCGGACAGTACCTACCGGAGCCCGGAGAGGCCGGCGTGTTCCGCTGGGTGGATGGTCCTCTGATCGAAGCGATGCAGCGGGGCAGACCACTCCTTTTGGATGATTTCGGGTGGATGCCTCCGGGCGTGCAGGCCACTTTGCTGCCCGCTCTCGATCACCAACGGACGGTGACCGTTCTCGACCGCCCTAAGGAGCAAACAGTCAAGGCAGCCGAGGGGTTTTCGGTGATCATCAATGTGAATCCCGGAGTGGGTTTCGGGATCACCGGACCGATCCGGGACCGTGCTGCGTTTGAGCTGCATGTACCGGTCGACCTGAAAGCAGCTGAGAAGTTGGATGTTCCGCGAGCGTTCATCAGTGTTGCCGAGGAACTGCACAACCTCGCGGAAGCCGAATCGGTGAACGGCATCCATCGGTGGGTTCCATCGATGCGGTCCCTACTCAACGCCCGAAACCTCGCAGTGGTCTTCGACGAGCACTTCGCCGCTTCAGCATTGGTCGGTGAATGCCCGGCCGGCGAGCAGCGCACCAAGCTGCAGGACCTGCTCGTCACCCATCTCGAACTTGACGCCGACGTGCCGGAGCCGCTGCAATCCCGGTCGCTGTAGCAACAAAAATCAGTCGTTCGGAACGAAGTGCGTCGCAGCCGAAGCACTGCTCTAGGGTCAACACACAGTCCGTGTCGGCTCCCGCTCATCCGGCCATCCAACTTATCGCCTGCAAGCGCGTGCGGGGTGTGACCGACCGGTAGTGGTCGGTCACACCCCGCAATGTGTCGCGCAAGGCCTTGCCCTGTCGGGCCTCACACCGCCAGCACAAGTTCTGTCGCGATAGCCACCGCTCGATGCCAGGGGGACAGCGCCGTCGGTGGCTGTTGCACGCGACCACGCTACGCAAGACCGGCTCTGGACGCCAGGACATCTTCGTGGTGTCTCGAAAAACGCCATCCTCGATAGAGTTCTGCCAACTCAGTCGACCGTTGCGTTCGTCAAGTGTCTTATGGAGTCGAACGATGGGGAACTCACGAGCTGCCTCTATTCCGGGTGAGGATTGGATCCTCGCTGACAGCTTGCGTTTTCGCTTAGGCTGCAGATGGGCTGAGGCAGGATTCTCTGACGATGACGGCCAGACGCTGTCGATGTACGCCGATCGAGCGGCTCCCGTGCAACGGGGTAGCTGCAGACGGCCAGACGTGCCCTGTCATCACGGTGTAGTTCCGGCCCGCGAGGAACACTACGTTCGGATGATCGAGAAGTTCCCGCTCATGGGCGTGTAGCGCAACAGCGCCGTCGTCCCGCTCGTGGCCGAACACGGCATCTGGAAGATCAGCAGAACCTGGATATGCACCTTGGCCGGCCCGCACTGTCGGTAGCGCAGCATCAATGACCGCGTCGTCGCTCCTGTTGCTGTAGCGGGATGCGCCCCTCGGAGACAACGTCACCGAACGCGCGCCGCTCCTGACAGGAGTTCGGCGTGGGAGCGGCTGCGAGAACGGACTGGTCCTTCGAGGTGACAGTTCTGTTCTGGTCGAAATTCGTCGAGTCGGCGAACTGCGCCGACAGCATCTGAATAGCCCGACATCGCGTCGACCCCGCGGTTCCTACAGCTGGTTCCCGCCGGCGGACGACCGGTGCCGACCGCAGCCGTCGGCCACAAAGTGGCTGAGCTCTTCTGTCGGGGCGAGCCTGAGATCAGGTGGCGCCACCGGCGGTGGGGTCCTGATCCGATCCCAGGTTGCGCGCCTTCCACTCGTGGTCGATGAGGTGCATCAGGATCGGACACACCCCTCGCTGATCCCCGGGCTGCCACACATCACCCTCGACAGCGGAACTGTGCAGATACAGCAACTCCAAGCCCGGCACGGAAAAAGGCCAGAACCAGTCTTCGATTGCCATTGATATCCGCTCGACCGGACCCCGCAAGACGCTAGAGCGGTGAGTTCGACCGCACTCCTGACTACGTCGGCATCGCTGTCCGACTCTTTGGAATCCGGGACGAGATTCTGCACTCCGAGTGCCTCTGACACCGGCGTCGGCTGGATAATCCCATCGATGAGAATCACGCGCTGACGTCGCACACCCCCTCACGGGGACTTGTCCTACGCGGGCGCGGACTCCATCTGGAGGAGAATCATTGTCCTGTAGCGTTCGTCGACCTCGAGCAGTTCTTCGTGTGTTCCCACTGAATGAACGCTGCCGCCGTCCAGGACGACGATCCGGTCGGCGATCGATATTGTCGACAACCGATGCGCAATGACGATGACCGAGGTCTCGACGGAGACATTCTTGAGGGTGTCGAGCAGTACCGCTTCGGTCTCGCTGTCCTGATGCGCCGTGGCTTCATCGAGAAGGATGAACCTCGGCTTCTTCAACAGTGCCCGCGCAATCGCCACACGTTGCTTCTCGCCACCGGACAGTCCTACGCCTCCTTCACTCAGGATCGTATCCATTCCGGATGGGAGTTTGTCCACGGTCGGTTGAAGACCAGCGAGGCGGATTGCTGCAGCCACATCTGCCTCTGCAGCGTCATGGTTCGAGTAACAGATGTTCTCCCGGAGCGATCCTGAAAACAGCATGACGTCCTGTTCTACATATCCGATCAATCCACGTAGTTGCCCCAGGGGCATCGACGAAATGTCCTGCTCGCCTACGCGTATCGATCCGCTATCGGGATGGTAGAACCGTTCGAGCAGCTGGAACAGTGTCGTCTTTCCCGCTCCCGACAAGCCGACGATTGCTGTGACTCCGCGAGGCGGAATCCTCAAGGACACATCCCTCAGGACCGGCCTCTTCGCATCGTATCCAAAACGCACATCCTCGAATGCGATGCCATCATCTTCACCCAAGCGGCACGGCACGACGACAGGATCAGCCTCTTGTTTGATCCCCTTGAGCTCCTTGACCCGGCTGAGCGCCGCTCGCCCCCGTTGAATTCTCCCCAAAGACATGAACAGCATCGCCAGCGGACTCAAGAGAAAGAAGAGATACATCACGAATGCGGTCAGATCCGCCAGTGACATGTGCCCCTCTACGACCTTGCTCATGCCCCAGCCGATCGTGACAAGAAGGGCAAGCTGCAAACCGACCGTAGCCGCCGGCATGAACAGCGAGGACAACCACGTCAGCCGCACACCCGATCGTCGGGCTCGATCGGCGAGGCTGGCGATCCGCTGTTCTTCTCGATCTTCCGCTCGGGAAGATTTGATGGTCAGGATCGAGCCGAGAATACGCTGAACACCTGAACTGAACGCACCGATATCAGCTTGATTCGTGGTCGCCATCGCACGTACCCGGCTCGCCAGCAGTGCCGACAGTAGTGCCGCTGAAGACAGGCAACCGAATGCCGCGACCGCCAGACCGACATCGACGTAGAGCATCAACGCGACAGCTCCGACGACCATGAAGCCGCTCGTGGCCATGTCGACGATACCGTCGGCGAGGGCAACACTGGCGAGCTGCGTATCGCTGACCAGCCGTGAATGGGTATCACCCCGGTCCAACTTACGAAATTCCGCTACGTCCGACCGGAGCAGATCCCGGGTGGCCGACCATCGAAGCAGCGCAGTGATCCGTTCACTGGCTCTTCCGAGGAGGAACGACTGCGCAGCTGTCAGCACGGCCTGCAGGATGAACATGACGGTGATCATCGCCAGCGGCCAGACCACCGATGCCCTGTCTTCCACTCTCGATATGAACGTACTGACGAACATCGGTTGTGCCAGTGTCGATAACGACAGCAAAAGACCAACTGAACCGGCCGCAATCAATTGTCCGCGATACCTGTTGTCAAACGTCGTTGCATCCATCAGCTCATAGCTCCAGCGCGGTCGGATGTTCGTCATGGAGTGTCTTCCGCAAACCGGTCAGGATCGAGGGGATGGGGATCGACCGTGACAGCGACGACCGAGAGGCGGTACCGACACGAGCGGCACGTGATATCCAGCCGGATAGCTTTCCCCCACAGGCATCCCCTCCACTTCAATCCACGCGTGCGCTCCGAAAGGGGGACTTCGTCGGACTCCCACCACCCAGGTCGGCCACACTCCACGGAACCGGCAGAGAACAACGGTAGCGAGGGAACGCGTAAGGCACGCTTGTGGTCCATCGCACGCAATGTTGGCGGTGATCACGTCGGTCCATGCTTGGGAAGCTTCCTCGACGGTTGCCGGCTTGGCTCTTGTCCGGGCTATCGACAGAAACCGATGAAGATGAACCGGCGCGATGTGCGCCAAGAGATGGCCGCAGAGCCCTGCAATGCGGGCAGCGAACCGTCGAGCGAACGGAAGAGACCGGGGATCGTAAGTAACGTGTCGCGAGGTAGTCACATTTCGACCTAGCGTAGAGGAGGTGTCGTTGTACGCTTGGCTACGAGTCCTGCACTCTCCAACTCGCTCACCAACTGTTGAGTGTCGGACAACGAGGTAGCGAGATCAATCGAGAATTGCTCCGCAATACTGTGCGCTGTGTCGTTGAGATCTGAAGTTAAGAGATTCTTCAAGATTTCTGTCGCCGTCGCGTTCAAATTCCAGTAGCTTCCCTGCGCTCCATCAAGCAACACAGTTCCGTATTCGGTCTCGACCATCGAGACATTTTTTCTCAACTCATAAGACATGCTCGACACCATCTGTTCAGAGATACAGACCTCGAAATACACTGCGGCATTGGAGGATGGCGGCAGAGAATGCAAACGCTACCCAGAGCGCTCCCGGCCGCCACCCGGACTAGACCTATCACGGTAGTCGCACCTCAAGTGGACGTACCGTGCCTAGACGCGCCATCCGATGAACTCAAACGAATGCGTTCGAATCCCGGCTGTTTCGCCGAAGAACGATCCGACGCGAATGAGCATCGGCTTTTCGTATGTGGACATAGTTCACCTCCTTTCGGCCGAACGAGTACGTGCGCGGCCGCCCGGCTGGCAGCCGAGATCTGAACCCGATGCATTCTCACTTATCCACGACGTAACATTTCTCATCCATATCTCGGTCGCGATCGTGAGATCGAGGTCATGCGCGTGTTTTATGCGCAACATCGGATTGAAGCAGAATTCTCGGAATGTCTCAAGGTGTATCAGTCCGCGTTTAGCGAGTTCCGAGTCATCCATAAGCTCAAGGATTTCACTTCGATTCTTTTCAAGTCCGCGTGCGACCGTTTCACTGGTTTCCGACTTCGTCTGACGGACCAATGTTGCGTCTGGAACTGTTCCGCGCATCGCTTCTGTCAGTAAAGGCTTGTAGGAGAATCGCGCCAATTGCTCCGACGGACTTACCGCGAGGGCCGAGTTGAGTACTGTGTCATCGAAATACGGTGTTGCGAGCGGTACGCCGGCCTCGTTGGATACCTGCTGGAATTGGCGGGCGATCCTGGCTCCCGCTTGCACTATTTCCAAGGCACGATGCATACCCTTCGAGGAGCTGCGGGGTTCATTATCCGATGCACTCAAAATGGTGTCACGGATGAGGTCAGAAGCATCCTTTGACATCCATCGAGGCAGCGTAGGTCGTGGCGCCCAGCCGAAGCTCTGCTCCCATGCTGGACGTCGCTCTGTTCCAATATCCCGAGCTGCGTCTAGCAGCCAACGCTGATAAGATCTGGGGTCGAGGAGAGATGCGGCAACTTTGGTGCGTGACCATCTGTTTCTCGCCCGCATAATACGGGCTGCTGATATTGCTTGCCATGGTTTATTTCGCAGAAGGGACGGAATCCACACATCGGATGTATCGAATATTTCATCTCCGCCGAATCCAGAGAATCGGATGTCCGCCCTCCATTGACGGCTTCGTTCGGCTAGAGTCTCAAACCGGGCGATCTGAACGCACATGGGGAAAGGCTCGTCGAATGAGTGTTTTACATCTAGCAGAGCGCTATAAGGGAGTGGGATACACTCGGAATCAATAATTTCGTGTGGGATACCAAGTTCCTTCGCGGTTATTCGTGCCCACCGAACATCGTCATCCATTACATCGGGGCTTCCGCCAGTTATTCCGAGAATCGTTGAACTGCTAGGTTTGATCTGAGCGAGAATACTGCACAATGCTGTCGAGTCCAGCCCGCTCAGATCCGACGCAATGTTTTTCTTGTCTCGAATTCGGAAGTTCACCGAAGTAAATATTTCCGACCTCACTGATTCCAGTCCTTCTGAAATAGATAGTCCTGGCTCAGGAGGCTCCCACCATGGGTGATGGCGGATTCGTCCATTTATTTGCGATTCCAGATAGTGCCCGGCGCTTACTTGCTCAACTCCCCGCCATACGGATCGGCTTGACAATGGCCAAGGAATTCCTGACGAAAGCAAGTTGAGTGCGAGCATCCCGTCGTCGACCCACGCGCCGACCAAGGATGCAAGGACATCCGCGCGGTCACTCGCAAGTACGCCACTTTGCGTTCGGACAAAGAAAGTGCGACGTAGCCCCGACACTGGGGAACTAATCCAATTACGTCCACTTGAAGAGACCAGCAGATGGAAGCTACCCGATACAGTTGCCAGCTTACCGACGTGCTTTGAGAGATCGCTCAGCTGCTGCACAGTAATCGCATGTTCCCCGATCGCCACCACCGT